>JBAQGL010000160.1:0-7506 GCA_049287785.1 Candidatus Dormiibacterota bacterium | reverse complement strand
GTCGACGTGTCCGTGCACGCGCACGGTGCCGGTGGGGGCCGGCGTGCTGGTGAGCGGAATCCCCAGGATGCGATCGTCGTCGGTCTGCTGCTCGTCGGCACCGAAGCGCAGCACCGCGCTGCGGGCGCTGATGTCGCCGTAGCCGACCGCCGCCAAGAAGTCGTCGATGGTCGCGACCTTGAACTCCTGGGCGAGCTCGAGGAGCTGGTCGTCCTTGACGCTGCCGAGCGCCATCTGCCGGAGCCGGCGGAATTCCTTGTCGAGCATCTCGCGGCCTTTGACGATGTTCTCGTCGCGGCGTTCGCGCTTGAACCACTGCCGGATCTTTTCCTTCGCGCTCGATGTCCTGACGAAATTCAGCCAGTCGCGCGAAGGCCCGTGGACGCCTTTGGTGGTCAGCACCTCGACGATCTCGCCGTTCTCGAGCCGGTGGTCGAGGGGCACCATCCGTCCGTTGACCTTGGCACCGATGCACGCGTGCCCGACGTCGGTGTGGATGCGATACGCGAAGTCCACGGGCGTGGATCCCTGGGGCAGCGAGCGCACGTCTCCACGCGGGGTGAACACGAACACCTCGTCCTGGAAGATGTCGACCTTGACGGTGTTGACGAACGCCTCGGCGTCGAGCACCTCCTTCTGCCAGTCCATCAGCAGACGCAGCCAGGTGAAGCGCTCGTCGATCCGGGCGCCGTCCTGACCACCCTTGTAGCGCCAGTGCGCCGCGACGCCGTACTCGGACGTTTCGTGCATCTCCTGGGTGCGGATCTGCACCTCCATCGGCTCACCCGTGTGTGAGAGCACGGTGGTGTGCAGCGACTGATAGCCGTTGCCCTTGGGCATGGCGATGTAGTCCTTGAAACGTCCGGGCAGCGGCTTCCACAGTGAGTGCACGATGCCCAGCGCGCCGTAGCAGTCCTTGATGGAGTCCACGAGCACGCGGATGGCGATGATGTCGTAGATCTCGCCGAATTCCTTCTGGCCGCGAATCATCTTCTCGTGGATGCTGTACGTGTGCTTGGTGCGTCCGGCGATCTCGGCCTGCATGCCGAGCGGTGCGAACTCGCGTCCGAGGATTTCGGTGACGTCGCGGACGAAGGCGTCCCGCTGCTCGTGATTGCTCGCCAGGCGCGCTTCGATGAGGTGGTAGTTGTCAGGATCCAGCTCCATGAATGCCAGGTCCTCGAGCTCCCCCTTGATCTCCCAGATACCGAGGCGATGCGCGAGCGGCGCGTAGATATCGAGTGTTTCGCGGCTGATGCGCAGCCTGCGCTCGGTGGTGTGCCCGTTGATGGTGCGCATGTTGTGGAGCCGGTCGCCGAGCTTGATGAGCACCACGCGCACGTCCTCGGCCATGGCCACGAGCATCTTGCGAATGTTCTCGGCCTGATGCGCCTCTGCGCTGCTGACGTGAATCTTGCCGAGCTTGGTCACCCCGTCGACGAGCTTGGCGACCTGGTCGCCGAAGAGGCTGCGCACCTCCTCGCGAGTGACCTCGGTGTCCTCGACGGTGTCGTGCAGCAGTGCGGCCATGAGCGTCTCGGGGTCGAGGCGCAGGTCGGCGAGGATGCCCGCGACCGCGAGCGGATGCTCGATGTAGGCCTCGCCGGTGAGCCTCGACTGCCCGGTGTGGGCGCGATCGGCCACGTCGAAGGCGCGCCGGATCGAGGTCTGGTCCTCCTTGGGGAGGTACTCCACGCGGGCCATGAGCTCGTTGATAGGCACGGCCTTTATGAGTGTAGAGCCGCAGCGCTTCGTTCAAACACGATGTAACGAGAGTATGTACAACGAGTGAATTCCCGCGACTGATTGCCACCGGCGATGGGACGCGAAGCTGTCCTCAGGGGCTGACCCGGTAAACTCACCGCGATGACCCTGGAATCAAGCGAGCCCCGAGTGGACGAGAAAGAGGCAACCCTGATCTCACCGCTCGGGGGAGCGCTTGTCGATCTGCTGATGACGGCAGACGAGTTCGCTGACCTCAACGCGCGCGCCGAGGATCTCATCTCGCTGCGTGTTTCGGAAACTGCATCCGCCGATCTCGCACTCCTCGGCAACGGCGCCTACTCACCGCTCGACGGTTTCCAGGCACGCCGCGACTACGAAAGCGTCGTCGAGCACGCGTCGCTCGGTGATGGAACGCCGTGGACACTGCCGATCACCCTCCCCGCCGGAGGCCAGGCGCGTTCGCTCCAGGAGGGCGCGGTCGTCGCGCTGCGCGATGACAGCGGTCACCTGCTCGGGGCGCTCACCGTGACCGAGATCTACGATCGCGACCTCGAGGCCGAGGCGCGCGAGGTGTACCGGACCAGCGACCAGGCCCACCCCGGCGTCGCGGCCCTGTTCGCGCAGGGACCGACCGTTGTCGCCGGCCCGGTTCGCGTTGCCGCGCAGGCCGCCGGTGACGTCCCATCGGCGCCGGCCGAGACACGTGCGGCGCTCGCCGACCGTGGATGGTCCACCGTCGTGGGATTCCAGACTCGCAACCCCGTGCATCGTGCCCACGAGTACCTCACCAAGGTCGCGCTCGAGCAGGTCGACGGGCTGCTGCTCCACCCGCTATCGGGGGTGACCAAGGGAGACGACGTCCCGTTCGAGGTCCGGATGCAGTGCTACCGCGTGCTGCTCGACGGGTACTACCCGCCGAATCGTGTGGTGCTGGGTGTCTTTCCGGGTGCGATGCGCTACGCCGGACCCCGCGAGGCGATCTACCACGGCCAGGTCCGCCGCAACTACGGCTGCTCGCACTTCATCATCGGTCGTGACGCTGCCGGGGTCGGCACCTACTACGGCACCTACGACGCGCAGTCGCTGTTCGACGAGCTCGGCGGTGCCGAACGTCTCGGCTTCGCCGCGTACAAGTTCGAGCATTCCTTCTACTGCAGGGCGTGCGAGAGCATGGCCAGCACCAAGACCTGCCCGCACGGTGCCGACGATCGCGTGATCCTGAGCGGGACGCGCGTCCGCGAGATGCTCACCCGTGGCGATCCCATCCCGCACGAATTCACCCGGCCCGAGGTTGCGGAGATCCTTCGCGCCGCCTACGCCGTCGCGGCTCCGATCGCTGGATGACCGCGGGTCTCACGATCTGGTTCACCGGTCTCTCCGGTGCCGGCAAATCAACGATCGGCCAGCGCGTCGCGACCGAGCTGCGCGATCGAGGCCTGCGTGTCGAGGTCCTCGACGGCGACGAGGTTCGTCAGACCCTCAGTGCCGGGCTCGGCTTCTCGAAAGAGGATCGCGACATCAACATCCGGCGCATCGGATTCGTCGCCGAGCTGCTCACGCGCAATGGTGTTGTCGCCATCACGGCGGCCATCTCCCCGTACAAGGACACTCGTGCCGAGGTGCGCCGGCGCATCGGCCGCTTCGTCGAGGTGTACGTGAGCTGCAGCATCGACGTGCTCTCGGAGCGCGATGTCAAGGGTCTGTACAAGCGAGCGCTTGCCGGCGAGATCGAGCACTTCACTGGTGTGTCGGATCCGTACGAGGCGCCAGACGCGCCCGATGTGGTTGTCGACAGCGGCACCCAGACCGTCGACGAGTCGGTTGCGGCGGTCCTCGCAGCCATCGACGCCAGCGGCCTCCTCCCAGAACCGGCGCCTCGCGGCTGACGCCGCGATGCGCACGCCGCAGTCGCGTCCCCGGCATCCGCGGCCCCGCATCACGCTCGATCAGCTGCACACGTTTCTCGCCGTCGCCGAACGCGAGCACGTGACCGCAGCCGCTGAGGCACTCGGTCTCTCCCAGGGCTCGGTGAGTGGCGTGGTGCGGCGTCTCGAGGCAACGCTCGGTCTGCCATTGCTGCAGCGCGTGGGACGCAATGTGCAGCTCACCGATGTGGGCCGGGCGCTCCGGCAGCTTGCGGTGCGTGTGCTCGAGGACGTCGGACAGATCGAGGAATTGCGCGTCGGGTATCTCGCCTTCGAGCGCGGTGAGCTGACTGTGGCGGCAGGGCGCGTCATGGGGGCGCACCGCTTGTCGGGCTGGCTGGCACCCTTTGTTGCCGACCATCCGGAGATCAACGTCCGGCTGGCGCTGGCGCCGATGCGGTCACTGGTCACCATGCTCGTCGAGGGCCGGGCCGACATCATCCTCGCGGGATCGTCGGTCCGCGAGCCCGGCGTCGAGACGATCGTCCTCGAGCACACCCAGCTGGTCACCGTCGTCGCGGCCCACCATCCGCTCGCCTCGAGTCGCACCGCCGTGCGCGACCTGGTCACCCATCGCCACCTCGCCCATGAGCGCGGGAGCGCGACCGAGGCCCTCGCGGCTCATGCGCTGGGGACGCACGTCGATCCCGAGAACACCCTCGAGCTCGAGGAGGGCGCATTGCACGCGGCGCTGCTCGCCGGGCTCGGGTTCGCAGCGATGCCTCGTTCGGTTGTGGAGCAGGACATCACCGACGGCCGGCTCGTGGTCATCCCGCTTCCCGGGCGCAGCGTGTCGCAATCGTTCGCCGCCGCGCGACGCCGGGATCTGCACACGCCTGCCGTCGAGGCGTTCTGGGCGCACCTCAAGCGGATCGCTGTCGACCAGCCCTGAGGATCGCCTCAGTACGAGCGGGCGAGCAAGGCGTAGAAGTCGGCCGGCTTCCCACAGGCGATGCACGGCGCTCCGTCCGACGGCCGGTCGGAGCGAAGCACGCGAACCGTGAGCGCATGCACCGCCGCCTTGACCGCGGTCTCGCATTCGCCGGTGTTGCACATCGGTGCGGTCGCGAAGACCGGCCGCTCCGCAAACGCGGCGACCAGCTCGTCGAGGCTCGACACGTCGACACTGCGCTCCTCGAGCCGCTTGCGAGCACGTTCGAAGATCGCCTGCTGCACCGCCTCGAGCAACTGCGGAAGCTGTGCGGCGAGCCCATCGAGCGGCACGGCCTCCTGGGCACCGTCCACGCGGTGCACCAGCGTGACGTTGCCCCCGGCGAGGTCCTTCGCTCCAACGATGATGCGCAGCGGCACACCGCGCAACTCCCAGTGCGCGTATTTCTCACCGGGACGCATGCCGTCACGATCGTCGACACGCAGTCGAACTCCCGCGGGGCATTCCTTCACGAGACGCGCGGCGGCATCGGCCACGAGCGCGGCTCCGGCCTCGTCGTTGCTGCGCGTGATCGGCACCACCACCACCTGGATCGGCGCGACCTTCGGCGGGAGGATCAGTCCCATGTCATCGCCATGCGCCATGATCACCGCCCCGACGGTTCGCGCCGACAGCCCCCACGACGTTTGAAATGGATGCTGGCGCTGGTTGTCGCGGTCGCTGTACGCGATGCCGTATGCGCGCGTGAAGTTCTGACCGAGGTGATGCGACGTGCCCGATTGCAGCGCCCAGCCGTCGGCCATCATCGCCTCGATGCTCACGGTGTACTGCGCGCCCGGGAACTTCTCCGATTCCGTCTTGCGCCCCTTGATCACCGGAATCGCCAGCCAGTCCTCGGTGAGCTCGCGGTAGCAGTCGAGCATGGTGTCGACCTCCTCCGCTGCCTCGCTGTCGAGCTGATGAAAGGTGTGGCCCTCCTGCCAGAGGAACTCGGTGGTGCGCAGGAAGAGTCGCGTGCGATGTTCCCAGCGCACCACGTTGCACCACTGATTGATCTTCACCGGGAGATCGCGCCATGAGTGGATCCAGTCGGCGTACATGGAGCAGATGATCGTCTCGCTGGTCGGACGCACCGCGAGGCGCTCCTCGAGGTCCTTGCCGCCGCCACGGGTGACCCACGCGACCTGAGGGTCGAAGCCCTCGACGTGGTCCGCCTCCTTCTGCAGGTACGACTCCGGGATGAACAGCGGGAAGTACATGTTCTCGTGACCGGTGCGCTTGATCATGTCGTCGAGCGCGCGCTGGATGTTCTCCCACAACGCAAACCCGTACGGACGGATGACCATGCAGCCGCGTACGGGCGAGTAGTCGGCAAGCTCGGCACGACGGACGACATCCGTGTACCAGCGGTCGAAATCCTCGCTCTGCGCCGTGATCCGCTTTTCGTCGGCCATGGCGGAGCAGTCTACGTGAGGACGCCCTCGCGCTCGCTCAAACCGACCGGCAGGGGCTTTCCCTCGGCGATCAATCGTGCATCCTCGTCGGCGATCTCGTGCAACTCGTCGAGGAGAGCGTTGACGAGCTCGCCTTCCGGCAGCGTCGAGACCACCTTGCCATTGCGATAGAGAATGCCCTTCTGGCGGCCACCGGCGATGCCGATGTCGGCGTGCATGCCCTCCCCCGGGCCGTTGACGACGCAGCCCATCACCGAGACGGTGATGGTTCGTTTCACGCCCTCGAGCGCCTTGGAGACCTGAGCGACCATCGGCATCATGTCGATCTCGAGGCGGCCACAGGTCGGGCAGGCGACCAGGTTGGGGCCGTCACCCTTCTCCTGCAGGTTTGCGAGGATCTGACGAGCGACGCGCACCTCCTCCTCGGGGGATCCGACCAGCGAGACGCGGATCGTGTCCCCGATCCCCTCGGCTAGCAGGAGGCCGATGCCGAGTGCGCTCTTGATGCTCCCGGTGTCCACCGGCCCTGCCTCGGTGAGCCCGAGATGCAGTGGATAGCGATTGCCCAGGGCGACGAAGGCACGGTTTGCGGCGAGATTGGTGAGCACGTCGCTGGCCTTGAGCGAGACCTTGATGTCGCGGAACTCGAGCTCCTCGAGCACCCGGATGTGCGACAGCGCCGCTGCGACCATGTTCTGCGCCGTCTCCTCGATGGAGCCACCGCGTCCTCGCGTCAGCTCCTTGCGCTGCGGAATGCTCCCCGCGTTCACGCCGATGCGGATCGGCACGTTGCGTGCCTTCGCCTCGCGCGCGATGTCGGCGACCTTGGCACTGTCGGTGATGTTGCCCGGGTTGAGGCGGAGGCAGTGCACCCCGGCTTCGAGCGCGAGCAGCGCCAGCGGCGCGTCGTAATGGATGTCGGCGACCACCGGGATCGGCGACTCGCGCACGATCTCGTGCAGCGATGCGGCGGCCTCGCGCGTGTCGCAGGTGACCCGGATGACGTCGGCGCCCGCGGTTGCGGCGCGCTGGATCTGCGCGATGGTCGCGGCGGCGTCCTCGGTCTGGGTCTTGGTCATCGTCTGCACCGCGATCGGTGCGGCACCGCCGATGACCACGGACCCGACGCGAACCGGGACGGTCGGCCGGCGTGCCTTGATCGGCGAGCCCCCGTCGGTCATAGCCTGCTCACGTCTCCGATGGTGACATAGACGGCAAAGACGACGATCACGGCCAGTCCGACCGCGGTGATCGCTGCCTCGACCTTCGGATTGAGCCTGCGCCGGCGCACCGATTCGATGGCGATGAACAGCAGCTTGCCGCCGTCGAGGAATGGAATCGGGAGCATGTTCACGAAGCCGAGGTTGAGGCTGATGAACCCGATCCACCAGACCAGGCCGTTGGGGCCGAGGAACCCGTTGTTGGTGGCCGTGGCCGTCTCCTGGGCGATGCCGACCGGGCCGGTGAAGCCCTGCGGGCCATTGATCCCGCCCTGGGGCGGGTGCACGAT
>JBAQGL010000159.1:0-13884 GCA_049287785.1 Candidatus Dormiibacterota bacterium | reverse complement strand
CTGTAGCGTGTCCGGGGAGACGCCAGGCACGACACCCACTGTGCTCGAGGTTGCCGGGATCGATGTGCGCTTCGAAGGCGTGGTCGCTCTCGACGGCGTCTCGCTGACAGTCCGCGCCAATCAGATCGTCGGGGTCATCGGCCCGAACGGCGCGGGCAAAACGACGCTGTTCAACGCAGTCTCCCGCTTCGTGACGCCGGTGGCGGGGACGATCACCTACCAGGGGCGGTCGCTGCTCGGATTGCCGACCTGGCGGCTTGCGCACATGGGCATCGCCCGAACACTCCAGGGAGTCGGGTTGTGGCCGACGCTGACCGTGCTCGACAACGTGGTCGCGGGCTCGCCGTCACGAACCCGGCTCACCACCGACCTCCTGGCCTTTCCGGGTGCCGACCGCCATACAGCCTCGCTTCGGAAGGAGGCGCTGGCGAACCTCGACGAACTCGGCGTTGTCGATCGTGCGGGCGCATATCCCGGTGCCCTTCCGCACGGCGTCCAGAAGCGGGTCATCATCGCCCGCGCGCTGATGGCTCGCCCGTCCCTGCTGCTCCTCGACGAACCCGCGAGCGGGCTGTCGGCCAGCGATGTCAACGAGCTCATCGACCTGCTGCGTTCGCTGCGCACACGGATGGCGATCGCGCTCGTCGAGCACCACGTCGACATGGTCATGGCCGTCAGCGACACCATCATCGTGCTCAATCTCGGACAGGTGATCGCGTCCGGAACGCCGGCTGAGATTCGTGCCAACAGTGACGTCGCCAACGCGTACCTCGGGCAGACGGTCGCGCATGCTTGAGATCAGCGATCTCACCGTCGCATACGGCGGCGTCATCGCCCTGGAGAACGTGTCGCTGTCGGTCCGCGAGGGCAGCATCACCGCGGTGCTGGGGGCGAACGGCGCGGGCAAGACCACGCTGGTGCGAACCATCTCCGGCCTCGTCAAGCCGCGAAGCGGCTCAGTGATGCTCGGCACTCAGCAGCTCGTCGGCCGGTCGCCTGAGGCCATCGCTCGCCTCGGTGTCGGTCACGTCCCCGAGGGACACGGCATCGTCAGCGAGCTGACCGTTGACGAGAATCTGCGCCTCGGCGGCCTGTGGCGCCGCGATCGAGCCGACCAGCGGGTTGCGATCGAGGAGGCATACGAGCTCTTTCCGCCACTTCGAGTGCGCCGCGCCGTCCACGCGTCGAACCTCAGTGGGGGAGAGCGGCAGATGCTTTCGATCGGCCGGGCGATGGTCGCCCGCCCCACGGCGCTGCTCCTCGACGAGCCGTCCCTCGGGCTCGCCGGAGGCCTGCTCGCACAGATCATGCAGCGGCTTGCGGTCCTGGTCAGAGAGCGACAGTTGATCGTGCTGCTCATCGAGCAGAACGCCCGCTCCGCGCTGTCCGTGGCGGACCAGGCGATCGTCCTGTCACTCGGCAGGGTCGAGCTGCGCGACACCGCGGACCGCCTGGCCGGCGACGACGCACTGCGCCACGCCTACCTGGGATTCTGAGCATGCGGCTGTTCGTGATCTACACCGTCGACGGGATCACCAATGGCATGGTGTACGCGGCGGTGGCGCTGGCGCTCGTGATGATCTGGCGCGCGACCCGGATCATCAACTACGCGCAGGGCGCGATGGCGATGTTCACCACCTACATCGCGCTGACGGTGATCAGGCATGGCGCCCCGTACTGGCTGGGATTCGTGGTCGCACTCGCGACCGGGTTCGTGATCGGCGCGGTCACGGAACGGGTGCTGGTGCGGCCGGTCGAGTCGCGACCTCCGCTCAACGCGGTCATCCTGAGCCTCGGCGTGCTCATCCTCCTCGAGGCGATCGCGCCGATGCTCTTCGGCGGTCAGACCCAGTCCTTCCCGGTGCCGGTTTCGAACATCGACCTGGTGGCCGGCGGAACGTCACTCGACATCTCGCCCTTTGCCCTGTTCACGATCGGCGCAGTCCTGATCGCCATGCTGCTGCTCTTCCTCGTCTTCCAGCGGACGACGCTGGGGCTGCGAATGCGCGCGGCTGCATTCAATCCAGAGATCGCGCGCATCCTCGGCATTCGAGTCGGCAGGATGCTGACGCTCGGATGGGGGCTCGCGGCGCTGCTCGGCGCACTCGCCGGCATGCTGGCGGCGCCGTCCGTGTATCTCTACCCGAGCAACATGGACGAGGTCCTCGTGTTCGGGTTCACCGGAGCGATCATCGGCGGCCTCGAGAGCCCGGTCGGTGCAGTTGCAGGCGCGGTCGGCGTCGGCCTTGCCCTCAGCTACGTGAGCGGCTACATCGGCTCCGACCTGGCGCCGCTGGGCGGATTCGTGATCCTCATCGTCGTGCTCATGCTCCGCCCTCAGGGCCTGTTCAGCTTCGGGAGGCAGCGCCAGGTATGAGTGCCGCGCTGCGTGGTTCGACGCTGCTTCGCCACGGTCTGTTCTTCCTGGGGCTTGCGCTTGTGTTCCTGCTGCTCACCTCGTTCGTGTTCGACGCGTACACCAATTACAACGTCACCGAAGTGGCGATCTACGCGATCTGTGCAGCCGGCCTGACCGTGCTCACGGGCATCAATGGTCAGGTCTCGCTCGGCCACGGCGCGCTGATGATGATCGGCGCGTATACGACGTCGGTGCTCCTCACGCGGTATCCGGATCTGCCGATGATCCTCATGCTGCTGGCATCGATCGCCACCACGGGAATCGCCGGCGCGATCGTCGGCATCGCCGGGGCACGGTTGCGCGGACCGTATCTCGCCGGCGCGACCCTCGCCCTGGCGGTGGCACTCCCCCAGGTCCCGTCTCATTTTGCCGGCGTCTTCGGCGGCAACCAGGGCCTCAACGTCCCGTCGCCCGGAGCCCCCGCTTTCCTGGGCACGAGTTTCTCCCCCGAACAGTGGCTCGCCTGGATCGCGCTTGCGGCCGCGGTCATCACCTTCTTCGTGCTTGCGAACCTGGTTCGCGGTGCGACGGGCAGGCGGTTTCGGATGGTGCGGGACAACGAGGTCGCAGCGCGGCTGTCGGGCATCGATGTCGCGCGCACGCAGGTGCTCGCCTACATGATCAGCGCTGCCTGTGCGGGGCTTGCCGGGTCGCTGTTCGCCTACTGGGTCAGCGTCACCTCGCCAAGCGGATTCACGCTCAACCTCTCGCTGGCGTTGCTCACGGCGGTCGTGATCGGCGGTCTCGGCAGCCTCACCGGCGCGGTGATCGGGTCATTCATCCTTGTCTACCTGCCGGTGTGGACCAGCGGGTTTGCGAGCAGCCTCAACCTCTCGAGCAACGTCGCCAACAATGTCCCCCTCGCGATCTACGGGATCGTCCTCATCGTGGCGATCCTCGTGTTTCCCCGCGGCATCGCCGGAGGGATCGCATCCATCGTTCGCGGCGCGATTCGTATGGTCCGCTCGAATCGCGGCCCCGCCGCCCTGCCGGCCGCACCCGAGTCCCAGTCTCAATGAGTCCAGCAACCGCTGTCCACACACACAAGGAGCACACGCATGCAACCAGAGATCACTAGATCGAGGACCTGGGCGGTGGCCGCCGCCGGCGGGGCGGCAGCGCTGCTGACCGCGGCGTGCGGCAGCTCCTCGCCCACGGTCAACACCGCGTCGGCGCCGGGGATCACGGCGACCCAGGTGACCATCGGGAGCACCCAGCCGCTCACCGGGCCGGCCGCGCCCGGATACTCGGAGATCGCGCCGGCAGCCAACGCGTATTTCAAGTACGTGAACGCGCACGGTGGAGTCAACGGACGCAAGATCAACTACATCTACCTGGACGACCAGTACAACCCCACGAGCACCGCGACGCAGACCCGCAAGCTGGTCCTTCAGAGCCAGGTGTTCGCGATGTTCCAGGCGCTGGGCACGCCGACCCACCTGTCGGTGGTGAGCTACCTCAACTCCAACCACGTGCCCGATCTCTTCGTGGCGTCGGGATGCAACTGCTGGAACAACACGTCGCAGTACCCGGAGACGTTCGGCTGGCAACCCAACTACACCATCGAAGGCAAGATCCTCGGGCAGTACATCGCCCAGAACTTCGGCAGCAAGAAGATCGGGTTCTTCCTGCAGGGGCCCAACGACGAGTTCGGCACCGACGGGTTCAACGGCGTGATGGATGCGCTGCAGGGCAAGGGCCTCAACGTCGACTCGAACCCGGCGTATTACACGCCGACAGCCGCCGGTGCGATGGCGGTCGGTGCCGCGATCGCCGGCCTGCAGGCGCAGGGAGTCCAGGTGATCGTGAGCTTCTCGGTCCCGCTGTTCACGGCGATCGCGGAGGCGAGCGCGGCCGGACTCAACTACAAGGCGCAGTTCGTGGTGAGCAACGTGGGATCGGATCCGCCAACCCTCGCCGGCATCCTGACTGGCGGCGCACTCGGCAAGAAGCTCCCCGCCGGCCTGATCGGCGGCACCATCAGTGACACGTACCTTCCGCTGCTCACGACCTCGTCGAACCCGTGGGTGACTCTCTTCAAGAGCATCGAGGCAACCTATGCGCCGTCGCTGCCGTGGGACGGCAACGTCGAATACGGCATGTCGGAGGCATTCACCTTTGTGCAGGCGCTCAAGGCCGCCGGACAGAACCCGACGCGGGCAAGCATCGTTTCCGCCGTCGAGAGCAGCCACTGGACCGATGGGCCCGGACTGACGCCGTATGCCTACTCGTCGAGTGATCACAACGGCTTCACGGGTGTGCAGATGGTCACTGTCGATGCGACCGGAAACCTGACCACGCTCGGCTCGGTGGAGACGACCGACGACACCGCGAGCGGTGCGATCAACACCTTCTCGGGTGCCGCGTCGACCCCCCCGGCAAGCGGGATACCGAGCGACTGATCGCGTTTCGGAAGACCCCCTGACCCAACCTTGTCGCCGAGAGATGGGGGATCGCGAGGTTCGACTCGCGGTCCCTCATTCGCGTTGTGCCACGGAGAGCGCTGACAGCGGCCCGTGGGATAATCCGGCCGGATGCGAGTTCTGGGTCGCGCCCTGCTGGGACGCCCGCTGCCCAGTTCCGCGCAACAACACGAGCGCCTGAGCAAAACCGCGGCCATCGGGGCGTTCGGCCTCGATGCACTCTCGTCGGTTGCGTACGGCCCGGACGAGATCCTCTATGTCCTGCTCCTCGCGGGCACGGCCGGGGTCGCGTTCGACCTTCCGATCGCTGCGGCCATCGCCTTGCTGCTTGGGATCGTCGTCCTCTCGTACCGGCAGACGATCCATGCGTATCCAAACGGTGGTGGGTCGTTCACGGTGGCGAGCCGGAATCTCGGCCGCACGCCGGGGTTGGTGGCTGCCGGTGCGCTGATGGTCGACTACCTCACCACTGTCGCCGTCTCCGTGACCGCCGGTGTCGCCGCACTGATCGCGTTCATCCCGGCGATCAATCCGTATCGCGTGGTGATCGACGTCGTCGCGATCGTGCTGCTGATGGTGATCAACCTCCGCGGCGTCCGGGAGGCGGGAGCGGCATTCATCCTGCCGACGTACATCTTCGTGCTCTCCCTTGCGGCGCTGCTCGTGATCGCGGCATTCCGCATCGCCACCGGCAATCCGCCGCATCAGCTGCACGCGATCCCAAGCGCCACCGAGGGATTGAGCGTCTTTCTCGTGCTGCGCGCCTTCGCCGGTGGATGCACCGCGATGACCGGCGTCGAGGCGATCGCCAACGGCGTCCCGGCGTTCGAGTCACCGGAGCCGCAAAACGCCGCCCGGACGCTGACAGTCCTTGCCTGCCTGCTCGGCGCGCTGTTCCTCGGCGTGGCCCTGCTCGGCCGCAGCATCGGTGCCATTCCCACTGACCAATCCAATGTGATCGCCCAGATCGGCCAGGCTACCGCACCCAACAGCCCGCTCTTCTACATCGTCCAGATTTCGTCGGCCGCAATCCTGCTGCTCGCCGCCAACACGTCGTTCAACGGATTTCCGCGGCTCGCCGCGGTGATGTCACGCGATGATTTCTTCCCGCACCAGTTCAGCCATCGCGGCCTGAAGCTCGCGTACTCGAACGGGATCATCGTCATCGGCGTCCTGGCGATTGCGCTGGTGATCGTCTTCGGGGGCAATACGCACGCGCTGATCCCGCTCTATGCGGTCGGGGTCTTCATCTGCTTCACGCTGTCCCAGTCGGGCATGGTGATGCACTGGATGCACAGCAAGGAGCGACGCCGGCATATCAAGCTGGCGATCAATGCGGTGGGCGCGGTGACCACCGGGGCGGTCGCGATCATCGTTGCGAGCTCGAAGTTTCTCGAGGGAGCGTGGATCGTTCTGCTCCTCGTGCCCCTGCTCGCCTTCAACTTCTGGGCGATCCATCGACACTACGCGCGCGCCCGCCACGAACTGGCCTCAGTGCCGAAACGTCATGCGGTGGGCAAACAGCGGGTGATCGTCCCGGTCAACGACCTGACTGCGGCAAGCGCCGCTGCGGTCGAGTACGCGCTGAGCATCACCACGGCGAGCAGGATCACGGCGGTGCACGTCCGCGTCGACTCGGATGATCGGCGCGATGCGACGCTTCCCGAGCGCTGGAAGCGGTGGTCGCCCGATGTCGAGCTTCGGGTCGTCACCTCTCCATACCGCGAGCTCATCAGCCCGGTGATCGAAGTCATTGACGAGTGCCACCGCGAAGGCGATATCACCGTGACGGTCGTCCTCCCCGACATCCTGCCGCGCGCCTGGTACCAGACCCTGCTCCACAACCAGTCGGAGCTTGCATTCAAGCTCGCGCTGCTCCATCACCCCGGGGTCGTCGTCACCTCCGTGCCCTTCCAACTGCGCGAGTGACCGGTTGCTCACTCCGGCGGCTTGGGGCGCTTGAGCTTGCGGTGGACCGACATGTAGGTGCGGCCCCGATAGCGGCTGTCAGGGCGAGGCCGTGTCGGCGGCAGCCGGATTCCCCAGAGGATCAGCGCGCCGACGCCGACTCCCAGGACGAGCAGGAGAATGATGCCGGCCATTGATTGGGAGTGTAGGCCCCGCTTGCCGCGGCCCCCGTTTCGCCGTCGGCGGGTATCGTGGGCAATCCGGCGCCACACCCGTCGCCGAGCCATCTCACGCGGAGCCAGATTGACAGCGACCATACCGGCGAATCCAGCCATCGCCAACGCCTCCCGCGACGCGGACGAGCGGCGCGCGGTGATCCGCACCGTCGACCTCACCAAGATCTACACGGGGACGGTGAGGGCAGTCGACGGTCTCAACCTCTCCGTGTTCCAGGGCGAGATCTTCGGTCTGCTCGGTCCCAACGGGGCGGGCAAGACCACCACGGCGAGCATGCTCACCACGCGAACCATCCCCACCCACGGCGAGGCATACGTCGGGGACGTCGACGTCGTTGCGCACCCGGCCGTCGCCAAGCAGCTGATCGGGGTGGTGCCGCAGACCAATACGCTGGATCGCGCCCTGACGGTCTGGGAGAACCTCTACTTCCACGGCCGGTTCTTCGGGATGGGGTCTCAGGCGTCGCGGCAGGCTGCCGATGAGATGCTCGTCCGGTTCCGGCTGACCGAACGTGCCAAGGCACCGGTCATGGCGCTCTCCGGTGGCCTGGCCCAGCGTCTGATGGTGGCGCGAGCGATCCTGCACCACCCCGCGGTGCTCTTCCTCGACGAGCCGACCGCCGGGCTCGATCCGCAGAGCCGGATCGCCCTCTGGGAGATTCTGGGTGAGCTGCACACCGGGGGTCAGACAGTGCTCCTCACGACTCACAACATGGAGGAGGCCGACAGCCTGTGCAACCGCATCGGGATCATGGACCGTGGCCGGATCCTCGCGCTGGACACACCGCTGCGTCTCAAGGAGACGATCGGAGCGGACACGCTGGTCACCGTCACGGCTGATGGTGACCTCGAAGCGCTCGCGCTGCGCCTTCGTCAGGACGTGGCCGGTGTGGAGTCGGCGGTGACCCGGAAGGGGACCGTTCAGCTGGCAGTGCGGGGCGGAGATCGAGTGCTCATCCGGGTCATCGACAGCGCCGATCGCGCCGGCTTCACCGTGCGCGACGTTCAGGTCGCCGAGCCGAATCTCGAAACCGTGTTCATCAACCTCACCGGGAAGGAGCTTCGCGAATGACCGCAGTCACCGCCCCGGCGCCCGCGACCACGTCCACGAGCCTCCGGCCGCTGCGCTCGTCGTTCACGTCGTCGCGAATCGCCTTCGGTGCGCTGCTGCTCCGCGACCTGGTGGTGCTGCGGAAACGCCTTCGCGAGTTCATCCCGCGCACGATCATCCAGCCGTTCCTGCTCTGCTTCGTCTTCCTCTACGTCTTTCCAACCATCGGGCAAGGAGTCGGTGGCGGCCGGGGTGCGGCGGGGGAGTCTGCGTTCGCGACCATCCTGGTCGCCGGCGTCGTCGGCCTCTCGATGATGTTCCAGGGAATCCAGGCGGTCGCGCTGCCGATGGTGCAGGAGTTCGGTTACACGAAGGAGATCGAGGACCGTGTCCTGGCGCCGATGCCGGTGTCGCTGGTCGCGATGGAGAAGGTCCTGTTCGGGGCGATCCAGGGTCTGCTGGCTGCAGCGATCGTGTTCCCGATCGCGGCCGTGGTCCACGCCAACGGCGTGCACATCAACCTCCAGGTGCACTGGATCCAGCTGATCACGCTCATCCCGCTCGGGTGCATCACGTGCTCCTCGCTCGGCCTCACCTTCGGAACCATCTTCGATCCGCGAACCGTGCCGCTGCTCTTCGGGATCATCATCCTGCCGCTGACCTTTCTCGGCGGCACGTACTACTCATGGACGACGCTCGCGCCGGTGACGATCGGCGGTTTTCACTGGCTGCAGATCCTCGTGCTCGTCAATCCGCTCATCTACATCAACGAGGGGATGCGAGGTGCATTGACCACGGCGCCGCACATGTCCCTCTGGGTCGTCTACCCAGTGCTCCTCGCGTTCAGCGCGCTGTTCCTGTGGACGGGGACGCGGAACTTCCGCCGGCGGGTGATCAGCTGACCCGCGGCGAGTGCGCGTTGCGACTGCGCACCCAGCTGAGGCCGTGCACGAACAGGCGCCACCCGAAGGTGGTCAGGCCGATGAAGATGAAGGCCACGATGATGAAGGCGATCGGCGTGCTGCGATGGGTGACTCCCGCTCGCAGCGCAAGCCCGATAGCGGTCCCCGCCACCCACGTGCAGGCGAGGATCACCCATCGATCGAGTGGCGCCCGGTACAGCTGCAGTGCGAGCGCGACCACGAACCATCCGACCAGGAACGGCCAGAGCACGGTGAGATACCAGTCAATTCCCGAGGCGATGTCGTGACTGGCCCGGCCCAGCGCGACGAAGAGGGCGAGGCACGCCGCGTCGACGCCGGCGGCGAGGGCGCGAACGGTCCAAGGGCGCATGGCGCCGCGAACATAACAGGCGGCGAGGGCCCTTCGGATCACCAGTCACGAGTCCGGCAAAGCTACGACGCAGTCACCGACGCGTATGTCGACCGGGTGCACGACGAGCTGCGCCACAAGCCGCTCGACCGCGCGCTGCTGACTGCATTTGCCGAACAGGTGCAGGACGATTTCGGTCGGGGAGCGTCAGTCTGCGACGCCGGCTGCGGTCCCGGGCATGTGGGAGCGTTCCTCGCCGGCCTCGGCCTCGCGGTCACCGGCATCGATCTCTCGCCAGCGATGGTGGAGCGGGCGCGAGCGCTGCACCCGGATCTGACCTTCGAGGTGGGCACGATGACGGCGCTCGAGGCCGGCAACGGCCGATGGCAGGGGCTGATCGCCTTCTACTCGATCATCCACCTCACCAGTGACACCGAGATTCGTGCTGCCCTGCGCGAGTTCCGTCGCACGCTCGTCGACCACGGCATCGTCCTCATCGCCGTCCATCTCGGTCAGGAGGGTGACGCCACCGTCCACGCCGACGAGATGCTCGGCGTCGGGGTCGACATGGACTTCCGCTACTTCGATGCCGACTGGCTGGTGGGGGAGATCAAGGAGGCGGGCTTCGAACTCGTCGCGCGGTTGGTGCGCGCGCCGTACCCCGACGTAGAGGTGCAGACGACCCGTGCCTATCTCCTGGCGCGCCGCGTGTGAGGCCTGGAAACTTGACTTCGGCAGTCGGGATTCCATACGATCCGGATCACATGGACGAGACACCGCGGCTCACCCGCCGACGCTGGCTCGACTGGGGACGCTCTCGGTCTGACAGGGCAAGCTGTCCGGCCTAGGCCTCGTGAAGTCCGGGCACGCGAAGGCGCAGCGCCCGCGCCCGACATCTCGCAACCGTGCGGCGATTCGCCGCTCAGGAACAGCCAACAGCAACAGGAGCATTTCCTCATGACCGAATACGCCCATCCAGAGGTTCTGGTCACCACCGAGTGGCTGGCCGGTCACCTCACCGACCCGCAGGTGCGGGTGCTCGAAGTCGACTACGACCCCTCGGCCTCGTACGAGCTGGGACACGTTCCCGGCGCGGCCCTGGTCGACTGGAAGCGCGATATCAACGACCCCGTTCGCCGCGACATCCTGTCCAAGGAGCAGTTCGAGCAGCTCCTTTCGAGGATCGGTGCGACCCCGGACACGACGCTCGTCCTCTATGGCGACTTCCGCAACTGGTTTGCGGCGTTCGCCTTCTGGACCTTCCGCATCTACGGCCACGCGGACATCCGGCTGCTGAACGGCGGGCGTCGGAAGTGGATCGACGAGGGCCGCGAGGTCACCGAGGAGACCCCATCGTTCGCCGCGACCTCGTACAGGGCGGCGGATGCCGACACGTCGATCCGGAGCTTCCGCGGCGACGTCGAGAAGGCGCTCGGAGTCGAGGGTCGCGCGCTCGTCGACGTTCGGTCGCCTGCCGAGTTCAAGGGAGAGATCTCCGCCCCACCGGAGTACTCGAATGAGGGCGCGCAGCGCAGCGGGCACATCCCCGGCGCGGCGAACGTTCCCTGGGCGCAGGCCATCCAGGACGACGACACGTTCAAGCCGGCTGACGCGCTCCGCGAGCTCTATGCGGCGCAGGGCGTGACCGGCGACAAGACCGTGATCACGTACTGCCGCATCGGCGAGCGCTCGTCGCACACCTGGTTCGTGCTGAGCTACCTGCTCGGTTTCCCGAACGTCAGCAACTACGACGGGTCGTGGAGCGAGTGGGGCAACTCAGTCGGCCTGCCGATCGAGAAGGAAGTCCGCGAGGCGGTCGCGGTCTGACCTGACACGAGCACCATCGGTGTCCCGGCGAGGGTGACCTCGTCGGGACGCCGCGGTCCCCGGCGATAGGTGAGCGACACAGGGACGAAGGCGGCGACAGCGATCGCCACCGTCCCCACCACGAGTGCGCTCCAGCCGATGGCCTCGACAAGTGCCGCGGCGGCGATCGCGCCAACCAGCATGCCCGCATAGAGCAGCACTCGCATCACGCCGTTCACCCTGCCGAGCAACTCCGTGGGAACGCGCTGCTGCAGGGCGGTCTGTCCTCGGGTCTGATACAGCGCGGCCGCGGCGGTGCTGACAAAGAGCAGGGCAAGAGCGGGGAGCAGCCCGCCGGTGATCGCGAAGAGCCCCAGCGGTATGACCTCGATCAGGAAGCCGATGGCGATGCCTCGAGCACCGATGGTCCGGGGAGTCCAGCGCAGCAGCACAGCGCTTCCAACCACCCCGCCGCCGCCGACTGCGGCATAGAGCCAGCCGACATCGGTGGCATGCCCGAAGCGGTCCGCCGCCGCGACCACGAGCACCGCCTGGAGTGCTGTGATCGCCACGGCGCTGCAGAAGAACGACGCCGCCAGCGAGCGAAGCATCGGGTCGCGGCCCACGACCGCGGTGGCACGTGAGCGCGCGCTCGTTGCCCGCGCCGGGGCCGGCGCCGGACCGACGTGCAGGGACAGCAGGAGGAGTCCGGCCACAAGAAAGGAGGCAGCATCGGCTCCGACGAGCACCTGGGGTTCGATGAATGGGAGGACCAGTGCGCCGATCGCCGGAGCCATCAGCACGCTCGACTCAAAGAGCCCGCTGTAGATCGCGTTGACGCGAAGCAGCCGGCGTGCCGAGGTCACGCGCGGGATGCATGCGGAATAGCCCGGCTGGGCAATCGATCCGAGGAATCCGGCGATCGCGACCGCCACGAGAATCGCCCAGATCGTGCCGGTGCCCGCAAGGACAACGATGGCGGCGGTGAGCGCGCACTGTCCCAGCGCGCACCAGCCTGCGACCCGGCTCGGACCGAAGCGATCGGCGAGTGAGCCACCGAGGGTCGGACCGAGCACCCGCGGAGCGAACCTGGCGAGGATGTACAGCGCCGGCGCCGCCGCTCGGTGCGTCAGATCGAAGAGGAGGACCGCGAGGGCGACGACTGTGAGCCAGTCACCGTACGTGGAGACCCCGGCAGCCAGCAGGAGGCGGGCGGACCGGTCGGCCTTCGGCAGCGTGTCTGCTGCTCGCGGGAAGAACCGTGCGGTATCGATCGGCATCCTGACTCCTGAGCGGGAAACGGAAAACAAAGCACGACGTCGTGGGCCGATACCCACGACGTCGCACCCAACGGATTCACAAATCCCGAGCGCGCTCGGGATTCAACGGTTGGGGCTCAGTTCCCCCAGGCAGCGCCTGATGTCATTTCCGCCTCCATGGATACCGCCGGCACCAAGACCGAGCATCGGGGCCCGGACTGGCTTCCAAAGGGTGCGATATCGCCGTTGGATCCGTTCGCGGTGCTTGGGCGGAGTTAACAAGCGTTGTTCACATCTGCACAACTCTTTGCGCACCTTCCCAGCATGCTGACAGCCCGACGCGGTCAGCCGGGTTGACTTGCCTCGCTCACTGCGGTGACGAAGAGCACGGCTGCTCCCACCGCACACACGATCAGGACAGTGGATTGCCAGCCCAGCGGCTGCACCAGCGACAACGCTGCGATCGCGCCAAGCAGCATGCCGAGGTAGACAGCGAAACGGCCGACGGCCATCGTGCGGCCGAGCAACTCGCGAGGTACCCGTTGCTGCATACCGACGGCGCCTCTCGTCTGATAGAGCATCGAACCCACCGCGCTGATGAAAAGGAGCACCAGGGTGAACGGAATGCTGCTGACAAACACGAACGCGGTCACGGCGGCGAGCTCGAGGACGGCAAAGGCGATGATCGGCTTCTGACCCACCCGATCCGGGGTTCTGCGGATGACCGGGATCGTACCGAGCATCGATCCTGCCCCGATCGCCGCGTACAGCCAGCCGACGGAGGTGTCGTGGCCGAAACGTTGGGATGCGGCCACGACCAGGACCGCCTGGAGGGCTGTGATCGCGGCTGCGTTCGAGATGTACGCAGCCATGAGGAATCGGAGCGTCGGATCGCGGAGAACAACCGGTATCCCGGCAGCCATCCCGCGGGTGTGCCCTTCCGCCGCTGACGTGCTGGTGCCGACTCGCGACAGGGTTGCGACCAGCGCCGCGGCGAAGAAGAACGTTGCCGCATCGATGGCGATGAGAAGCTCCGGCGTGGTGAAAGGGAGCACCAGTGCGCCGATTGCCGGCGAGATCAGGAGACTCGAGCTCTGGAGCGCCGAATACCCACCCTGGATTCGCCCCAGGCCAGCAGCGTCGGTCACGCGGGGGATCAGCGCGCCATAGCACGGCTGCGCGGCCGAGCCGAACAGTTGAGCGAAAGCCACCACGATGAAGATCGGCCACACGAACCCGGCCTCGGCGAATCCAACTATCGAGGCCGTGAGCACACCCTGCGCGACAGCGCACACTGCGGCGATGCGCGCCGGCCCGTAGCGATCGGCGAGGGCTCCCCCGGGAAAAGGCCCGATGAGGCGCGGGGCCACGCGCGCGATCATGTAGATCGCAGGTCCGACAGGCGACTGCGTCGCCCGAAACAGCAGCACCACCAATGCGACGGTCGTCAGCCAATCCCCGTATGAGGAGCTACCGGCGGCGATCAGCAAACGGGCAGAGGGGCTCAGCG
>JBAQGL010000158.1:0-4994 GCA_049287785.1 Candidatus Dormiibacterota bacterium | reverse complement strand
GCTCAGTGTCGACTTGCTTACGCCGGCGCTTGGCCCGGCGACACGAGCCCACTTTCGTACGCGAAGACCACGAGCTGTGCCCGATCCCGTGCGCCGAGCTTCTGCATTGATCGAGACACGTGGGTACGCGCGGTTGCCGGGCTGATCACGAGCCGTTCGGCGATCTCGTCATTGGAGAGTCCGCAGCCGGCCAATGCCACAACTTCACGCTCGCGCTCGGTGAGGTTGACCAGCAGCTTCGTCCTTGGTGCAACCGGCGCGGGACGTGCGCTGAAGGCCTCGATGACCCGCCGTGTCACGGCCGGCGAGAGGAGGGAGTCGCCCGCCGCTACGACGCGAATCGCACGCAGCAGCTCGGTCGGCTCGGCATCCTTGAGCAGAAACCCTCCGGCCCCGGCGCGAAGGGCTTCGAACACGTACTCGTCGATCTCGAAGGTGGTGAGGACGAGGACGCGGACGCCAGACAGCTTCGGGTCCGTTGCGATCAGACGCGTCGCCTCCAATCCATCAAGGATCGGCATGCGGATGTCCATCACAACCACATCGGGCCGCAGCTCACGCACAACGCGCAACGCCTCCTGCCCATCCGCAGCTTCTCCGACCACCTCAATGTCAGGCTCCGCGTCGGCGAGCGCGCGCAGACCGACACGGATCAACGCCTGGTCGTCGGCGAGCACCACGCGGATGCTCACCTTCCCCCCAGCGGGAGCGATGCCCATACCCGGAATCCCCCCTCGGGACGCGTGCCCGCCGAGAAGGCCCCGGACAGAGCGGCGGCGCGCTCGCGCATCCCCTGGAGGCCGCCGCCTTCGCGAGGTGGCTCTCTCACTCCGATGCCGTCGTCGATGATCTCCAGCTCCAATCGGTCAGGCTCGAGCGTTGCGCGCACGGTCGCCCTCGTGCCGGTGCCGGCGTGCCGAGCCACGTTGGTGAGCGACTCCTGGACGATCCGGTACGCGGCCGCGGAGACAATCTCCGGGACGTTGTCGCCTCGCTGCGGAAGATCAAGTTCGACCTGCAGTCCCGCATCGCGCATCTGCGCAGCCAAAGCCGGCAGCGCGGCAAGTCCCGGGGTCGGCCGGCGGTCCGCACCTGCGAGACCTTCGCCCCGAAGTGCAGCGAGCTCACTGCGAAGCTCGGTCAGCGCCTGCTTGCTCACGCCGCGGATGGCCCTGACTGCTTTGCGGGCCTCGTCGGGCCGGGTGTCAAGGAGATGCTCCGCGACGCCGGCCTGCAGGCTGATGACCGCCAGGCTGTGTCCGATGACGTCGTGCATCTCCCGAGCGATCCGCAGTCTCTCCTCCACCATCCGCCGGCGCCCTTCCTCCTCGCGACTGCGCTGCGTCCATTCCGCGCGCGCCCGCGACTCCCTGAGAAAGCGCCGTCGCGCGTCAAGAGCGATCCCTGCCACCACGGAGAGGCCCACCCAGACGCCCGCAAAGAGCGCCACGGGCCACGACCAGCCGTACACAGCACCATGGACTGCGGACAGCACGGCGGCGCCACCCAGCGCCGAACCGATCCACACAGGCAGCGAGCGTGTCGCCCCCAGCACGACGAGCAGCCCGAGAAAGGGGGCCAGCAGAATTGGACCCGGTGGATTGCCGGCGAGAAGATAGGCGCCCGTGCAGGCGAGTGAGGCGGCGTACGCGAG
Source organism: Candidatus Dormiibacterota bacterium (assembly GCA_049287785.1). Lineage (GTDB taxonomy): Bacteria > Chloroflexota > Dormibacteria > Aeolococcales > Aeolococcaceae > Palsa-851. The sequence continues at coordinate 3,340 of JBAQGL010000158.1, read as the reverse complement.
CGGTGGCCACCGTCGCCGCAGCGCCAACGCCATCCCTGCGCCCACCAGCAGCAGGTAACCGCCGACCCCAATCCGGTGCAGGTCACCGGTGGCGCGCTGCTGAGCCGTGCTCGCCGCCACCAGGAAAACGGTCAACACGAGCGCAGGAACCACGTCGGCCACAACCGGCGCACGTCGCGTTATTTCCGCCCAGAGTGCGCGTGGCGATCCGGTCGCAGCGAACTCCACGCCGTTGGGCGGCCGGGGTCGCGGGAGGTCGGTCATGCCCCGGCCAGGATCCTCCGAAGGGTCATGTACACACCCTAACCGCCCGTGAGGACGTCGTCATCCGCTCGGGCGCGGCTGTTGGCGTACGTTCCCTGACGTATACGTCTGCGACAGCAGCTCCGGGCGGAGTCCGAAAGTCGTGCGGCCCTCCGCGGTTGGCGCATCGCCGGGCGGCGGTACACTCGGCAGAGTAAAAGCGCACGAGTCGTAGGGGGCTGTGACCGACGATGAACTCTCGGTTGTTGAGGACCGCTGCGATGCTCACAGTTCTTCTGATAACAGCGTGCGCCTCGGCGACCATGCATGCGAGCGCGGCGTCGAACACGTCGCCAGCGGACGCACTATCAGGACCACCGCTCGCTTCGCGGACATCACTCAGCTCCAAAGACGTCCCCACAACGATCGCGCTCACGTTCGACGATGGTCCCAGTCGCCGATCGACACCCGGAATCCACGCTCCGCCCGTCGCTGCGCTCGCACGAGTCACTGCGAAGAACCTGACCAAAACCATCTATCTCACCTTCGACGATGGACCGAACCCAACCTGGACCCCACGAATCCTCTCCCTCCTCGAGGAATACGGCGCGCATGCGAGCTTCTTCGTCGTCGGTGAGAACGTGCAACGTTGGCCGTCGCTGGTGCAGCGAGCGGCCGAGGACGGCGACACGATTGGAGACCACACGTGGTCGCACCCGAACCTCACCAACATGTCCCAGAGCGCCGTCTACATCGAGCTCGGCCGCGACCGGAATTGGGTCACGACGCTGACCGGCACGGCACCGACGCTGTGGCGGCCTCCGTACGAGGCGTTCAATGCATCCGATGTCGCGATCGCCACCGGTTTGGACATGAAGATGCAGTTGTGGAGTGTCGATACGGGCGACTGGCAGCTACCCGGCACCGCGGTCATCGTCATACGCGTGATGGCTGCGCTCCACAACGGGATGGTGGTGCTGCTTCATGACGGAGGCGGCGTGACGCGAAGCGAAACCGTCGCGGCGGTCGCCATCCTCATACCTGAGCTGGAGGCGGCAGGGTACCGGCTCGCCGCACTGCCGCGTCAGGGAATCCGTGCGTAGTTGCTGCTGAGGTTGCCGAACGCGGCACCCAGCACTAGCTCTGTCCCTCGAACGCAACCACGGACGGTTCGACAGCACGACCATTGCGGCGCAGGTAGATGGCAATCGCGATCGATGTCAGCGCCGCCCATGCGCACCAGAGCGAGGTGAATCCCGTGAAGGTGATCCAGCCGAGCGCGATTACCGCACTCAGGTTCGCAAGGCCGAGCACGACCAGCCACTTGCTGCTTGCGACCAGGCAGGCGCCACACGTGGCGACGATGTACAGGCCGACGAGGATATCGGCGTAACTGATGTCTGCTGAGTACGCGATGTGTGACCCGTCGATGGCAGCGCCGACCGGACCTCGAATGATCGCCACCAGAAGCGCGACACTCGTGACCGTGCCGACGACGAGGAACGCCTTCATCCACTGGCGTCGATGAACCTTGGTTTCAACGCCGAGCATGGCGAACGGCACCCAGAAGGGCAGCACGAAGGCGACGGCGAGAAACACATAGACGGCGGCATGCTCGACCGAGTACGAAACCTGCCCGTGGAGGCCCCACCACACGAACGACTCGTCGATCTCATGCACCGCGAAGAGCAGCGGCGTGGCTGCCAGCGCCCACCGGTGCGGCATGCGGACGTGGCGAAGCGCATCGATGCCGACCACACCAACCACTAAACCGGTACAGAGATCCGCCTCAGCGGAGAAGCACACGGCGCGTCAGACAGCGGCGACGAGATCGCCGTCCGCAGCAGCGCCACGCACGGCCGGGAGCGACCCCAGCGCCACTCGTGCTCGTCCGGCCGAGATGATATTGCCCTTCTGATCGAACAGCGAAATCGCCTCGGCGAGCGCGGCCGCAGCTTCCGCCTTTCCTGCGGCTTGCAGCACGAATGCCAGGGTCACCAACGCCTCACCCTGGATGTCCGGCTGATCGGTGGTCCTGATCAACCTCAGGGACTCGCGCGCGAGCGCCTCGGCTTCTTCGAGGCGTCCGTCGGCCGCGGAGAGTTTCGCCTGAATGGCGTGCCACTGATACTGGGCTGCGACATCGTCGGGCGCTGCCGACTCGTGGCAGACGGCCGCAAAGCTCTTTGCTTCGTCGAGCCGACCCTGAGCGTGGAGAACGTCGGCGAGCATTCCGGCGACACTGGTCAGGTAACCCTTGTGGCCAAGCGCGGTCAGCGTGGCGAAGTCTTTGCGAAGCTCGCTCTCCGCTCTCGAGAGGTCACCGGCGAGCATCTCGGCCGGTCCCGATTGCAGCGCCACGATGGCTGCGCTGAGGGTGAACCCGAGTTCCGTCAGCATTGCCCGGCTACGCACGTACAGGTCTCGTGCGCGTTCGAAGTCCCCACGCATCGCCTCGAGGTGGCTCATCGCGCCGAGCGTGATCGCCACGGTGCGCAGATCGCCGCCGCTCCGCTCGAGCACCTGATCGCACTGTTGGATCGCTTCCGGGACCGGAGTGGGGCTGTACACCACACATGAGGCGAGCGCGGCCAGGAATCGCACCTCGAGCACGCGATCCTCGGCGAGCTCCGCCTCTTCAACCGCTTGTCGGGCGGCCGTATCCGCGGCGCTGAAGTTGCCTTCCATGAAGTGGACATACATCATCAGTCGCCACGCTCGCGCGAGCCCGGCGTGCGCACCGAGGATCTCAAGCTCGTTCATAGCACTCCCGGCGGCGTCGGCGACCTGACTCGTCGCTGCGCTCTCGGGCTCAGCCATGAATCGCAACATCAGGCGGACCACTGCGGCTGTTGTTGTCAGAGCGCGATCGTCGCGTTCGTTCGCGGCGTCCTCGGCCTGCGACAGCAGGGCGTTCGCCTCGTCGAATTTACCCATCTCGCCCAACGCCTCGCCGGCGTGAAGGAGCAGGTTTGGGCGCAGCGCATCGCCGTCGGGAAGCAGTGCCGCCGCACGGCGGAGCAGGCCCGCAGCCGCCGGCATGTCACCGCGTGCGCGCGCCCGTTCGCCGGCGGCTGCGAGATAGCCGGACCCGCGC
>JBAQGL010000157.1:0-3309 GCA_049287785.1 Candidatus Dormiibacterota bacterium | reverse complement strand
TACCACTCGCTGTCGCCGCCGAACTTCAGCGTCGCGCTGAGCCCGAACGAGCCGTCCCCGGTGAACAGGAAGACGCGCTCACCCGGGCGCGCCGCCTGCGCGGCGAGCGCAAACGGCATCCCGACGCCGAGCGTCCCGAGCGCGGTGGTGGTGGTGAGCAGGCGGCCGGGCAGCTCCGCACCGAAGTAGGCCAGCGCCCAGGCGAGCGCGTCGCCGCCGTCGGCAACGCAGGTCGCGTTGCCGCCAAAGCGTTCGTGCACGGTCGCCGCGAGCTCACGAGCAACCGCCCCGGCGTGCATGGCGACACCGGCGTGCTCATCCACCTGCCGGTTCCAGAAGTCGAGCGACGCAGCGGCGAGGCTACGGGCTCGCGTCAGCCAGGCACCGCGATCGGTGGGCGTGGCGACCCATGCATCGCGCAGATCGCGCACGACCGATGCGATGTCTCCGATGACGGTCACGTCTGCCGACCGGTTGCCGCCGGTCCGCTCGGGCGCGATATCGACCTGAACGATCGTCTGCTCGGTGCCGAAGAGTGGGGCACCTCCGTACATCACATTGGCGTTGAATGCCGACCCGAGGACCATCACGCAGTCCGCGCTGGGGATGGCGAGGCCCCCATGCACGAGTGATCCCAGGCTCCACGGATGCGAATCGGGCACCACCCCGCGCGCCGCGCTCGCGGTGATCACCGGGATGTTGGCGAGCTCCGCGAAGCGCCGGATCTCCGCGCCGGCGCCGGACCAGAACGCACCGCTGCCGGCCACGATGATCGGGCGCTGCGCGGCCGCGAGCGCGGCGACCGCCGCGCCGATGTCGTTGGGATCGCCGGCGGGACGCCCCGGTTCGCTCGGATAGCCGGCGGGACCGATCTCGAGCGGGGGCGCCTTCCCATACATCGCATGGGAATCGATCTCGAGGTAGACCGCTCCGGGGCAGCCGCTTCGGGCCCGGTGCAACGCCTCGGCGACATACCTCGGGATCCGTCCGGTATCCAGGCAGCTCGCCGCCCACTTCGCGATCGGGGTTGCGATGGCCCGCTGGTCGACGTCGGCGACTGCTCCGCGGCCCTGCCGGTTGCGGCTGGTGCGGCCTGCCAGCATCACCAGCGGCACGCTCCAGGTCGCAGCGTCCACCAGGCCGATCAGGCCGTTGGCGAATCCCGGCCCTGCGGTCACCGCCGCGACCCCGGTGTCGCCGGTGGCCAGCGCCCATCCCTCGGCGGCGAGCACCGCGGCGCCCTCGTGTCGCGTGTCGATGACCCTGATGTCCTCATCGATGCACGCGTCGAGCAATGGGAGGATGTGTCCGCCGGGAAGGCCGAACACGGTTGTGACCCCCCGCTCGCGGAGGGTTCGCGCGATCAGCCCACCGCCGTCCGTGCGTTCCTCGGCGTCGGGACGAGGCCGCTCGGCCGCGACGTCAGGCATGGGTTTGCAGTGTATCCACCGGGATTGACGGCGGGCACAGCGCGGACGCCCGGATAGAATGAGCGCCTTGCAGGACGAACCGCCCGCACCTGGCGCGGCGACGCCGGACATGCCGGGCGGCCTCGGGATGCGGGCGCTGCGCAACACCATCCTCATCCTTGTCGTGCGCGTGATCTCGCGGATCATCGCGCTCCTTGCCGTGATCATCATCGGCAATTACCTCGACCCGACGCGCTTCGGGGAGATGCAGACCGCCGTGACCTACGTGGGGCTGGTGGGCACGGTCACCGACCTCGGGTTCTCTGCGCTCTACGTGCGCGAGGGCGCGCGTCACACCGACCAGATCGCCCGCTACTGGAACAACGTCGCCTCGCTCAAGCTGATCGGCGCGGTCGTGGGTCTGCCCCTGATCTTCGCCGCGCTCTACTTCGCCGGCGTGCGTTCGCTGCTCTGGCCGTCGTTCGCGATCCTCGTGCTGTCCGGATACCAGTTGCTGCTGCGCAACACGCTCTACGCGATGCAGCGCCTCACCTTCGAGATCATCGAGATCGTCCCGGAGACACTGGTGGTCTTTGCGTTGGTGGTGCTCGGCGTGCACATACACGCCGATACCGGGTTCTTCCTCTGGGCCTACGCGTTGAGCTACGCGTTCGCCTGCATCTACTTCGCAACCGTGCTCATGGTCATGGGGGTGCTGCGTCCGGGGCTGCAACTCGAACCCGGTCTGCTCTTCTCGTGGGTCCGGGTCGCGGTGCCGCTCGGCATCACGTTCATCATCACGACCGTCTATTTCAAGGTCGACGTTCCAATCCTGCAGCGCTTCCGGCCGTACAGCGAGGTGGGGTACTACACGTTCGCGTACAAGCCGTTCGAGTCCCTGCTCTTCATCCCGTTTGCCTTGCGCAGCATCATCTTTCCGGTCCTCTCCGTGTACCACCGGCGATCGCCCGAACGTGTGCTGCCCCTCGCTGAGAAATTCTTCAAGGCGCTGGTGATCCTCGGCTGGCCGATCACCGTGGGAGTCTTCCTTCTCGCGCCGCAGTTCAACAGCCTGCTGCATCTCTACGCGGGATCCGAGCCGGCGCTGCAGATCCTTGCCCTCGCGATTGTGTTCATGTTCGCCGACAACACCTTCGCCGCGACGCTCAACGCGATCGACAAGCAGAACGTCTTCGCGTTCGTCGCCATGGTGGGTCTGGTGATCAACGTTGGCGTCAATCTTGTCGTGATTCCGCGTTATGGCTATCTCGGTGCCAGCTGGGCGGTGGTGGTCACCGAGGCCGCGCTCGTGGTTGTGGGCTGGTTTGTGCTGCGCGCCCAACTGGGGACGATCCCCCTGCTGCGCACCTCCTGGAAGGCGATCGTCGCCGGCGTGGTCATGGGAGCCTTCATCTACGTCGCCAACCCTCACGGGAACCGGGTGCTGCTCTTCGTGATCATCGTCGCTGCTGCGCTCGTCTACGGAGTGGCCCTGCTCGCTCTTCGGGTTGCCGACCGCGAGGAGATGGACCTGATCCGCAATGCCCTCCGTTTGCGGCGTTAGCGGCGTGCGCTTGATCCCTCCGGCTTGACGCATGCCGATATCGGCATATAATGGGCCGATGGCACGAGCAGCGACAACGTCGGACGTCTTCAACGCGATCGCCGAGCCGCAGCGCCGGGAGATCCTGGTGCTGCTGCGGGCGGGTGAGCGGCCGGTGACCGAGCTTGGCCACGAGCTGGGGATGACCCAGCCGGGGGCGTCCAAGCACCTGCGGGTGCTCCGGGAGGTCGGGCTGGTGCGTGAGCGCAGGGCAGGCAGGCAGCGCCTGTACGGCCTTGACGCCCGCGGGTTGCGACCGCTCCACGAATGGACCGGCGGGTTCGAGCGGTTCTGGAA
>JBAQGL010000156.1:0-3587 GCA_049287785.1 Candidatus Dormiibacterota bacterium | reverse complement strand
GTCGTGCAGCGGGTCCTCGGCCATCCCGCCGCTGCCGAGGCCGGGGCGGGCGGGTGACCGACGACCGCTCCGCGCGGTCGATCGCCGGCGACGGTGAGGCGCTGGAGATCGCCGGGATCACCGATCGCGGGCCGGTGCGCACCCAGAACCAGGACGTGTGGGACGCGCGGGTCGGGCCGGGCGGCAGGTCCGCGGTGCTCGCCCTCGCCGACGGCATGGGCGGCCACAAGGGCGGCCTCGAGTCGGCCGAAGCCGCGATCGCGGGCGCGATGTCGGTCCTCTCGGCGCCGGAGCCGTCGGGAGACCCCGCAGCGATCCTGCGCCGGGCTGTCGCGGCCGCCAACGATGCGGTGGCCGTCGCCCGCCAGTCGATCGGCGGCAGCCCGGGGACGACGCTGGTCCTGGCGATCGTCAACGGCGCTCACGCCACCGTCGCCAACGTCGGCGACAGCCGCGCCTACCTGATCAGCGGGTCGCAGGTGACCCAGATCACTGACGATCACTCCTGGGCGGCGGGTCAGGTGCGTCTCGGGGTTCTCAGCGCCGCCGAGGCGCGCCACCACCAGAAGCGCAACCTCATCGAACGGGCGGTGATGGGCGACCCGGTCGAAGCCGACGTCTTCGAAGTTGACGCCTCCCCAGGCGCGGTACTGCTCCTCTGCTCGGACGGCCTCTGGGAGCCGCTGTCCGAGCCGGCGCTGGGTGCGATCGTCGCGGCACCCGATCCGCTCGGCGTGGCCCTCACCCGCGCCTGCGATGCGGCGCTTGCGGGCGGCGGGACCGACAACGTGACCATGGTCGCGGCTCGCTGGCTCCCCCGTTTATCCGGTACCGTCTGACCTCGATGGCACGTCTGTACGCGCAATTCGGGGCGGTCGTCTTCCTTGCGGTGGGTCTCGGTGGGCTGCTCACCGGGGACGCGGGAACGCTGGTCCACCATCAGCCCCAGGGCAATGTGGGGCCGATGATGCTCCATCTCACCTACGTGCGCGACCTCCTCGACCTCGTGATCGGGGGAGTCCTCGTCTACGCCGGCTTCCGAGCGCCGGAGCGGATCGGCGAGGAGATCGTTCTCACCGTCGGCGTCGCGCTCCTGCTTCTCGCGCTCATCGGATTCGTCAACCCGGACAACGCGGCGGCGACCCGAAGCATCGCGGGCATCCATTTCACGCAGGTGATGAACATCTTCGATGTCGTCACCGGCGCCCTCGGGGTGCTCTGCGGGCTCGGCGGTACGGTGTCCGAGCCGGCCCCAGCAGGCAACTGAACCGACAGCGTCCCTAGACTGCCGCGCCCTTCTTGGCGGTCCCGTTGGCGGCATGCTCGCCGCGATGGCGCGCGTTCGCAACCAGGTGAGCGGCTCCGCTCGCCATCGGCTTGGCCCTGCTCAGAGTGCGCCCGGTGGTCATTGCGCCCTCGCGCGCGGCGGCCGTCAGGACGCGAAGTTGCGCACGCGTCTTGTCGCCTGTCTGCGGTGCGACGCAGAGGCCGACGACGGTTCCCACCGCTGCTCCATGCATGAATCCTCGGAGATATCCCATGCCGATTCGCCTCCTGTGTCAGTCAATTGCTCGCATTCACCCTACACCGCCGCACCGTCTCAGGTCAGCGAGGTCGCGGACCACGGACCGTCGGGCACGATGCGCAGGCGCTCGACAGGACGGCCGCCGATGAGATGCTCGGTGATGATCTCGTCGACGTCGACGACCTGCAGATGCCCGTACCAGACGCCGTCGGGATAGACGATGAGGATCGGCCCCTGGTGATGTTGCTGGTTGCATCCCATCCTCGTGGTGCGCACCCAGGTCAGCTCGAGGCGCTCGACCTCGTCGCGCAGCCGCTGGAGGACGTGCTCGGATCCCTGGCCGCCGCAGTGGTGGCGGCCGACCGTCGTGCACACGAACACGTGCAGGTTGCGCGGTGCCGGATCGCTCATACGTTCAATGGTCGCCCACCCGGGCTCGGCTCCGCCCAGGGCCTGCGTGCGAAAGTTACGCCCGATGGATTTGAGCTTCGCCTTCTTCGCCGACAGCGCGGTGGTGCCGCCGGACGGGAAGCTGTACGTGCTCGGCGGCGGATTCAGCGCGCTCTCGATGGCCTCGCTGCCCGGCCGGGCGGGTTTCGCGGTGGTCGCGGGATTCCGGTTCAGCGCCGCCGACGTCGGGCAGGCCCATCAGGTCGAGCTTCGCCTGACCGATTCCCAGGGCAAGCTGGTCCTGGCGCCGGTGACGCTGCAGTTCCAGGCTGCAGGTGCGAGGCTCGTGCCGGGGCAGGAGATCAGCATCTCGACGGTCACCGTCCTGCAGCCGATGTTCGGCGAGCCCGGCGTGTACACCGCCGAGTTCTGGACCGGCGGCAACCGGATCGGCACGGTCAATCTCAACGTCGAGGAGCGTCAGGCCCCCGCACCGGTGCCCGCGGACCGGCCCAACTGACCCGCTTGCCCATGGCAAGCCAGGCTCAGTACTCGTAGAAACCGCGCCCGCTCTTCTTCCCGAGGTAGCCGGCGGAGACCATGCGGCGGAGCAGCGGGGGAGGTGCGAAGTCGCTGTTCGCATACTCCTCGTAGAGCGACTCGCAGACGAACATCGCGGTGTCGAGGCCGATGTAATCGAGCAGCTGCAGCGGCCCCATGGGATGACCGCACCCGAGGCGCATCCCTTCATCGATGTCATCGCGGGTTGCGAACCCCGATTCATACAGGCGGATCGCGTGGGTGAGGAACGGGATGAGCAGCAGGTTGACGATGAAGCCGCCGCGATCCTGCGCAACGATGATCCGCTTGCCGAGACGCTCACCCAGCGCGCGCGTCTCCTCCAGGGTCTCGTCGCTGGTGGCGATGCTCCGGACCACCTCGATCAACTTCATGACCGGCGCCGGATTGAAGAAGTGCGTCCCGATGACCCGGTCGGGTCGCCGGGTTGCGCGCGCGATCTCGATGATCGGCAGCGCCGACGTGTTGGTCGCGAGGATCGCGTCCTCGGAGACGATGTGGTCGAGCCGCTCGAAGAGCGAGACCTTGGCGGGCAGCTGCTCGACAATCGCCTCGACGCAGAAGTCGCATTCCGCGAAATCCTCAAGTCGCGGTGTGAAGGTGAGCAGCGCGTTGATGCGCTCGACGTCATCGTCGCTCAGCTTCCCGGTCTCGCGTCCGCGTTCGAGCGAGGCGCTGACCCGGCGTTGACCAGCGGCCAGCTGCTCGGGTCCTGCCTCGGTGACCAGGGTCCGGATCCCGTTGCGGGCGCACACCTCGGCGATCCCCGAGCCCATGAGCCCGGCACCGACGATTCCCACGCTCCCGATCTCCATGCGGCACTCCTCTGCGGCGGCGTTTGGTCTGGCGTCGCGGCTTGCGGCCGCGTGGCGCAGTCTGCCCGAGGGCGGACCGTCGGCGCACCTATGATGGGCGGCATGGGCTCACCGGGCACGATCACGGTCGCGCTGGTCAGTGACGACCTCATGTTCGCGAGTCAGCTGAGCACCACGATGCGCCGCGCCGGGGGGAGCGCCGTCCAGGTTGCCGGCGATGCCGTCCCCGACGTCGACCTGGTGTTCGTCGACCTCAACTCGGCCGTCGAGCCTCGCCT
>JBAQGL010000155.1:0-7188 GCA_049287785.1 Candidatus Dormiibacterota bacterium | reverse complement strand
ATTCAGCTCCATCCCGAGATCATCAAACTCGATCGGTCACTGGTGGACGGCATCGACACTCATCCATCACAGATGGCGGTGGTCAAGGGCCTAATCAGCTCGGCCTCGCAGATGGGTGCGGCAATCGTTGCAGAGGGGATCGAGACTGTTCAGGAACTAGAGGTCTTGGATGCCATGGGAGCCGAGTTTGGGCAGGGCTACCTTCTCGGGCGGCCGTCGATTCAGCTCGACACACCATCGCCAGTGAGACAGGCCACCGGGTAAGGCGGCGGGTGCAGAACGCCGGAGGCGAGGCGCGACTCACGGGCGAATGCGCGATGTGTCGCGTGGCCCGAGGCGATGGTTTCAGGCGCGCTTCGATGATGAGTGATCAGTTCAGGCCACACGAGGCGTCCTGTCATTAGAATCACGGGCTTCAGGTGCTCGACGCGCCGCCCGGCAGCCTCCAGAATTCCAAATGCCAGAGTAAGGCCGGAATTTACGACTCACGGACCGGACTGATCGCTGACCTACGCCTGACTCTAACCAGATGGCACGCGGCCGGTGCGGCCGGCTCCTCCCAGTCCCGTAGGAACATCGCTACCGCCAGCCTCCGGATCGGTCTAGCGTATCGGCATATTCTGGTGGTCGGGACCGGGCAGCCGCCAGCGCAGCGACGCGCTGCGCGCTAAGTTCACCAAACCGCTTGCCAGCACTCGCGGCCTCTGGCCAAGCAAACCGGCAGCTGGATCGGGACGCCTTGGGAGGGCATCGGCTCACGAGTCCCATACGGCCACTGGCGGGGCGTCGATCTGCACTTCCGCGTCGACGGTGAGGTCTCCGAAGAGAGCTTGCAAAGTCATGGTGCAAGGTTAGCTCGCATCGCGAGCCACGAGCGAGGCAGAGGAGGTCGGCGCACCCCGGCGCGCGCGTGTGTTTCTAGAGCGCTCGGCGCGCATCGCGCGTCATCCGTGCCGCGTGAGGCCTTCTAACAGCCAACGGCCAGCCGTGTTCGCACGCCCAAGGAACATTGGCCGCAGCCGCAACGACAGTCGCGCGTGCTGCGCTCGGCCACGACTGAAGCTACTGCTTGCATCACCGGCTGCGAGCGAAGTGGCTGGAATTGACGACGCTAAGCGGCATCGGTCCGAGCCGCGCCTGTGGCGAAAGCGCACGCCTGATCGCCGACGTGACAAGGATGCGATGGAGACGCTCCTGGAGCGTGACGTAGGCTATGCGGGGGAGCCGTGGCGCATACCCCGCCACGCTCGCTTCAACCACCGGCCCTCCGCGGCCGTCGCGGCAGACGAGGGAAAGCACGCCGCCCGGATGGGCGGCAAGCCATCCACCATCGATCGTACGTTCCCACGTCTCGCCCGCGCCCACGAGGGGCCCAAGCCGAAGAATCGACCATGCGCCGATCCGCAGGTCGTCGCCGTGCCAACGCGGCACATCGAGTGCGACTCGCGGTGTCAATCTGCGCAACTCCTCATCGATGCGGCGGAGGAGTTGCGAGTCGCATTGCGTCGCCGCGCTCAGCAGAAACCGCTGTGTTTGCGTCGAGCGGCCACCCTCCCATCGACTCGCAACCGAGGTGCGGACGACGCGAGGGCGATCACTGAGTGCACGCCGGAGGGCCTCATCAAAGCCACACGGGCGTATGCCGACCTCAGCGAAGAGATCGTGTCCGTCGGCAACCGCGTCGTGTCGGAGGCTTTCGACCAGCGTCTGCGCGACCGGAAGGGAGACCGAAGTGATGAAGCGCAACCAGTGTGCGGAGAGACGCGGTGTGAGGACTGGTACGTCGACGATCGTACGATGGCGGAGCCCAAGCGCTCGCCCCATCCGCTCCAGCATGTCGCGGTAGGTGAGCACGTCAGGACCGGCGAGGTCGACCTCTCGGTCGCCCGCCACGTCCACCGCGCGCACGAGGGCGCCGACAGCATCCGAAAGTGCGACCGCCTGGCAGCGGTTGCTGACCCAGCGCGGAGTTACCATGACGGGGAGCCGCCGAACGAGGTCGCACATGATCTCGAATGAAGCGCCACCCGAGCCGATGATGATGCCTGCTCGTACGTGCAGCGCGCGGCACTCGCGCCGGAGGATCTCTCCGACCTCGCGACGACTTCCTAGGTGCTCGCTCAGCGCGGTCCCACGCGGATAGAGGCCGCCGAGATAGACGACGTGGCGGACGCCGGCTCCTCGCGCCGCTCGGGCGAATCGGTATGCGTAGCCACGGTCGCGATCAGCGAATCCGGTGCCGCCCCCCATGGAGTGCACCAAGTAGAAAACGGTGTCGACGCCGGCAAGCGCGGTTGCGTCCAACCGGTCGTCATCGAGGTCGAACGCTCTGTCCTCGACGCCCTCGAGCGGGGCGAAGGTCTCGGGGCGGCGGCCGAGGCGCCGGACGCCGTAGCCGGCTTCGATCAGGCCAGCGACGAGCGCGTGACCGACGAATCCCGTTGGGCCGGTGACGCCGACAGTTCGATGGGCAGCGATCGCAGCAACTGCCGCCGGCCGTCGGACCCGTCGGGCGCTAGCCACCCCCGCTCTGCACCCCAACAATCGCGATGACCGTCGTGAAGGTGGCGATCACGCCAGCCCCGACCATGCCGACAGCGACAAGCCAGCGTTTCATCGCAAGCGAGTGGCCTTGGACGCGCAGGAGCGTAATGGAGAGAACGAGGACGGCACCTTCCGCAACACTTGCCAGCACGTCCGGGAGCGACACGCTCTCCGGAGCACCGGGAGTTGGACCGATCGGCAAGCCTGTGCTGCGCGACAGTGCCCACACGCCGATGATCAGCGCGTTGCCAATTGCGAGCGCTCCCAGCAGGCGGCGGTCAGTCCGCACCGTGAGGGCTAGAGCCGCGACTATCTGCGCGAGCCCGGCGCACACGAAAAACGCCGCATAGAGGGACGACTCGCTGAGATGCGGCCCGACCACTGCGAGATGAATCAAGGCCGCGCAGAGCAGGAACGCGACGGCTCCCGAGAGGAGCACGTTGCGGGCGTCACTTCGTGAGGACTGTTCCGCGGGCATCGTCGCCTTCCGCGGAACCGCACCGTCTGCAGGATGGGGTATGAGCAGCGTTGCGAGCACGATGACGCCACCCGTCAGCGCTAGAAATGCGCCCGCTCCGAGGCTCGGCACAACAAACCCGTCGCTTTGCAGTTGCTGGTAGGTGCCGAGCAACTGCGCAACTACCCATGCAGCAAACCCAGAGGCGGCAAAGCCCACCACTGGGATCACCCAGCGCAGCCAGTGGGCTAACCCCAATCCATAGCCGATTCCCAGCATGAGTGCCAGGACGCCGCCGCCAAGCAGCACGCGCCCATTGGTTCCATCCACGCCACGAAACGTGTCGAGCCCTGCGTAGACCGAGAGCCAAGGGAGCAAGGCTCCGCCGATCATCAGAGCGCCTCCCACCGCGGCAATCCCGGCCACCGCCCTCTGACGCGGCCGGCGTGCCCGGATTGGCGCTGTGGTAGCCACCAGTGTCGAAGCGGTCACCATTACGGCCTCCTTGTAAACAACTGAGACCGCGCTGCCCCGGCACCGCAATGGGCCGGGGCGAGCGCGGCTACCACTTTGGTTATCTGTTGGGCGTGTCTGCTCCGGGATCCTCGGGGCGCACTGCGAAGTACAGAAACGTGTTCGACGCGATGTCCTTGGTGCAGGTGCCGCGTACCTGGCAGTCACGAACCGCCTCGATGCTCTTGCCGTCGACGATGGTGTCCCACGCCGTCTGGCTGGTCACGCCGACGATGATGATCCGCCACCATTCGGCCACCCCGTTAGCACTGGTAGTCACCACGTGACTGTGCGGGGGCAGAAGGGCGTTGGACGCCGACGAGCCAAAGATCCGCGACAGGTCGATGTTGTGCGGATGGTCGATGCAGAGACCGCTCGTCGGGCACTGCAGCGTTCCTATCGATGGGGTGAAGCCGATTGGCGTCACCACGTACAACGGGTCGATCTGTCCAGTGACGGGAGCAAAGTTGGCGTTGGCCCCACCCTCGCAGAAACTCGCGGCGCCGCTCGATGGCGGCGCTGCGCAGTAGAAGTTCTTGCTGTAGAGAAAGTCGACGGTCCTGCCGCCGAGCCAACCCGCGGTGGTGCCGTGATCAACGTCGCCCTGCGTGCTGGTGTGAATACAGGGACTGTTGATCGTGCAGCTCCGCTCCGTATGGCTCGATGCGCTGACCGTACCGAGCGTCAATGTGAACACGCCCGCGACGGCGACGACTGCGCCTATCGCGGCCCGCCAGGGAGTCAAACGAAATCGTGGCATTGAAGCCTCCTGAAAGTTTCCTGAACCCCGTAACTTGGGGCACTCGATCGATGTCGGCGGTCACAAAAATGTCCAGGGGCTACCTCCTCATTCCGTTCCTGAATGTTGTGCACTCACATAACGTGACTGCCCGGCACGAGCCTAGTACGGCGGGCGTACGCCATCGGGTCACAGGTGGCATTGAAGCCTCCTGAATCGGTGATGAGTCGCCCGCTGAACGGGGACGATCGACAGGTCATGACGAGGTCGTTTCGAAGGGCTGCCTCCTTTCTTCGTGGACCCGTGCGATGACAAGTGCTGATAGCAACCACGTGTCAACAGGTCTGATCGGACAACTAGGGGTTACTACGGCCCTGTACCCGGGGCGGATCACTGCTGACGAGGCCAGCCATACATTGCTGCCACATGTATGGGCCGCACCTGCAAGCCGTGCTGTCGCCGTCACCGCAGCAACGACGAATCACCTACTCGATTGAGCGTTCGATAGCGTACGGACAATGACGAGACGTGTTGTCCAGCGTGCGCGTTCGGCGGTTGCAAATGGTGACTTGCGTTCCACGTTAGGTACGTCCCAGCCAGATGAAGACGGCGTCGACCCCAGCCAAATTGGCGACGCTTTCGTATTCAGTTCAGAGCGCCGACCCGATTCGGTGGGCTAACGCCGGGATGTACCTTGTTCGCATGCAATTGGTGGCGCCTCGTCGAGAGGTGACAGAGCGGTGAGGGTGTGGCGTCAGCCTCCCGCGGACGGCGCCAGGGCCGCTTGTGCAACAGCGCTTGCGATGAGCGGCAGGCTGACGGCGAAGCAAGTTCCGTTGTCGTCCTCATACCATGCGTCTCCACCTTGTGCTCGGGCCAAGCCGCGAACGATATACAGACCGAGCCCAATACCCCCAGCTGTTGACGTCCCTCGGGACCGCGAGAATTTCTCAAAGAGTCGAGGTCGCAGATCTGGACTCACCCCTGGTCCCGCGTCCCGCACGCAGATCTTCACCGCATCGTCCGCGACTGTGAGATCAATGACGATCGGAGGGCGACCATGTCGTTGTGCGTTCGAGATGTAGTTGCTCAAGATCTGCGTAAGCCGCAGACGATCACCGCGAGCGACGAGACGATGGCCACGTACTTTGACGGTCGCCGCATCCGAAGGATCGAGGCCCGCGATCACTGATAAGACTACGTCGCGCACGTCGACGTTTTCAAGATTCATCGGCATCTGACTTCCGTCCAGCCGCGCCGCTGTCAGAAGGTCATCGATGAGGTGAGCGAGGCGCTCTCCCTGAGCAGAGATCGCCTTCACCGCGACGGGACTATTGACGACGGGATCGCCGCCCGCCTGATCGTGTATCAGCATTTCGGCGTATCCGCGTATGAGCGCGACAGGGCCTTGCATCTCATGGGCGGTCATGGAGAGCACGTCCGCGAGTTCGTGGCCCGCAACCATCAGTGCCTCGTTGGATTCGGCGACCCTTCTTGCCGATACTTCCTGGTCCATCTGCGCTAGACGCCTGGCTGTGAAGTCACGCGTCACTTTGGCGAAACCGACCAGTGCCCCCTCCCGCCGTATCGGCGTAATGATGACGTTCGCCCAGAACTGGCTGCCATCTTTGCGCACGCGCCACCCTTCTTCCTCGTATCGACCCCTCGCTATCGCCTCGTCGAGTTCCTTCTCGGGGTGACGTGCCCTTTGGGCCTCAGCTGTGTAGAACACGCGGAAGTGCTGGCCGATGATCTCGCTCGCGGCGTAGCCCTTGATTCGCTCGGCGCCTGGGTTCCAGCTGGTTATTACGCCGTGCGGATCAAGCATGAACAGTGCATAGTCCACAACGGCATCGACGAGGAGCCGGAACTGCTGCTCAGACGCCATCAGCGCCTCCATGGTCCGCCTCTGCTCGGACAGATCCTGAACCTGTAGGAAGAGGTAGAGGGGGCGAGCGGCGGCGTCCCGGATCGACGCGATCGTGCTTAGCACCACATACCGCTGACTGTCACGCACGATCACATGCTCAAGCTGATTGAGGTTCCGGGTGCCCTTTATGACGCAATCGACGGCTTCTCCGAAGGCGTGCGCCTCGAGTGGCTCGAGCAGATCGGCGTAGCGCTTGCCGGCGAACTCGCTGACCGGTCCATTGAAGATTGCCGCCATCGCCGAATTGAGCCGCACGAATCGACCGCCCAGGGTCAGGGTTGCCATGCCAATTGCGGCTTCGTCGAACAGCTCCCGAAAGCGCTCGATTTGGTCATCAAAAGTGTCCATCTCGGCTTGTTCGACGGGCGCTGGCAGGTCTTGCGCAGGCGGCGAGGAGAAGTCTGAGGATGCGCCCAACAGATTGAGGATTTCCAACGCGAAGGTCTTCAGTGGTGTCGACTTGTCATAGAACGCCTCCGCACCGAGTGTCCGGACCTGGCGCTCGACGTCAGAGCCCTCGAAGCCGGAAAAGATCACAACGCGCGTCTCGGGCGAGGCCTCACGCACGAGAGGAAGGGCCTCGAGGCCGTCCATCTCAGGCATCGAGAGGTCGAGGACCAGCAGGTCGGGTTGCTCCGCACGGGCGATCTCGATCGCCTCACGGCCGTTTTGCGCCTCACCGACGACTTGGAGGACGCCAGTGATTTCGAGACGCAGACGAAGGAGGTCGCGGACGTCCTTGGAATCATCAGCCAAAACAACCCGCCACATGCGGGGCGCAGGGATATTCTGTGACATTCTCGTAGTAATAGCTCATGGTACCGTCTATGTCACTGTTTAGGTCATCGTCTTGGCTAACCGCAGGTCGAGTGCCGAGCCGTAGCGGACGCGCCGAACGTTCCAAAGCCAATCTTCCTATGCCGCGTCCGGGTGCCGCGTAGCCGTTCTGTCGATGGCTTCACGACCGTCGTCAGCTTGCCGACTATCTGCAGCGCGCTGGTAGCT
>JBAQGL010000154.1:0-1656 GCA_049287785.1 Candidatus Dormiibacterota bacterium | reverse complement strand
CGACCGCGACCGCGATCGCGGCGAGCATCCCGAGGATCACGCCGCCCCAGAGCAGCCCCATGAGGTCGTCGATCGCCGGGAGGGTGAAGACGAAGAAGGAGTAGTCGGCGTGGAAGACCGGGTCGGTCGCCCCGAAGGGCACCGAGTGGAGCCAGAGCAGGATGTCCTGCCACTCGCCGGAGAGCGTCGATCCGCCCGCGATGCCGGCGATGACGGCGATCAGCGCGCCGGACCACAACACGATGCGGCGCCCGCGCCGGTCGAGATTTGCCGCCGCCATCGAACAGCCGACGACGGCCGCGCCGAAGATCACGGCGATGATCGCGAACCCGACAAAGAACAGGATGATGTGCGCGATCAGCGGCGTCCAGAAGACGTTGGTGTGGTGGACGCTCGCGTAATAGAGGTACTCGGCGCGCAGTCCCAGCAGCCATCGGGCGACGATGAGCAGCACGATGACGACCGCGATGACGCCGCCGATGACGATCCGGCGCCGGAGCTGACCTGGCGGACGAACGATCCGTGGACGGGAGCGCCGCCGAGCAAAGATCTGCTCTGGATCGAAGCCGAAGGCACTCATGTGGTCACCGAGTGTACCTGCGGACGGTCCGCCGAAAGCTTCAGGGTCAGCGGCGTTGGAGCAGGAGCCTCACGTCGAACGGGTCGCGGCGGCGGCGGACCCTGCGTGAAACCTCGGGGCGGATCTGCACCATGTACGGCTCCTGCTGACGCAGCACCTCTTCGATTGCGTCGGCGATGAGCATCCCGGTATGGACGGTCGGCACCCGTTCGCTCAACGCCTCGGCCATGCGCTCGCTGACCTCGGTCAGGTTGAGCTCATGCGCCTGCTCGAGCACGTCGAGGCAGTCGTCGAGACGCCGGAGCCGGAGGCGTCTGTCCTCGCCGTCCATGGAGGTCATCGTGGCACCACGTTAGCGCACCCACAGTGAGTTGCGGGTGCGCTTCAGGTGGAAACCGGCACGCGCCTCCGTGGCCGCGGTGTCGCGACGCGGGTCCCGGTCACCCGCGCGACCTGCATCCGAGGGGCCGGCAGCATGCGCGCGAGGTACTCGCCGGTGGCGCTCCGCGGGTTGGCCGCCACCTCTTCGGGCGTTCCCTCGGCCACCACCTCACCGCCTCCGTCGCCGCCGCCGGGGCCGAGATCGATGATGTGGTCGGCGGTCTTGAGGACGTCGAGGTTGTGCTCGATGACGATCACCGTGTTGCCCGCATCGACGAGTCGATGGAGCACCACGAGCAGCTTCTCGACGTCGGCGAAGTGCAGTCCCGTGGTCGGCTCGTCGAGGATGTAGAGCGTGCTCCCGGTGTCGCGCCGCGACAGCTCGGTGCTGAGCTTCACGCGCTGCGCCTCACCACCACTCAGCTGCGTCGCCGGTTGGCCGAGCCGGATGTATCCGAGGCCGACGTCCTGCAGCGTGCGCAGTCTGCGCAGGATGCGCGGCTGGTGCTCGAAGTGTGACGCCGCCTCGTCGACGGTCATCTCGAGCACGTCGGCGATGCTCTTGCCGCGGAACTTCACCTCGAGCGCCTCGCGGTTGTAGCGACGCCCCTTGCACACCTCACATGGCACGTATATGTCGGGCAGGAAGTGCATCTCGATCTTGATCATCCCGTCGCCCGCGCACGCCTCGCAGC
>JBAQGL010000153.1:0-2323 GCA_049287785.1 Candidatus Dormiibacterota bacterium | reverse complement strand
CGCGCGTGGCCGGAACCTCGGCGGCGAGGGTGATGGCGATGCAGCCGCTGCCGGTTCCGAGGTCGGCGACGCGCAGCTCGGCACCGGGCCGGTCGCGCAGGTGGGCCACCGCACGCTGCACCAGCGTCTCGGTGTCGGGCCGGGGCACGAGCACGTCGGGCGTGACCCGAAACGGCCGCGCGTAGAACTCGCGGGTCCCGGTGATGTACGCCACCGGTTCGCCCTTCCCGCGACGCCGGATCAGCTCGCGGATCGAGGTCAGCTCCTGCTCGTCGAGCGGTCGGTCGAACTGCAGGTACAGGTCGATGCGCTGCAACCCCAGCGCCTGCGCGCAGAGCAACTCCGAGTCGAGACGTGCCGACGAGCTCCCGTGATCCCCGAGGTAGGTGGTGCTGAGCCGGAGCACGTCGATGAGCGTTGGCGCCGTCGACGCCACCTCAGGCAGCATGTCCCGGGGGAGCGGCGTCATCGTCGTCCTCGAGCAACCGTCGCGCCTGGTCCTCGTTGGACAGCGGCTCGATGAGCAGGTCGAGATCGCCGTCGAGCACGCGTTGCAGTTGATGCAGCGTGAGGTCGATGCGGTGGTCGGTGACGCGCGACTGCGGGAAGTTGTACGTGCGGATCTTCTCGCTGCGATCACCGCTCCCCACCATCTACCGTCGCGTCGCCTTGAGCTCCGCGTCGCGCTCCGCCTGCGCAAGGTCGTAGAGGCGCGTGCGCAGGACGCGCATCGCCTTGGCGCGGTTCTTGATCTGCGACTTCTCGTCCTGGCACGTGACCACGAGGCCGGTCGGCAGATGCGTGATCCGCACCGCCGAGTCGGTGGTGTTGACGCTCTGTCCACCCGGACCGGTGCTGCGATAGACGTCGATCTTCAGGTCGTTCTCGTTGATGTCGACCTCGACATCGTCCGCCTCGGGAAGCACCACAACCGACGCTGCGGACGTGTGGATGCGCCCCTGCGCCTCGGTCTCGGGGACGCGCTGCACGCGGTGCACGCCGGACTCGAACTTGAGCCGCGAGTAGGCGCCGCGCCCGTGGACCTCGAAGACGATCTCCTTGAAGCCGTGGCCCGCGGTCTCGTTCTGGTCGAGCACCTCGATGCGCCAGCGTTTCTGCTCCGCGTACCGCGAGTACATGCGGAAGAGGTCGCCGGCGAACAGCGCGGCCTCGTCGCCGCCGGTCGCTGCACGGATCTCGACGACGACGTCGCGCTCATCGTTGGGATCGGCGGTGAGGAGACGTGCGCGCAGTCCCTCGTATTCCGCCTCGGCCGCGGCGAGCTGCGCCTGGTGCTCCTCCTCCGCCATCGCCACCATGTCCGGGTCGGTCTCCGCGCGCGCCATCTCCTCGGCTTCGCGCGCGGCGTCACGGGCCTCGCGCCAGCGGCGCGCCGCCTCGACCACGTCGCGCAGCTTGGCCTGCTCGCGGGACAGCTGCTCGATGCGGTCAAGGTCCTGGTACGCGTCGGGTGCGCTGAGCAGCTCGCCCAGCTCGGTGTAGCGCGCCTCCAGCGCGGCGAGGCGCTGTTCGAACGCATTCATCTCGGTCATGACAAGTCTCTCAACGCGTCCCGGACGCCTCGAAGACGACGCCCTCCCCGGATCGAGCCGCATCGAGCGCGGCGATGGCGACCTCGATCTGCGCGTCGATGGGCCGCCGCGTGCTCAGCAGTTGCGTGCCGAGCACCGGCGCAAGCGCGATGCGTCCCGGCAGCGTAGTGCGGATGCGGACGAGCGCGCGAATGATCTCGTACGACACCGCGGCGACGACCGGCACGAGCACGATCTGACAGACGAGGCGCACCGCGGTTGGCAGCAGCCCGAGCGGCGCGAAGACGCCGATGCTCACCAGCGCGACAACGACGAGAAACCCGGTGCCGCAGCGCGGATGCAGGCGGCTGCGCGCGCGCACATGTGCCACGTCGATCGCATCGCCGGACTCGAGCGCATTGATGGCCATATGCTCGGCTCCGTGATACTGAAAGAGCCGGCGGACATTGGGGATCAGGCTGATGAGCAGCAGGTAGGCGATCAGCACCCCGGCGCGGATCACGCCCTCGATGAGCACGGCGCCGATCGACTGCGACGAGCCGTGGTGCAGCAGTCCGCCGAGCAGCAGCGGTGCACCGATGAACAGCACGAGCGCGAAGACGAGCGACGCGATCATCGCGCCGCGGAGCGCACCCTCACCGAT
The DNA here is from genome assembly GCA_049287785.1 of Candidatus Dormiibacterota bacterium. GTDB lineage: Bacteria > Chloroflexota > Dormibacteria > Aeolococcales > Aeolococcaceae > Palsa-851. The sequence goes on along the minus strand of JBAQGL010000153.1, from coordinate 127 downwards.
CTCGGCGTCCTGCCCGAGCTGCACGAGCGCCGACCACTGCAGCGCGCGCATCCCCAGGTGGATGGTCTCGTAGAGTCCGGCGACACCGCGGAGAAACGGGCGCCGCCAGATGCTCGCGGTGTACACC
>JBAQGL010000152.1:0-7974 GCA_049287785.1 Candidatus Dormiibacterota bacterium | reverse complement strand
GCAGATCGGTCAGATATTTGACGTACCCGCCCATGAAGTCGTTATTGGCCTGTGCAAGCAGCACGTCCAGGCCGGCCGCATCCATCGCCGCGCGGATCGCTGCCCAACGGCGTTCCAGCTCTCGGGTCGGAATGGGCGTGTTGACCCGCGCGCCGGCTCCCGGCACGGCGGGGAATCCCGCCATCAGGTGCTCACCACGTTGCGCATCCTGCTGGTGTCTCCGGCGATGAAATGGCGCAAATTCTCCTCGACGATCGGCAGGGCATCATCCACGTATCCAACGTGGAACCCTGCGATGTGCGGCGTGAGAATGACATTGTCCAGCCTCCAGAAGGGGTGGTCGGCCGGGAGCGGCTCCTCGCCGAAGACGTCGAGCGCGGCACCGGCGATGCGACGCTGCTCGAGGGCGGTGATCAGAGCCGCCTCGTCCACGATACCTCCGCGCGCCACGTTGATGAGAAAGCTGGACGGGCGCATGGCCTCGAGCACCGCGGCACTGACGATCCCGTGCGTCGCCGCGGTGTAAGGCGTCAGCAGCACCAGGTAGTCCACCTCGGCGGCGACCCGTTCGAGGTCGTCGACAGCATCAACGCGTTCGAAACCGCGAACCGTGCGAGGCGCAGACGACACACCCACCACGCGCATTCCGAGGGCGCTGCACTTTGGCGCCAGCTCCTCGGCAATCATCCCAACCCCGAGAATGCCGGCGGTCTTTCCGTGCAGCAGCCGCACGGGAAATCGTTGCCACTGCGCGCGTTCCTGGTTGGCCATTGAGCGCCGCAGGTCTCGCGCCAGCGCGAGCATCGAAGCCAGCACCGACTCCGACACCGCCGGCCCGTGCAGTCCGCGCAGATTGGTGATGAGGATGCCGCTGCGTAGCGCCGGGCTGTCGGCGATACCGTCCACACCGGTGCCGAGTGCCTGAATCCAGCGGAGCCTCACGCCCTGCTCGAGCACCCTGTCGGCCATGTGCGCGCCAAATGTCACCAGCACATCGGCGTCAGCGATATAGGGGTCCACCTTGGAGTGGTGCTCTGCGAGATTGATGGTCACCTCGGGAAATGCCAGCCGCAGACGCTCGAGGTATTCCGCTCTCACGGGCTCCGGAAGCGCGAGCAGGAGCAGGACGTTCATGCGAGCGCCCGCCCCACCTGACGCTAGGCGGGGATGACCGGCACCAGCAGGTGCGAGTCGTGGCGACCACCGGTGTGGATCACGTGCGTTCCCGCGTTGCGCGTCTTCGAGTGACCCATGCGCACGATACCGGGTGGATACAGGTAGATGTCGCTGCCCTGGATGATCATGCGGAGCTGCTCACCGGCTTCGAAGCGCGTCCCGGACGGCCAGATCTCGATGTCGAGTGGCACGATCTGCCCCGGCTCGAGCAGCTCCTCGCGCGTGTGCGGATGCCACGGCTGCAGATCCGTCGAAAGCTTCGGGTCGACCTCGCGATGCGACGCGCGCAGCCATCCGAGTGCGACGGGGCCGTCCTCGAGAGAGTTCAAGAACGAGAAGGGCACGATCTCGCCATGCCCGTCGAGCTTCTGGATGGCGACGAAGAGGTCCATGTCGTTGGAGCCCTCGGCCTCGACCCACAGGTGGAGCTTCATCGGGCCGACGAGATCGGTGCGAGCCTCGAATCGATGGGTGAACTCGACGCGCTCGCTTGCACCAGCGTATCGAACCGTTCGCTCGTCCGAGGGAACGCTTCCCACCAACTGCTTCGACTCCGCGTCCAGGTAGAGCGGGCGTGGCTCGGTTTGCGCCAGCGGCCATTCCGGCTCGTCGCGGTAGTCGCCGACATAGAAGCGCTCGCGAACTTCCAGCCGGACGCGGGGCCAGGCGTCGACACCGCTGTCCTCCACGCCGCGCAGGAATTTGTCGAAGAACTGGCGCAGCAACTCGACATTATCGGGACGATAGTAGAACTGCCACTTCTTGCGGCCATGGATGAGCAGCCATTTGTCCTTCGAGCTGATGTGCTTGTAGCCCTCGATGGTGCCGCGGTTGTGCAGCCCCTGGTCTGACCAGCTGGCGACGACGAAGGCGGGGATCTCGACCTTCGAGAGGTCGGGGGTCTTGCTCTCCCAGTACGCGTCGAACAGCGGGTGGTCGGCGTGCATGGCGACGGTGTCCTCGACCTTTCCGTTGGAGTAGGCGACCCGCTTCGAGCGCCACATCGGACCGAAGCTGTCTTCCGGAATCCCGCCGTGATACGACATGTCCCGATAGCGGTCGCTCACGCCCTCCCACGGGTTGATTGCGGCAAGGTGTGGCGGGTGATCGGCGGCGGCCCGCCATTGGGTGATGGCGAGGTAGGACACGCCGGACATCCCGACCTTGCCGTTGCTCCACGGCTGCGTACCTGCCCATTCGATGAAGTCGTAGACATCACGCGCCTCCTGGGAGGAGTAGAAGGTCGCATCACCCTGGGAGTTCCACATGCCGCGTGGGTCGACGTTGATGACCGCGTATCCGTGACGCGTCCAGTACAGCGGGTCGGGCGCCTCGAACCCTGCGTACTTCGACGTCCAGGCGGGGTCGACGCCGTGCTTCGGAAAGATGTCGTACTTCACCGCGCCATGCTTGCCGTATGGGCCCCAGCCGATGATCGGCGGCACCGGCTTGGGGCTGTCAGGGCGGAATACGTCGGCATAGATCTCAATGCCGTCTCGCATCCGCACGGCAGTGTCGTATTCAATGATCATGCCGTCGACCCGCTCGGTGCGCGGCGAGAGCGGGGGACAGCCCGCTTCCTGCGGGGGGATGCCGGGGAGAAATTTGATCTCGAAACCGTCGTCGATCATTGCGTCTCCTTCGCCCGCTTCGGGCCGGTTTGCCTCCGCGCGGCGCGCACCGGCCGGCAGGCCTTGCACTTGTCTGCCGCGTCCTCTATGGTACTGCTCACCACGGTAGGGTGGACGGCGTGGACGCGACATCGCCGTATGGCGTGGCCTTGCACAAGGAGGTTTCCATGGGCTCCCAGAGAACCTGGCGAGTGTCCGCTCTGGTGGGAGCGACCGCGCTGCTGGCCGCATGCGGAAGCAGCAGCCCCTCCTCCTCGTCGTCGGTTCCCACCCAGTCGGGCAGTGCGATCACCGCCGGTGTCATCGCGCCATTCACCGGACCCGCCGCGCAGTTCGGGAAGCTGCTGTCGGCGCCGTGCTTCGCCGCCACAGACTTGATCAACAAGGCCGGCGGCATCCTGGGGAAAACCATCAGCTGCTCGGCTATTGACGACACCGGCGACCCGGCTGATGCAGTGCCCAACGTCACCCGAGCGATCGCCACCACCACCAACCTGGACATGGCACTCGGGCTCGAGAGCAACACTGCGGCCACAACGGTGCCGCTGGTTGACGCCGCCAAGATCCCGATTATCACCACCAACGGGCTCGTGGCCTTCACCAAGAACAGCTATCCCTACTACTGGCGCCTCACCCCATCCGACGACGCCAACGGCGCCGCGTTCGCGGTGTGGGCCGTGCAAAAGGGATACAAGAACGTAGCCGTTGTCTTCCAGAACGGCATCGGCTCTGAGGGAAATCTTCCCGGCCTGACCTCGGCGATGCCGAAGCTCGGAGGCACCCTCGGCCTGCAGCTCACCATTCCGGCGGATGCCGCCTCCTACTCGAGCGAAGTTGCGCGGGTCATCAGTGCGCACCCCGATGCCCTGATCTGGTCTGCCGATCCGCAGACCACGGCCACCTTCATGTCCGAGTACAAGCAACTCAACAACGGCTCGATCCCGCCGATGGTCACCGCCACGGACTCGCTGACCCCTGACTTCTTCGGCGCCCTCAAGCGGGTGGTGGGCGTGAGCTACGTCACGCAGGACGTGTACCTGGTCGGGTCCTCGTTCAGCCAGACCACTCCCGCGTTCGCCACCTACAAGGCGGCCCTGCAGGCGGATTCCAAGACGAGCGCCATCGCCGACGTCCTGAGCGCCGTCGGACCGCCGGCGTCCGAGTACGACGGGATCAACATCCTTGCGCTCGCCATGGTCATGGCCAAGTCGACGGTGGGTTCGTACTACAACCAGTTCGTGACCAAGATCATCTCGCCGAAGCCTGGTGCGGTGGTGGTGAGCAATTTCGCCGACGGCCTCGCGGCGCTGAAGTCCGGCAAGCAGATCCAGTACGTCGGCGTCCTCGGTGCGGTGGTGTTCAACCAGTACCACAACTCTGCCGGCGAGTTCGCCGCCAACATGTTCCAACCTGACGGCAGCGCCACCCGGGTCGGCAGCATCTCCGGCACACAGGTGCTCGGCCTGCTGTGACGGCTGAGGCGGTGCCTCATTCCTACAATCGCAACAGAGCCGACCCCGCGACCGGCGGGCACGGCTCCGTTGCGATACCCGAGTGGAGGTGATCGTTGCAGCTGATCATTGAGGCCGTCGGTTTCGGCATCGCGACCGGTGCGGTGATCGCCCTCGGCGCGGTCGGCTTCTCGGTGCAGTTCGGGATCAGCAACATCCTCAACATCACCTATGGGGCGCTCATGACCCTCTCCGCATATATCGGCCTGGTGCTGATCAATCGCGGCATCAACGCGTGGGTAACTCTGGCGATCAGCGCGGTCGCGATCGGAGCGGTCTCGGTGATCTATCACCGCATCCTCCTGGCTCCGCTGGTTCGACGCGGCACCCGGGCGATCGCGATGATCATCGTGACCGTCTCTGCGGGCACGATCCTCCAGTACGTGATCGTCGCCATTGCCGGTCCGTCGTCGCAGAGCTACGGCGAGCAGAGCGGTCAGACGTTTCACTTCGTGGACCTCACGCTCTCCTTCGGCCAGGTCACGATCATCGTGCTGACGGCGGTGCTGATGCTCGCGCTGCACCTGCTGCTGACCAGGACGACGCTCGGCAAGGCGATGCGCGCGACGTCCTCGAATCGGACGTTGGCACGCAGCTGCGGCATCGCCACCAACCGCATCAGTGACATCGCCTGGTTCATCTCGGGGTGCCTCTGCGGTGCGGCGGGCGTCGCCCTGGCGATCACGACGGTGAGCTTCGACTTCTCCCTCGGTGCCTTGTTCTTGATTCCGATGGTCGCTGCGGCGGTGCTCGGCGGCATCGGCCAGCCCTACGGGGCCATGCTCGGCGGGATGATCATCGGTATCTCAAGCGAGGTCGCCGCAGCCGTGAGCAACCCGAACTACAAGGATGTTGTTGCCTTCGTGATCCTCATCATCGTGCTGCTGGTCCGGCCGCGCGGTCTGTTCGGCGCCGCCTGGTCCAGCCGTCGGCTGATGGAGGGGTAGCGTGGCCTGGGAGTTCTACCTGGTCGTGATGCTCATCTACCTGGGCACCGACCTCCTGGCTGTGTGGGGCCTCAACCTCGAGTTCGGCGTCGCCGGAATCGCCAACCTCGCATACATCGTGGTGGTTGCTGCGGGGGCCTACGCATACGCGGTGGTGAGCCTCGGCCCGGCGTCGGGGAACGGCGGGTTCCAGACCTACATCGTCGGACTTTCGCTGCCATTTCCCCTGGCGCTGCTGGTTGGCGCGGCAGCCGGCGCAGTGGTCGGGACCCTCATCGGGTTGACCGGTCTCAAACGGCTCCGCCAGGATTACCAGGGCGTGGCGATGCTGGTCGTATCGCTGACGATCACCGCGATCGTGAGCGCGGACACCGGTTTGTTCAACGGCACCGCCGGGCTTGCGCTGATCCCGAACCCGTTCTCCACCCTCGATCCGGAGGTCGCCCGTTGGGCTTATGTTGGAGTGGTCGCGGTCTGCTGCGTGATCGGCTTTGTGGTGCTGCGTCGTTTCACGACTGGACCGATGGGCCGGACGCTGCGGGCCATGCGCGACGACGACACTGCGGCCTTAGCCGCAGGCAAGGACGTCGTGCGATTGCGCCTCGTCGTGCAGGCGGTTGGTGGGGCTTTCGGCGGCCTCAGCGGCGCGCTCCTTGCCGGATTCATCGGCGGATGGTCGCCCTCCGCATGGGCATACATCGAGACGCTCGCCTTTCTCAGCTGCATCATCGTTGGCGGCAGAGGCAGCGACCGCGGTGTCAGTCTGGGCACGCTGATCATTGCGGTGTTGCTGCTGCAAGGCGTTCAGTTCCTGCCCCAGATCGCATCGGTCCCCGGGCTGAGCGAGGACTTCGGCTGGATCATCCTTGGGGCGGCGACGATCGCATTCATCTGGTTCCGCCCTCAGGGTGTGCTCAAGGAACGACGGCCGAGCTACCGGCCCGAGTCAACATCGACGTTGCCGGGCTGACTCCGTTGGCATCTGCCTCGACCGCTCCGCTGCTCGAAGTCGACCACCTGGAAAAGCATTACGGCGGTGTGCGCGCCGTGGATGGCATCTCATTCACTGTCGAGCGCGGAAGCATCACCGGGCTGATCGGCCCCAACGGTGCCGGCAAATCGACAGCGCTCGCAATGATCGGCGGTTTCGTCGCACCCAGCGGCGGACACATCCGTTTCGATGGCGTCGACATCACTGCGGTGCCCATGTACGCGCGTGCTCGGCTCGGCCTGGTGCGAACGTTCCAGATGGCTCGGGTCTTCGGCAACCTGACGACGCTCGAGAACCTTCTGGTCGCTGCGCCAGGCCAGCGCGGGGAGCGCGCCGGTGGATTGCTCGGCGGGAGGCGCGCCTGGAGGGCTCAGGAGCGGGAGCTCGTCACCACCGCGCAGGCGATGCTGGAGACGTTTGCGATGGCATCAAAGGCGAATGACCTTGCGGGCACGCTCAGTGGCGGCCAGAAACGAGCTGTCGAGATCATGCGTGCCCTGATGATGCAGCCCAGGATGCTGCTCCTCGACGAGCCGATGGCCGGGCTGAGCCCGAGCCTGTCGCGGCAGCTCGAGGACGTGCTGCTCACGCTCGCCAAGGGAGGTCTCTCGCTGTTACTCGTGGAGCACGAGCTCGAAACCGTGGACAAGCTGTGCGGCAAGGTGGTCGTGATGGCGCAGGGGAAGGTGCTCTCAGAAGGCAAGATGTCCGAGCTGCGCCTGAGCCGCGAGGTGCAAGACGCGTATGTCATCGGCTGAGGAGCAGAAGCCCGCTCTGGCGCTGGCGATTCGCGGTATCACCGCCGGCTACGGGGGGCCGCCGATCGTCACCAACCTCGACATGGACGTGGCCCGCGGTCAGGTGGTGGCAGTGGTGGGACCCAACGGGGCCGGCAAGAGCACCCTGCTGAAGGCAATCCTCGGCATCGCCCGCGTCGAGGCCGGACGCGTGGAGCTCAACGGTGCCGATGTCACCGGGCTGCCGCTCGAGAAGCTCGCACGGCTGGGCATCGGCTACGTGCCCCAGGTCGACGACGTCTTCGACGGGCTCCGCGTCCGCGAGAACCTCGACATGGGTGGCTATCTCTTCAGCAAGGGTGAGCGGGCGGAGCGGATGGAACGCGCGCTCACCGTGTTTCCCCAGCTCCGGCCGAGGCTCAACCGCTACGTGGAGACGATGAGCGGTGGCGAGCGGAAGATGACCGCAATTGCGCGGGTGCTGATGCTCGATCCGTCGGTGCTCATCCTCGATGAACCCACCGCGGGCCTGTCTCCCGAGCTTTCCAAGGCTGTCCTTGAAACCCAGGTGCGCGCGTTGGGCGATCTCGGCAAGGCGGTGCTGCTCGTCGAACAGAAGGCGGTGGCAGCGCTGGGCATCTCCGACTGGGCGTACATGCTGGTCCGCGGCGAGGTCGTCATGTCGGCTGACGCCCAGGAGGTGCTCGCGAAACCGGACATGCGCGAGATATTTCTTGGGGCTGCCGCACCCGGCAGAGGTGGCGCTGAACGCGCGATGTGAGCGGGCGACACGGGCCAGTGCTGCTACAGACCGAGCAGGCGCGCCAGATTCCCGTGGAGGATCCGTTCGCGGTACTCGTCGGAAAGGTCCATCTCGCGGATGGTGCGCAACTCCTCGACCGCCCAGGATCCGTCCTCGGGTCCGAAGGGGAAATCCGTGCCGAACATGATGTGCTCTGATCCGAAAAAACGCAGCGCAAG
>JBAQGL010000151.1:0-2586 GCA_049287785.1 Candidatus Dormiibacterota bacterium | reverse complement strand
GACCAGGACACCGGGCATCATGCCGCCGTCCTGGAGCATCGCCCCGACGTTCGCGTGCGCGTTCGCCGATCCGGGTGCGGAGCCGAAGATCTCGATGCGGCCGGAGTCGGGCGCCGACAGGCCGAGGAGCATCGAGATCGTGGTGGTCTTGCCCGCGCCGTTGGGGCCGAGCAGGGCGATCGTCTCGCCACGGCCGGCACGGAGGCTGACGTTGTCGACGGCGAGCACGGCCCCGAAGCGCCGGGTGACACCGTCGACGCGCAGGGCGCACTCGTCGCCGTCGGGGGAGGTCGAGGGGCTCGCGACCGGCGAGACCGCGGCGGTGGGGTGATATGTCATGCGCCCAGCCTGAGGCGCGCGGCACGTCGCCGATAGTGAGGCGGGTCAGGAAGCTCGCATGACATCTGTCACGCGCGGCTGCCCCCGGCCAATGGCGCGGTTATTATGAAGATGCCCGTTCCGATCAATGTTTTCAGGGTGTTCATGCAGGTCGTTCCTCGCCTCTCAGTCGAGCCGATGCGCTACGAGGACATCGCCGCCGTGCAGTCAATCGAGCGCCAGGTCTTCGCGTCCCCGTGGCCGAAGAATGCGTATGCCAGCGAGCTGTCGCAGAACCGGCAGGCGTCGTACATCGTGCTGCGCCAGGACGGCCAGATCGTCGGCTACGCGGGCCTCTGGCGGGTCGCGCTCGAAGCCCACGTCACCACCATCGGCGTCCGCGCCGGGGACCACTCGAAGGGCTACGGGACGGTGCTCTTCGCCGCGCTGGTACAGCGGGCCTACGCGCTCGGGGCGCGCTGGATCACGCTCGAGGTGCGCGACACCAACGACCATGCGATCCGCCTCTACGAGCGCTTCGGTTTCAAGGCGATCGGCCGCCGTCGCGGGTACTACACCGACAACGGCGAGGACGCGGTGATCATGTGGAGCGACAGCATCCACGCACCGGAGTTCAAGCGCAGCTTCATGGCGATCCTCAACGGCCTCGACGTGGCCGGGGTCGGGGGCGGTCCCTCGATGGAGTACCCGTCGGCCTGAATCTCCTGGCCATCGAGACCTCCTGCGACGAGACCGCGGCGGCGGTGCTCGCTGACGGCCGCGAGATCCGTTCGTCGGTGGTGTCGTCGCAGATCGCCCTGCATGCAGTCCACGGCGGTGTGGTTCCCGAGCTGGCGGCTCGTGCCCACCTCGAGGGTCTCGCCACCGTGGTCGACGCAGCGCTCGCCCCCGTGTCCGGGGGCTGGGACGCCATCGATGCCATCGCGGTCACGCGCGGGCCGGGCCTGGCGGGCTGCCTGATCGTCGGCACCATGTATGCGACCGGCGCGGCGATCGCCCGTGGTCTCCCGATCGTCGGCGTCTCCCACCTCGCCGGGCACGTGTACAGCGCATGGCTGGCCGACCACGACCTGGAGCCGCCGTACCTGGCGCTGCTGGTGAGCGGCGGCCACACCGAATGTGTCGTGCTCCGCGACCACGGTGTCGCCGAGCGGCTGGCGGCCACCCGCGACGATGCCGCCGGTGAGGCCTTCGACAAGGTCGCGCGCCTGCTCGGCCTCGAGTACCCGGGCGGCCCGGCGATCCAGCGGGTCGCGACGTCCGGCGACCCCGCGCGATTCCCGTTGCCCCGCACCCGGCTCGAGGGCGCCTTCTCGTTCAGCGGCCTCAAGACGGCGGTGCGCTACATGGTGCGCGACCTCGGCGCGGGGGCCCTCACTGAGAACGGTGTCCCGGCCGACCCGCAGGTGGTCGCCGACCTCGCGGCGAGCTTTCAGGTGGCCGCGGTCGACCAGTTGGTGGCGGGCCTGGAGCTGGCGGCGGACCGCACCGCGGCGACCACGGTCGCGGTGGTGGGCGGGGTCGCGGCCAACCGCGCGTTGCGCGAGGCGGTCGTGGCTCGCTTCAGCGGGCTCCACGTGGTGATCCCGCCCTTCGACCTCTGCACCGACAACGCCGCGATGATCGCGGCCGCCGGCTGGCAGCGACTCCAGGTCCACGGACCGGACACCCCGGGCTTCGACGTCGACCCCTCACTGGCGGAGTGCGCGTAGATTCCATCCGCATGAGCGTCGCCGGCGATCCGTCCCTCCAGCGTTCGGAGACCACCGAGCGGTATCTCGAGGCGATCTACTACATCGAGCACGAGGGCGAGGTGCCGCGGCCCGGCCGCCTCGCCGAGTGGCTCGGGGTGAGCGCGCCGACGGTCACGGTCTCGCTCCAGCGGCTTGCCCGTGACGGCCTCATCCGCATCGCCGATGACCGGTCGGTCGAGCTCACCGACGAGGGTGGCCGAGCCGCTGCGACCATCGTCCGTCGGCATCGCATCGTCGAGCGCTGGATGACCGACGTGCTCGGGCTCGACTGGGCGACCGCCGACCTCGAGGCCGCCCAGCTCACCCACGGCATGTCCGACGTCGTCCTCGACCGGCTCGACGACCAGCTCGGCAGGCCGAGCACGTGCCCGCACGGCAACGTGATCCCGGGTCGCACGCCACCCGAGGGGCGCCGCCTGGTGCGGCTCGTCGACCTTGCCGACGGCGAGCACGCGCGGGTGGCCCGCATCTCGGAGGTTGCCGAGCACGAGGC
>JBAQGL010000150.1:0-6807 GCA_049287785.1 Candidatus Dormiibacterota bacterium | reverse complement strand
ACGATCGACGGCGGATCATGTCATCGAACGCGCCGCATACAAGGCGTCGCAGCGTGGCGAGGGTGCCGACGTGGTGGTAGCGACCGACGACCGCCTCGAACGCGACGTCGTCGGTGCGATGGGTGTTGCGACCATGGGGGCGCGGGCGCTCGAGGCGGAGGTCGCCAGGGTCGCCGGCAGCGTCAATGTCGAGACCCGCCGGATGCGCGACGACAGCAAGCGCAGCACCCGGCTTGAGGACGGCCTCGACCCCGAGATCCGGCGCCGGCTCGAACGCCTCCGGCGCGGCGAGGACCGGTAGGCGAGCCGCACGATGCTGGACTCGCCGACGCTGCGTGCCGGCAGCGTGCGCTACGCGGGCGCGACCGCGAGCGCGGTCGGTATCCAGGCGCCGACCGCCGGGGTGACGTTTCTTCCCGCGCTGATGGCGGCGATCGTGGGGGAGGCCGGACCGCTCGCGTTTCTGCTGGCGCTGCTCGCGATGCTCCTCGTGTCGTACGCGTTCATCGTGCTCGCAGCCGACTCCGCGTCAGCGGGATCGGTGTTCGCCTTCAACGGCAGAGCGCTCGGCTATGGGTACGGGTTCATCTCGGCGTGGATGCTGCTCGGCGTGTACATCGCGTACTCGTCGTCGATCTACGCGAGCAACGCGAATTTCCTGGAGAGCCTGGCGAAATCGGCGCACGTGGCGATCGCGTGGCCGGTGTTCGCGGTGCTCTTCTGGGCACTGGCCCTAGTTCTTGCATATCGACGCATCTCGTTGTCCACCCTGCTCATCTTCGTCCTCGAAGGGGTCGCGATCGTGCTCGTGGCGATCGTCGCCGTCGCGGTGCTGCTCAAGGGAGGATCGGGCGGTCACGCCGTGTCGGCCGCGCCGTTCACGCTCAACGGCCTGCCGGTGGCGACCCTCGGTCTCGGAGTCATCTTCGCGTTCACGGGCTTCTCCGGTTTCGAGGTGGCGGCCACGCTCGGCGAGGAGACATCGCGACCGCGGCGTGTGATCCCGGTGGCGATGATCGCCGCGCTGCTCGTCTCCGGCGGCATCTACGTCGTCCTGTCGTGGATCGAGACCATCGCGTACCCCACCGCAACCGCGCTGGCGAGCGAGCCGGTGCCGCTCGTCGACATCGCCGGTCGCTACATGACGCCGGCGATGGGTACGGTCATCAACATCGCGGCCTTGATCAGCGGCGTCGGCGCGCAGCTCGCCACCGTCAACGGTGCGAACCGCCTGCTCTACGCGCTGGCGCGCGACGGTTTCGGTCCGCGCTGGTTGTCGGCGGTGAACCGGCGCGAGCGCTCACCGGTCGGCGCGCTCGCGATGGTCGGTGTCGTGAGCCTCGTCGCGGTCGTGCCGTTCATGCTCAACGGGACCTCGCCCATCGACGCGTTCTTCTATCTGGCCACGTATGGCGCCGACCTGATCATCATCGCGTACCTCCTCACCGCGATCGCGGCGCTCGCGTGGTCGATTCGCCGGGGTCAGGCGGGCGTGGTGCGCGTCGCCGGCTTGCTGGCGGCGATGGTGGTCATGGCGTACATCATCAAGGGCACGGTGTATCCCATCCCGGCGGCGCCGTTCGATCTCTGCATCTATGCGGCGGCGATCACCATCGCGATCGGCGTCGTGCTGCTGCTGATTCCTCGATTGCGTGCCAACCTGTCCGGCTCGACGCTCTTCGCCACCGCTCCCGCAGACTGAGTCGGACGATGCCAGGCGCACCTACGACTCTCATGCCGCTCCGGGAGCGGATCGAGGCCGCCACCATCGGGTATCGCAACCAGGAGTGTCTTGTCCTGCCCGATGCGACGCTCAGCTTCGGCGAGGTCGATCGTCTTGCCAATGCGACCGCCAATGTGCTCCTCGATCGTGGGGTGCGCGAGGGGAGCGTGGTCATGACTCTCTGCCACAACGGTGCCGCGCTGGTGGCCACATGGTTCGCGTGCATGAAGATCGGAGCGGTCTTTGCACCGCTCAACGCATCGCTGAGCGGCGACCCGCTGGTGCACGTGATCACGAGTGCAGGCGGGAGCGTGCTGGTCTGCGACGGGGCGCTTGCGGGTCTCGCGCGCGCCGCGCTGCATGCGATCCCACATCCGCCGGTAACGCTTGCCACCGGCCCGCGGGTGCCATCCGCGTTCTCGAGCTTCGATGATGCCGTCGCCGCGGCGAGCACCCTCCCACCGCCATCACCGGCGCTTGATCCCGCCGCACCGGCCAGGCTGATGTTCACCTCGGGGACGACCGGTGAGTCCAAGGGTGTCCTCTGGAGCCGGAATGCCGAGACGCTGCACGCCGTCTGCTACGGCGACGAGCTCGTGCGCATCGATCGTGGCGAGACCGTCTACACGTGCCTTCCGCTCTTCCATGTCACCGCTCAGGGAACGCTGCTCGGGACCATGCTGCGCGGCGGACGGACGGTGGTCGACCGGCGCTTTGAGCCTCTGCGCTTCTGGGCGCGGAACCGATCCGTCGGCGCCGTCTTCTTTCCTTACGTGGGAACCATCATCAGCACGCTCATGGCCCGCGCTCCGCGCCGCGACGACGCGGCCAATCCTGTCGTGCGGGCGATGGGCAGCGCGACGCCGGCCGGCCTCTGGGAGGCATTCGAGCGCCGATTCGGGGTGATCCTCGAGGACGTCTGGGGTCAGACGGAGACGGCATCCTGCTGGACGCACGCCGGCCCCGGCGGCCGGGTGCCCGGCACTGTCGGCATTCCCTGCGATCGCTTCGAGGCCCGGATCCTGGCCGGCAGCGGAGCGGAGGCGGCCACCGGGCAGCCCGGCGAACTCTGCATCCGTCCCTTCGAGCAGCACGTCATCTTTGAGGGGTATGCCGAGACCGGCGCGGCCCCGCTCGACGCGACCGGCGACGGCTGGTACCGCACCGGCGACCTGCTCTCGAGGCGCGACGATGGGGTGCTCAGCTTCCACGGGCGCCTTCGCGAGGCAATCCGGCGGCGCGGGGAGACGATCGCCCCGGCGGAGATCGAGGCGGTCGCACTGCAGCATCCGGCGGTTCGCGAAGCCGCCGCGGTCGGCGTGCCCGCCGATGACGGCGTCGAGGATGAGATCCTGCTCTGCGTGGTCCTCAGCGAACCCTCCTCAGTGACGCCAACGGCACTGCACGCCCACCTCTTCCGCGAGCTGCCGAGATTCATGGTCCCGCGCTTCATCCGGGTCGAGGACGCGCTTCCCAAGACAGCGACAACCCGCATCCGCCGGGCCGCGTTGCGCGAGACCGGCCGCACTGGAGCCTGGGACTCTCGGGCGCGACGCCACCATGGCTGAGCCTACGCCGCGCCGCGTCGTGGTCACCGGCATGGGCACGGTCTCGCCGGTCGGCAACAATGTCACCGAGAGCTGGGAGGCGCTCAAGGCCGGACGGAGTGGCACCGCTCCGATCACACACTTTGACGCGTCGCGCCTCCCGGTCCGGATCGCCGGCGAGGTCAAGGGGTTCGATGCGGCCGCGATCTTCGGCAACAAGGAGGCGCGCCGGGGAACGCCGCACGTGCAGTTCGCCATGGCGGCAGCGCGAGAGGCTGTGCAGCACTCCGCTCTCGACATCGCCACCGAATCGACCGATATCGGCGTCCTGATCGCCTCGGGGATCGGCGGCCTGGAGGTCATCGAGAACACCACCCGTGTCCTCGATGCCGAGGGCGCGCGTCGCGTCTCGCCGTTCGCAGCGGCGATGGCGCTGGTCGACATGGCGCCGGGCATGGTCTCGATCGATGTCGGCGCCCGTGGGCCGAACATGGCGGTGGTCAGCGCGTGCGCTTCCGGGGCGGACGCGATCGGCCAGGCCGGCAACTGGATCCGTCAGGGCGACGCGGTGGCCGTCCTCGCGGGCGGTACCGAGGCGGGGATCACGTCGACCGGCATCGCCATGTTCGCAGCCGCGCGCGCCCTGTCGACGCGGAACGATGATGGCGCGCATGCCTCGCGGCCGTTCGAGCGCGATCGCGACGGCTTCGTGGCAGCCGAGGGATCGGCCGTGCTTGTCCTCGAGGAGCGCGAGCATGCGCTCGCACGAGGCGCGACCATCTACGCGGAGCTGCTCGGCTACGCGGCCTCGGCGGACGCGTACCACATCACCGCGCCGGAACCCAGTGGTGATGGCGCCGTCCGCTGCGTGCGTCGCGCCATCGAGCGCGCCGCCAAGCGCCCCGAGGACATCGAGTACATCAATGCGCACGGCACCGGGACGCCGCTCAACGACCTCGCCGAGACGCGTGCGCTCAAGCAGGTGTTCGGCGATTTCGCATACAAGGTGCCGATCTCGTCGACCAAGTCGATGACCGGGCACATGCTCGGTGCCGCCGGAGCATTCGAGGCGATGGTCACCATCCTTGCGATGCGCGACGGGTTTCTCCCGCCGACCGTGAACCTCGACAATCCCGACCCGGAGTGCGACCTCGACTACGTGCCGAATGCCGGGCGCGCGGTGGGCGCGCGAGTGGCCATGACCACGTCGTTCGGTTTCGGAGGCCACAACGCGTGCCTGGTGTTCGCGGGAGGACCGGACCCGGCGTGACCGGCGCGTTCGACCTTGCCGTCATCGGTGGAGGGACGGCGGGGCTGGTCGCGGCGCAGACCGCGGCGCAAAAGCGAAAGCGGGTGCTCCTGGTGAGCGATGGGCCGCTGGGAGGGGAGTGCACCTGGAACGGATGCGTGCCGTCGAAGGCGCTCATCGAGGCCGCATCGGTGCGGCACACCGCGGCGAACGCTGATCGCTTCGGCATTCGCGTCGGTGACGTGCGCGTCGATTTCGCCGCCGTCATGAACCACGTGCACGGCATCGTCAACGACATCGCGCGGTACGAGGATGCAGCGCATCTCGAGGCTGCGGGTGTGGTGGTGCGGCGTGGGCGCGCAACCTTTGTCGACGCACAAACGATTGCGGTCGGCGACGATCGTTTCAGCGCGGAACACGTGGTGGTGTGCACGGGGAGCCGGCCGGCGATCCCGGCGATCGACGGCTTGGAGAGCGCGCAATACCTCACCAACGAAACGATTTTCGACCTGCGCGAGCAGCCGCGCCGTCTGCTGGTGCTCGGTGCGGGTGCGGTCGGGCTCGAGCTTGCGCAGGCGTTCGCCCGGCTGGGGACTGAGGTTGTCGTCACCGACGTCGCGGCCGCATTTCTTCCACGCGAAGATCCGGAGATTGCGACCGTTATGCGCGACATCCTCGCGTCCGAGGGCATTCAGATCAACCTTGGCGTGATGCCGCTGCGCGTCGCACGCACAGCCGCGGGCATCGAGGTGACCGTCCGCGATGCCACCGGTGAGCGGGTGCTCGCCGGGGATCAGCTCCTCGTGGCCACCGGCCGCGCGGCGAACACCGAGGAGCTCGGTCTGGAAACCATCGGCGTGCGAGTGGAGGAGCGCGGCATTGTCGTCGACGCACATCTGCGCACGTCGGTGCGGGGCATCTTTGCCGCCGGCGACGTGACCGGGACGCTGCCATTCACTCATGTCGCGGCGTACCAGGCGCGGCTGGCGGCGAACAACGCCTTCGCGCGTCAGCAGGCGGCGTCGTATCGGGTGATCCCCTGGGTGATCTTCACCGATCCGGAGATCGCTCACGTCGGTATCACCGAACCCGAGGCGCGGCTCGCGCACGGCGACAGCGTGCGCGTGGTCACGCTCCCGTTCACCGCCGTGGATCGCGCCGTGATCACGCGCCGCACGCGCGGACTGATCAAGGTCGTCACCGGCGGGAAGCCTGTGCTCGGTCACACGGGCGGCGGCACGATCCTCGGCGCCCACATCGCCGGGCCTGGCGCCGGTGAGTTGATCCACGAGTTCGTGGTCGGGATGCAGGTCAACGCGTTCAGCGGGCGGCTGGCTCAGGCGATCCACGCCTACCCGTCGATGTCGGTCGGGGTGCAGCAGGCCGTGGCCCGGTTGTTCGAGGGCGGCCGGGCCACCGCCGGGGAGCTGCGCGAGGATCTGGTGTCCTGAGCGCTCAGCCCGAGGCAACCACCCGATCGAGCGCCGCCTTGATGATCCCGTAGCACTCGCACGACACCGACTCCAGCCCCTCGCGATCCACGATGGTCACCCGGCCCCGGTGGTATCGGATCAGCCCGGCCGACTGGAGGAGCCCGGCCGAGAGCGTGACCGTGGCCCGGCGTGATCCGAGCATCTGGCCGAGAAATTCGTGCGTGATGGGGAAGGTGTCCATGCCCACGCGGTCGTGGCTCATGAGCAGCCAGCGGCTCAGTCGTTCCTCGTTGGAATGCAGCCGGTTGCAGGCGGCCGCCTGAGAGATCTGTCCGAAGAGCGCCTGCACGTACTTCTGGACCAGCTCACGGAAGGCGGGCAGCTGATCGAGCCCCTTGGCGAACTCGCTGGCCTCGACGCGCAGCGTCCGTCCAGCGACCTGCGAGATGGCGCGAACGGCGAGCGATCCACCCGGGACCAGCGGCACCCCGACGATCCCCTCATTGCCGATCGTCGCCACCTCGACGATGTTCCCATCGGCGAGCGGCGTAACCAGCGAGATCACCCCGTCGATCGGGAAGTGGACGAACGGAATGGGCTGCCCAGGATCGAAGAGGACGGTCTTGACGGTGAGATGCCCAGGCCGAAGATGCTGCATGAGCGCGTCCCGCTCCACTTCAGGCAGAGCCTCCAGCAGGTGGTTGCCTGCCGGTGCAGTCAAGGTGCTGGTCTTTCCCATTGGACCGGGTTCGAGATTACAGCACTGGCCCGATTGGGGCAACGTGGAGGAGTCCCCATGGGAGAATCCGGAAGCCCAGCCGATGTAGCTCAGGGGTAGAGCAACCGCCTTGTAAG
>JBAQGL010000149.1:0-5402 GCA_049287785.1 Candidatus Dormiibacterota bacterium | reverse complement strand
GCCGGGTGCATGCGATCGCGTTCCAGCAGGCGAACGGCTCGTTCGCGATCGAGACAAGCCCGACGACCAGGGACGCATGGGCCACGACGGGCTCACTCGAAATCGGCGCCGGTCCCGTGCCGTGGTCGGACCTGGTGCTCCAGGGATCCACCGGATGGGTGATCGAGAACGACAGGGTCGTGGTCGGAGGCGCTCGCCTTGTCTCCGGCCACTGGGTGCCCTGGCGAGTCCCCTGCGCGACCAATGGCGGCACGGCTGTCATCAGCACGCCGACCATCTCCTCGATGGTCGCCGTCTGTGAGGAGGGGACCTGGGGGCCGTCCGGCTATCCCGGCCCACCGGCGACGCGCGCGTACTTCTCGAACACCGGTGGTACGACGTTCTTTCTCGGTGGCATTGTCCCCGGCGCGGGAGACGTCGGAGGAACGGTCGTCGCGAGCCCGTTCGCGGGTGCGGCGGTGACCGACGCGCAGACGACATCCGGGTCCGATTTGGTCGAGACACTCAATAGCGGTGGGTCGTGGCGGACTGTCGCCACCGCTTCGGAGTCGCTCTCGTTCACGTATCTCGGCTTCACGAGCTCTTCGCAAGGCGTCGCAATCGAATCAGGGCCGCAGACCTCGGTTCTCCTCATGACCTTTGACGGCGGCCGCGTCTGGTCGCCGGTCAAGTTCTAGAGGAGCGTCTCCGATACGCGGTTGGCACCCGCAGTCCCTTCGCCACGACGGTAGCGGCTACGAACCACTCCAGCTGGACAACGCCTTGAGGAGTGCTGCCCCATTCGGCGAGCCGAGTCCGGTACACGCGTCCCAGCCGGGACCCGCCGCGTACGCACCATTTGATCCGGTCACGACATCGTGGAGCGCGGCCGCGCCCGCGGAGGAGTACAGGAACGGCTGGAGGAAGCCGACCGGCCGCCCAAGGCCCTGATTGAGGAGCGCGATCAGCCCTGCCCAGAGCGGGGCCACCGCACTCGTCCCACCGATCGGAATCGTCTGACCGTCGACGCGAACGGTGTACCCCGTATCGGGGTCGGCATCGCCGCAGATGTCGGGCACGCCGCGACCGACACGGCCCCCGGGGTTGGCGGAAGGAGGGATCGACGCAGCGTGTTGGTAGTCCGGCACCGCGAAGACGTCGCTGATCCCGCCGCCGCCGGCGCCCAGTCCGGGCCCGTCGTTCCACACAGTCTCCGACGATGTCACGCCGCCGGCGATCTCCAGGCGTGTGCCGCCACATCCGAGCGCGTGCGGGGCTGAGGCCGGAAAGTCGGCGTGCTGCAGCCCGTCGGTGGCTCCGTCGGTCGAGCCGTTATCACCGGCCGCCACGGTCACGGTCACACCCATCGCGGCTGCGGCGGTGAACGCCTGCTCCATCTGGTTCATCGCCTGCGCCGTCCACGTGCTCTCTGAGCTTCCCCAACTGATGGAAACGACCGAGGGTCGGAGAGTCGCGTCGTGGACGGCGCTGGTGACCGCGTCGATGAAGCCCTGGTCGGTGTTCGGCGCGAAATAGACCGCGATGGTCGCGCCCGGCGCGACGCCGCCGGCGACCTCGATGTCCAGCATGACCTCGCCATCCGGTCCGTCCGGTGTGCCTGGACTGTTGGCCCCGCCGTCGACCGGCACCGCGACCACGGTCGGCTCCGACAGGCCAAGCTGCGAAAAGTACGCGCTGAGATCCGCGGTTCGGAAGCCACCGCCCAACTCGATGAGGGCGATGCACTCGCCACTTCCCGTCAAGCCTGGCGGAAACGTGTAGGCGGCGGCGACCTGCGGTGGGGTGTACTGCGACCGTGCGTTGGCTCGAGGCCGGAAGTGCGGACGGGCCTGTGGTCGCGCGTCCAGCCCGAACACGCCGGTCACGACTCCGGCCAACTCGGACGGCACCGACAGACTGCCCTGCCTGCCTCGATACTCGACGCCGTCTGGAGCGCGGTACACGGCCAGGGTGGTGCCAAAGGCGGTGCTCAGCGAATCGATGCTGCCGGTGAGTTGAACGCTGTGGCGGGCGAGATCAACGGCTCCAACCGACAACCCGTGAGCCTCTGCGAAGTTGCGAACCGCGTCGACATCGGCGGGTGTGGCGCCGTGGGCGGACGCGTACGCCTCCCGGGAGAGCCGACCGGTGGCAGGCTCCGCGCCAGAGCCTCGGAGGTACACCGACACGGTCGCCACCTCATTCGGATCGCACGCTCCGACCGGTTCATGCGCCGGACCGACGCGCTCGCTTCCAGGGATCGGGACGCGGGATGGCTGGTCTGCCATCCACCCATTCTCGGTGGGCCGATCCGAAAATGTCCAGGAGGGTCGGTCAGGGGTCCTGGCTCATCTGCCGCACATCGGCGCGACGTCAGCGGCAACGTGCCCCGAGGCATCGGGTGGATGCGTCGGCCTCAGGCGGGAAACCAGTCGTCCAGTGGAAGCCTCGCACTGAGCGCAGAGAAGTCACCGGCGTCTCGGATCGACTCCGCGACGTCCGCCATCGCTTTGACCGCCACCCACGTGAGGCTGCCGCCGACGCTCACCCGTCGAGCGCCGGCGTCGGCCATCGCAGCCAGTGAGAGCCCGGGAACCGCAAGGACGTTCACCGGCCGGGCAACAGCCTCACAGACCGCCCGGATCTCGTCCGTCGTTCGCAGCCCGGGTGCATACACGACGTCTGCTCCGGCATCCGAATACGCCTGCAGCCGGGTGATCGTGTCCTGCAGATCCGGGTTGCCACGGATGTGATTCTCGGCGCGCGCCGTCAAGGTGAAGGGAAACCCCAGGCTCCGCGAGGCCTCTGCCGCCGCCGCGACTCGCGTTGCAGCATGCTGCACGTCGTAGATGCTGCCGGACGGGTCGTAGTCTTCGATGGATCCGCCGACCGCTCCGACCTCCGCGACGCGCCTGATCGCATGAGCGACGTCATCGGGATCGGGGCCATAACCGTTCTCGAGATCCACCGACACGGGAAGATCGGTCGCGCGGTCGAGGGCCGCGACGTGCGTGATCACCTCGTCCAGCGTGACGCCACCGTCCCGGCGACCCAGCGTGAATGCGAACCCCGAGCTTGTCGTGGCGAGAGCTTTGAATCCGAGTGCGGCCAGGACTCGTGCTGAGCCGGCATCCCAGGGATTCGGGATGACAAAGGTCCCAGCGGCGTGCAGCGCCACGAACTCGGCCGCCTTGCCCTCCTGCCCATTCATGCTGACGCAGGCCTACCGCGCCTTCAGCGCACTGCCTTTTTCACCAGCGCGGTGATCCTGGCTTCTTCGGTGGCAGTCAATTTGCTGAGCGCATACTGAATCGGCCACATGGCACCGTCGTCGATCTTCGCCTTGTCGCTGAAGCCGAGCGTCTGGTATCTGACTTTGAACTTCCCTGCGTTCTGGAAGTAGCAGATCAATTGGCCGTCCTTGGCGTATGCGGGCATTCCGTACCACGTTTTCGGTGTAAGAGCCGGTGCCGCGGCTGTGATCAGTGCGTGGACCTTCTTGGCAATTCCGCGATCCGGCTCCTGCATCCTGGCGATAGCCGCAAGCAGCTCCGTTTTCCCATCCGCCTTGGCCGCCTCAGCCTTGAGCTCCCGGACACGCTCGCGAGCCGCCGCCTTTTCTTCGGCGCTGAATCCCGCGGATGCCGCGGTATTCGCGCTGGTGCGACTCGCACGCTTCTGGGTGCTTTTGCTCGCCGTTTTGGTTGGGGCCATGCTTCCTGCTCCTGTTCAGACTTGACGAGAAAAGATAACTCTTTGTTAAGAGTGCTGTTAATACGGTGAGATGCAACCCAGAAACCAGAAAAACCGTCATGGGTTGATCGCCACCTTGCCCCTCGCCCTGCTCGTGGCGGCCTGTGGCACTGCCACCTCGCCCACCACTCGGGCCACTTCCTCCGCCACCGCTACGGCCACGCCAAGTCAAATCCCGGCACCGACCCCGACTGCGGTCCCCACCGCGGCCACCGAGCCTCCATTGGCCGTGCTCGTGGATGGTGCAGGAGACCTGAAGGTGCTGAACGGACAGGGTGTGGAACAGTGGAGCCTCACCACCGCCGCCATGTTGAAAATCTTCGGGTTGACCGCAAAGAACGCGCAGACTCCGAACTTTTATATCGGCAAGGTCGTCGCTGGTTCGTATGTCTACCTGTTCAACACGCTCTACGAAGCCACGTCGGGGAAGGTGGCCGTCCTCTCCCGCACTGGCGCCCTCCTCGGCCTCGCCACCTCCCCGCCCGACCCTGCCGGCCTCAACGGCCTCACCATGGTGTTCTCCCCGAGTAGCCCGGAATGGGCCTGGCTCGTTGATCAATCCCCCGCCAACCAAGTAAACAACTCAGGCCAGGGAGATACCTACCGCCATCACGGGGTGATCAATGTGGGCGGGCTCGGCGAGCCGGATAGAGTCGTCTATCGGTGGTTGGCTCCCGCCGGTAATGTTGAAACGTTGGACGGATGGATCAATGCCGGCATCATCGTCCATCGTGAGCAGTACCTCGGTGTCGACTGCAACATCTTCTATCAACCCGGCTCGGCTTGGTTTACGCTCAACTCCAGCACCGGAACCCTGACCCAGCTCGCCGCCGGCGGCAATGACGTATTGCTGGACGCCAGTAGTGATGACACAGTAGATGCGATCGTCAGTGACGCACAGGTCGTGCTCATCAACGGCGTGACCTATGCCGAAAGTAAGTCCCAGGTCACCTTCGCATTCAACAGCCCCGACGGGTCTTATGTTGCAGTCGATCGTTATAGTCAGACCCGCTGCGATCTGAACGCCGAGGGCGGCAAGAATACCGTCGAGATGGTAGACGTGGCGGCCAAAACCCATGTCGATCTGCCAAACCTGTCCGCCATCGCCTGGTTGAGCAGTAGCGAATTCGTCGCCGATCCTCCCGATGGCAGCACCTGGTTGTACTCCCTGACCGGCAAGCCGATCACTGAACTCTGCCCCGCCGGTTCGGTTTGGAGTTACGCCGGAGATTTGTCATGAAGTTCGTTCCTGTCGTCACCGCGGAGTAAGGTGGCGGAGGGAGAGGGATTCGCCTCCTCACTCGCCACCCTAGAGGTGCTATTCGCGTGAAGGGGGTCTCCCGCGCCAGTACCACTTCAACTGCGGTCGACTTCAGGTACCGTCTCGCGGCGTTCCCAGCTGTTCGGCGCGCAGATGCCGACCACCGACGCGACCGCGGCAAGGACCTGCTCAGCCCAGTGTGGAACCTCTTAGACCTCACGCCGGAGGGCAGGGGTGACTGGTATCGCTCACTGAACTACTCGCCGCGCGATCCTGGCCGCCTGCTTGCCGACCTCTGCACAGCCACCAGGGCAATTCGCTCAATCCCAGGGACGACCGTCCAGGAGCCAGGCATTGAGCTCGACGACTCGCTGGTCCGGGTCGCCCATATGGCCGCTCGACTCCACGC
>JBAQGL010000148.1:0-3228 GCA_049287785.1 Candidatus Dormiibacterota bacterium | reverse complement strand
TCTCAGGTCCTGCCACGACCACCTCGATGCCGGCCTGCTTGATGCGCTCGATCTCCTCGGCGTCGGCACTGCTGTCGGTGACGATGGTCGACACCTGCTCGATCGGGGCGACGGTGCTCATTGCCACCGCACCGAATTTCGAGCCGTCCGCGATGACCAGGATTCGCTCGGTGCGCTCGAGACCGCCGCGGATCACGTCGGCGTCGCGATCGTCGAGCTCGGTGACACCGCGTCGTGCCGACAGCCCGGCCGCGCCGATCACCGCGGTGTCGGTGTTGTAGCGCCGCACCGCTTCCACCGCCGAGGCGCCGATGCACGTGAGCTCGTCCTGGCGAACCAGGCCGCCGGCGATGATCACGCGGACGTTGCGGGTCCCGAGCAGGCTTGCCACCGCGAGCGAGGGCGTGATCACCATGAGGTCTTCGCGCACCGGGAGGTACCGAGCGAAATTCTCGACGGTGGTTCCGATCCCGAGGAACATGGCGCGCACGCCAACCGTCAGCTCCGCTGCTCGCTTGGCGATGATTCGCTTCTCCTTCGCGTGATGCAGCGTGCGTGCGAGCGCGCCGACCTCAAAGGTCCGGACGAGGTGGGTGGTGGCGCCGCCGTAGGTGCGCCGCACGAAGCCGTCGCGCTCGAGGCGGCGCAGGTCGCGGCGTATGGTCATCTCGGAGACCTGAAAGTCGCGCGCCAGCGTGCTGACCTCGATGGCCTGGTCCTCCGCAACCCGCTCGAGCACCTTGAGGCGCCGTTCGACCGCTAACACCCCGCGCGTCTCCTCCTTCTGTGGGACTTGTGATCCCTGCTTTGTCGGGTCTTGATCGGAAGGTGTCCCTCCGTGTCCATAACCCTTGACAGTGGTGTTCGATTGTGTTCAAACTCTGCGGGATTTCGACGGGCATGTCAAGTTGGTGGCGTGGGGCCGCCGGAGGGTCGCGATGGCAACCTCGAGCAGGCTGTTCGTTCGCAACAGCACCGGGCTGGTGCGCTCTGCGTCGGCCGTCGATGCCACCATCTTCAACGCGGTCATCTCGGCGCCAGTCGGGTCGACGATCGCGTACTCGATCTTCTTCGCGCTGGTCGCATTCCCCGGGGCCGACGTCGTCGGGGTGCTGATCCTGGTCGCGATCATCAACATTCCGGTCCTGATCATGTTCGCGTTCCTGGGAGCGAGCATGCCCCGCGTTGGGGGTGACTATGTCTGGGTCAGCCGCGTGCTCTCGCCGCCGCTGGCGCTCATATCAAACCTCTGCATGATCATGGGCGGCCTCCTCGGAGCCGCCTTCTTCGCCAAGTTCTTCTCGGTGCTCGCGCTCGGACCCGTGCTCGTCGCGCTGGGAGCGATCTTCAGCAACACCCATTTCATCGATTGGGGGAACTCGTTTCAGACCAACAACAGCTGGATCCTTGGAGCATCGCTGTTCATGGTCGCGCTGCAGACGCTCATCCTCATCAGCGGCACCAAGGCGACCTTCCGCTGGCAGAACTACTCGTTCATCATCGCGATGGCAGGTACGCTCGTCGCGTTCGTGGTGCTACTCATCGGCAGTCAGGGCGACTTCTTCTCGCACTTCGACGCGCTCAACAGGAGCTTCGGCGGAGGCAACGTGGCGGCCGTCATCAAGGGAGCGCCCGGTGCGGCCGCCGCAGCGCCCAGCTTCTTCAGCGGTGCGACCTTGCCGACGCTCTTCTCGATCCAGGGATTCATGATGTGGAACTTCTGGTCTGTGTACATGTCCGGCGAGTTGAAGAGCGCCTCAAACCGGCGTCGTCAGTTGTCAGTGATGTTCGGAGCTCTCGGCTGGGACACCGTCCTGCTCGTGATCGGGGTTCTCCTCCTCTTCAAGGTGGCCGGCTACAACTTCGTCTACGCGCTCAATGCGGCGAGCACCGCCTACCACATCCCGTCCGGCCCGTTCTACCCCTTCCTCGCATCGCTCGTGTTCAACACGCCGATCCTCACGATCATCATCATGGGATCGTTCCTGTTCTGGTCATTGCCATCAATGATCGCCAACACGTTCATGCCGATCAGGTCGTTCTTCGCATGGTCGTTCGACCGCCTCATGCCCGAGAGCCTCGCGAACGTGAACGAGCGGACGCATTCGCCCATCAACGCCATCATCGTGACCAACGTGATCATCGCAGCGCTGGTGGTCTGGAGCGTGATCGGGAATCAGTTCCAACTCGTGCTCGGCTTGATCGTGCTCGCGGGCGCCCTGGCGGTGATCATCGTCGGGCTTGCCGCCATCGCGTTGCCCATCCGGCGGCCGGATCTGTATCGAGCATCCCCGGCGAACGTCAACTTCCTCGGAATACCGGTGCTCTGGATCGTCGGAACGCTGTCGATCCTCGAGTTCATCGGCATCATCGCCATCTCATTCATCAATCCACTGTCGGTCATGAACGGCAACCGCGCCGACTGGTGGTGGATACCGGCGTGGCTCGGCGCCCTGATCGTGGGTGGCGCGCTCCTCTATTACGTGCCGCGTTTCATCCGCGCCCAGCAGGGTGTGAACATCGGGTTCGTCTACAAGGAACTCCCGCCGGAGTGAGCGACTCCTGCCCCTTGGTTGGAGGGCGGTCGGTGATCCCACCGGCCGCCCTTACCATGTCCTGATGATCGCCGGACCCCGCTGATGGCGGAGCAACGCACGCTCATCCTTGCCGACATCCGCGAGGAGGCGAAACGGCTCGCCGAGGCGGCGGTGACGCTGGGGCTTTCGGCGCGGCTCATCGGAGGGCTGGCCATCTGGCTGCGCTGTCCGAGCGTGCGCGAAGGCCCGTATGCGCGGTCATATGCCGACATGGACTTCGCGATCAGCGCGGCGGCGGCCACCAGGTTCAAGGCGCTGCTCATGACCCAGGGGTACCTTCCAGACCAGTTCTTCAACGGTCTGCACGGTGCGACACGCCTCTATTACGGAGACCCGTGGGGACGATGGTCGATCGACGTGGTCATCGACGAGCTGGTGATGTCGCACAAGCTCGATCTGCGTGGTCGCCTCGACGGGCCCGCGCCGACGATCACGCTCGCGGACCTCCTGCTCACCAAGCTCCAGGTGTGGGAGATCAATCGCAAGGATCTTGGGGACACCGTCTGCCTGCTCGCGGACCACCCGTTGAGCGAGGACGATGATGATGCCGATGGCATCGCCATCCCTCGAATGCGGTCGGTACTGGGCAGAGATTGGGGCTTCAACCACACCGTCGAGCGCAACCTGCAGA
>JBAQGL010000147.1:0-2321 GCA_049287785.1 Candidatus Dormiibacterota bacterium | reverse complement strand
TCGACAACGAGCTGCTGGCCCGCTGCGCCGATTCGCTCGAGCGCGGCACGCCCGTTCGCATGCGGATTCCGGTCCGCAACGTCCATCGCTGCGTCGGCGCGATGCTCAGTGGGGAGATCGCCCGGCGATACGGTGCGGCCGGGCTTCCGGACGGCACCATCGACGTGGCGCTTGAGGGCGCCGCGGGACAGTCGTTCGGCGCCTGGCTGGCGGGCGGGGTGACGCTCACGCTTCAGGGCGAGGCCAACGACTACGTCGGCAAGGGCCTGTCCGGCGGCCGCCTCGTGATCATGCCGCCGGCTGCCGCCACTCGGCGTGCCGAGGACAACATCATCATCGGCAACGTCGCGCTGTACGGCGCCACGTCCGGCGAGGCCTTCATCCGCGGCGTGGCCGGTGAGCGCTTTGGGGTTCGCAACTCCGGTGCGGTCGCGGTGGTCGAGGGTGTCGGCGACCACTGCTGCGAATACATGACCGGAGGCACGGTCCTCGTGCTCGGCGCCACCGGCCGCAACTTCGCCGCCGGCATGAGCGGTGGCGTCGCCTACGTGCTCGATGAGCAGGCGGCGTTCGCCGCGCGCTGCAACCGCTCGTCGGTGTCGCTCGAGCAGCTCGGCGTCGACGACCATGAGCTCGTCCGCTCGCTCCTCGAGCGCCACGCGGCGCTGACCAGCAGTGCCGTCGCCACCCGGTTGCTCCGCACCTGGGCGCACTCTCGCGAGCGCTTCGTCAAGGTCATGCCCGAGGAGTACCGTCGCGCGCTCCGCGCGCAACTCGAGCTGGTGAGCTGATGGGGCCGCGAACCGGTTTCCTGGAGCACACCCGCCATACGGCCCACAAGCGACCGGTCGCGGAGCGCATCGCCGACTACCGCGAGGTCTATCTGCCGCTCCCCGTCCAGGTGTTACGTGAGCAGGGAACGCGTTGCATGGATTGCGGGGTCGCGTTCTGCCATCACGGGTGTCCGCTCGGGAACCTCATCCCGGAGTGGAACGACCTCGTCGCTCGCGACGACTGGAAGGCCGCCGTCGAGCGGCTGCATGCCACCAACAACTTCCCCGAGTTCACCGGCCGCCTCTGCCCGGCTCCCTGCGAACCCGCATGCGTGCTGGCCATCAACGACGATCCGGTGGCGATCAAGCAGATCGAGCAGTCGATCATCGATCGAGCATTCGAAGAGGGCTGGATCCGCCCGCAACCGCCGGCGCATCGAACCGGGCGCCGCGTCGCCGTCGTCGGCTCCGGACCGGCCGGGCTCGCCGCGGCGCAGCAGCTCAACCGCGCGGGGCATCGGGTCACCGTCTTCGAGCGTTCGGATCGCGTTGGTGGCCTGCTCCGCTACGGGATCCCCGATTTCAAGATGGAGAAATGGGTCATCGACCGGCGCATCGACCTCCTCGAGGCCGAGGGGATCATCTTCGAGACCGGCTATGACATCGGTGTCGACGTCAGCGCAGAGCAATTGCGGGACCGGTTCGACGCGGTCATCCTCGCGGTCGGCGCCGACCGCCCGCGCGACATCGAAGTGCCCGGGCGCGAGTTGCGTGGGATCCATCTGGCAATGGATTACCTGGTGCAGCAGAACCGCCGGGTGGCCGGGGAACGTGTCAACGCCAACCCGGAGATCAGTGCGCACGGGCGCAAGGTGATCATCATCGGTGGTGGTGACACCGGCGCCGACTGCCTCGGCAACGTGATTCGTGAGCAGTGCAGCGGGGTGCAGCAGCTGTACATCTACGCACAGCCGCCCGACACGCGCCCGGAGGGGAATCCGTGGCCGCAGTGGCCGTTGATCCTCCATACCTACCCCGCCCATGACGAGGGGGGCTCGCGAGAGTTCGGTCTCATGGTCACGCGTTTCGAAGGTGAGCACGGCGATCTGCGCAGCGTCCGCGCCGTTCGCGTCGAGGCGCGCCGTGAGAACGGGGTCCGCACGTTCATTCCCACCGCCGATGCGGAGGTGCGGCTCGATGCCGACCTCGTGCTCATCGCGATCGGCTACCAGGGCGCCACGCGATCGACCCTGCTCGACGAGCTGCCGGTCACGTTCGGCGCCGGCGGCACCATCGCTGTCGACGAGGCGTTCGCGTGCACGACACCGGGTGTGTTCGCGGCAGGCGACGCGGTTCGAGGTGCATCGCTGATCGTGTGGGCGATCGCCGAAGGGCGCGCTGCCGCGCGCGGCTGTGACGCGTACCTGACCGGGAGCGTTCGGCTCCCCTGAAGGGAACGCGCGGTTAGGTCGGCGTTGGCGAGGGCGGCGCCGGCGTCGGCGTCGCGGTGGCCGTCGGGGTCGGCGCCGCAGTCGGCGACGCCGTCGC
>JBAQGL010000146.1:0-1739 GCA_049287785.1 Candidatus Dormiibacterota bacterium | reverse complement strand
GGAGCTGCTCAGCGCGGCGGCAGGGTCACCGTGGCGCCGTTGGTGCCGTCGATGACGGTGACCGTCACGCTCTGGCTCACGTCGAGCGCGGCGGGGGTCGTGATGATGCTTGTGGTCGCAGTGAGGTCGGCGGTGCACGGGCCGGAGTCCGGAGCTATGACCGTGATCCGCAGCTGGTTGGGCTGGGGGACGACGAGGCTTACCGGAAGTCCCGGGCACGATCCGCTGCCCCAGGTCACCACCGTCATCCGGCCGGGCGTCCCCCACACGGCGTCATCGCGCACAGCGCCACCTTCGCCGAGGCCGGGGACGCCGGGCGGGATGCCGCGGTAGTCGCGCACCAGAAACGACGGACGGATTCCCGAGTCGCCGCAGGCGCCGACCAGCAGCATCGCCACGGTTACCGCCACGACTGTCGAGATGCGACGTTTCATGTGTGTATTACGCCAGATGCGCCCCGGAGATCCCAGTCCTTTCAGACGCCGGTTGGCGGGGTCTCGCCGGGAGCGAAGCGACCCAGGTCTGCTCCAACCTTCTTGCCGATGTTGGCGATGTGGAGGTGAATCTCGTCGAGGAGATCCGTGGCCTTCTTCACCTGCGCGGTGAGGGCGGTGTTCTCGGCGAGCAGCGTCTTGATGTCATCGGTGTTGTTCTCGGTGTGCAGCGCCACCTCAGACGCAACCGCGTCAGCTCGTTTCGCGGCGATCAACAGGGCTGCCGCCTGAATGCCCGCCAGCATCGAGAGAAACAGGTTGAGCAGGATGAATGGGTACGGGTCAAATCCCGACCGTCCACCCACGTGAAGCACGCCATTGACGACGGCCCAGATGATCATCACCCCGAAGAACACGAAAACGAAGGGCCACGACCCCATCCCGTTGCGCATCTTGTCCGCGGCTCGCTCCCCGAGTGAGAGTTGGTCGGCTCCACGTACCGTCGGATGTTTCGCCCATTGAGGTTGCCAAGCCATGGTCGATCTCCTTCAGAACGGATGCCACCTGCGTCACGTGCGGTTAAGGCTACGCCGCAAAGTTGACGACTCTGCAAGCGCTGCATCACTCTCAGTCGCGTTATCGAGATAGCTGGACCTGGGTGGGGTGGGGGGCTTCACTCAGCGAGGCGATGCAGGCAGTGAGCAGGCGCCGCATCTGCTCTTGTTCGCTGACGTCCAGATTGGCGAGCATGTCTTGCTCGACGCGGCGAACCGCTGCGCTGGCCACCTTGAGCTGGCGGCGCCCGCGGGCGGTCAGCTCGGTCGGCAGGGCCCTCCCGACGGGTGCCTGTGCCGGACGAAGAACGAGGCCTTGGCGCTCGAGGGCCTGCAGCAGCGCATGCATCGACTGCCGGGTGACGAAGGCGCCGCGGGCAAGCTCGGAGTTGGACAGACCCGGTAGCTGGGCAAGCAGCTCCAGGCAGGCGTAGTGGGTGATCGTCATGCCAAGCGGCCTCAGCACGGTCTCGAGGGCAGAGTGGAGGATGCTGGCGGCCGCCTTCAGCATGTACCCCAGCGATGTGTCCAGCTCGACCCCGGGCTCGCCTTGACTCATGTCAGTAGTCTGACATACACTCCTGGTGTGTCAGAAGACTGACATACTAAGAGGAGGCAGCCATCATGGCCGTCACAGGACCCGACTTCATTTCACTCCAGGTGCGCGACCTGGAGCGATCCGCCGCTTTCTACGAGCAGTACCTAGGGCTGAAGCGCTCCGACGCAGGACCGCCGCACGCCGTCGTGTTCG
>JBAQGL010000145.1:0-1613 GCA_049287785.1 Candidatus Dormiibacterota bacterium | reverse complement strand
GTCCTTGGTCACGAAGAACAGCGTCCCCTCGCTCATCCCGAAGTTCTCCTGCACGAAGGCATTCGGGAAGAACGCCGCCATCTGCCGGCGTAGCTCGGGCTGCAGGCGCTGGCCGCCCGACTGCAGCAGCTCCACCGACGACATGTCGTGGTTGCCGGCTCCCGGGTCGGCGAGCCAGCGAATGTAGAGAGCGGGGACCGCGGCGATGTGCGTGATCCGGTGGCGCTCGACGAGCGGGAGAATCTCGCCGGCTCGCGTCCCTTCGCTGAGCACCACGCGAGCGCCGTGCATCAGGAAGCCCTGCACCCCGGGGCACGCAAGCGGCATGTTGTGCGCCAGCGGTGCCACCGCCAGCTGGCAGCTGTCGCGGCCGATGTAGTGCACCGCCGCGGCGGCGCGCGAGTTGTACACGTAGTCGTTGTGGGTGCGCGGGATGAGCTTGGGAATGCCCGTGGTGCCGCCGGAGAGGAGGAGGCAACATGGGTCGGTCGGATCGATGTCGATGTGCGGCGGCCTGGCGTTGTCGGAGGCGGCCGAAAGCTCGCTCATCATGACGACGTGACGGAGTCCGGGGTTGGCGTCCCGAATGGTCTGGGCAAGATTCGGGTCAGTACCGAAGTACGCCACCGCTTCGGTCAGCTTGACGAAATGATCGATCTCCAGCCGTCGATGTGGCGCAAGCGCGAGAACCGGGATCACGCCCAGCATCTGGAGCGCGAAATACAGATAGAGGAATTCGGGTGCGTTCGGCAGGTGCATGACAACGCGGTCGTTGCGGCGCAACCCCAGGTCGTGCAACCGCGCAGCGAGGGAAGCCCGGCGATCGGCGAGCTGGCGGTAGGTGATCGTCTCGTCGGCGTGAAGCAGGGCGACCTGTTCAGCATGCTCGGCAAACAGCTCGCTGAACACCTCGTCGAGCGTGCGATCCTCCCAGTAGCCCGCCGCGCGGTAGCGCGCCGCAAATTCCGGAGGAAACGGGACGACGCCGGGTAGCGGTGGCACCGGAACGGCTACGTCGTCGCGCTGAAGCCGCCGTCGACGACGACGGTTTCACCGGTGACAAATGGGTTGCTGATGAGCAGGCTGAGAATCGTCTCCGCGACCTCATCGGGTGTGACACAGCGCCGCAGGGGCGTGAGCTTGGCGCGCCGCTCCATCAAGCGTTCGTAGTTGTCGCCAAGCGCCTGTTCCATCCAGTCACCGACCATCCAGCCGGGCGCCACGGCGTTCACGCGTATGGCAGGTCCCAGCGCCCCGGCCAGCGTCCGCGTGAGGTTGACAATTGCGGCTTTGCTTGCCGCATAGGGAAACGGTTGCGGGCCCGGCCGCAAGCCCACAATGCTCGCGAGGTTGACCACTGCCGCCCGAGGGGATTCGCGCAGCAGGGCAACCGCCGCCCGGGTCACCTGGAACGTGCCCCGGACGTTGACTGCGAAAACTCGGTCCCAGTCTTCCATGCGCAGACCGGCGAGATCGCTCGGCGGCGTCGACACCGTCGTGCCAGCGTTGTTGACGAGTGCATCGAGACGGCCGAACTCGTCGCGGACCGCTTCCAGCATCTCAACCACGCGAGCCTCATCGGCAACGTCCGCCTGGAAGAGCAGGGTCCGAAC
>JBAQGL010000144.1:0-4111 GCA_049287785.1 Candidatus Dormiibacterota bacterium | reverse complement strand
GGGAGCTGACGTATCGGGCCCGGCCGTTTGTGGCGCTTCATTTCGTGCCGCTGTATCCGCATCCGCCGAACAACTCGTTTCCCTCCAGCCTCACGGCGTTTGCGGCGGTGGCGGCCGTGGTCGGGGTGCTGGCGTGGGGGCGGTTGGGGCTTGTGTTCGTTTTAGGGATGGTTGTGGTGGGGTTTGGGTGCGTGTACGTGGGCGTGCACTACGCGACCGATGTGATCGCCGGGGCGGGGATCGGCGCTGCGTGCGGCGCGGTCACGTGGCTCGTCGCCGGATTACCGCCGATCGCGCGGGCGCTGCGTGCGCTGGAGCGCCGTCTTCCGCCCGGGCGGCGGTACCGAAATGCGGGGCGGGTGTCTGCTAGAGCAGCGAGTTGACCAGCGACTCGACCTGACTCAGGGTCGCCGGGGTGGCCGTCGCGACGAGCGCTACGACAGTCGACCCCTTGGCCGCGACCAGCCCCTCGTTGTTCTTGCCACCGCCGAGAGCCACGCTGAAAGACCGGGCCTCATCGCCGACTCCGGACACCGGCGTGAACGTCACCGGGAACTGGTCGCTGAACTTCGATATATAAGAAGCAGGGATGCCTGTGAGGATCGAGATGATCACGTTCTCGGACGTTGTGTGGTAGTCGCAGTTGATATCCGTCGCACCGGATGGGAGCGTTGTGGACCCTGGACTGGTCACACCGGTCGGATCCGGGAGCGTGGTCCCCAATGCCGATCCGACAGTGCCTCCGGAGGGGCACGAAGGCGCTGCAGCGGTCGTCGCTGCTGCCGCGACCGTCGGGGTGGCTGCAGTCCCTGGAGCCGACGTCCCAGCGGGGGTGCTCGTCCCCCCACAGGCGGCCAGCGGCGCCGCAAAAGCAAGCACGATGAGCGGGATCCAGCGTGAACTGCTGTGTGCCACGAGATCGCCTCCGACTACGACGCCACCGCAACGTGTGGCCGGCGCCACTATGGCGCAGTTGCGAGCCGCTGCGCACGCGCATCAGACTCACCGGGCCGGCGCCCGCCGGGTGGTTTCGAGGAGGCTCTGAGGATGTCAAATGACGCGGACCACCCGGACCACGCCGACCCAACCCCCGGCCCGCAGAGCTCCAACGAGGAGCCGCAGGCCCATCTGACCACCACGCCGAGGGGCGGCGGCTGGCGCATGTTCCCGGCGCCGGTCGAGGTCGAGGCGTATCTCGGCCAGGTGTGGGCTCCGGTGCTCGTCGACGGCATCGACGACGTCACCGCCGAGATCTGGGCTCGCTGGCCACCGCAGGGGCACACTGACGGGGACATCCACCACCAGGTGATCGACGCCTCGCACTACCGTCCGCCCGAGGGTGGGTTCCCCGCCGCCTGACCCCCTTCCGGGCGCGGCCGGGTACACCCTCGGTAGGCTGGGTTGAGGCGCCGCCGCGCGAGCAGGCGCACGGCGGCGCTCGATGCATTGCATATGGGAAATCAACCGCGCCGCCCAAACCCCGACGCGTTGAACGCGGATCTCCGGCGTCGCCAACAGCTGATCCGGCACCGCCGCCTCGGCGTGACCCTCCCCGCCGCACGTGAACGGGCGCGGACGCGTCAGATCATCGTCGGGCTGATCGCCGGACTCCTTGTCCTGCCGATCGCCGGCGCTGCGCTCGTCCTCTTCGCGCTCGGCAACGTGGCCGCCTCGAACGCGGGGGCGCACCAGCGCTTCCTGCCTGCCGATTCGCTGGTGTACGACCGCACCGGCGGCCTCATCGCCGACCTGCATCCGCCCGGAGCGACGCGGATCCCGGTGCCGCTCACCGACATCTCGCCGCTCGTGCAGCGGGCGATCGTCGCCATCGAGGACCGCTCCTTCTGGACAGAGGGTGCCGTCGACGTCCCCCGCCTCGCCGCCGCGGCGTTCTCCGACCTCACGCACGGCACGACGCAGGGGGCCAGCACGATCCCAATGCAGCTGGCGAAGATCCTCTACCTCAGCGATTCGCGAACCATCGCCTACAAGCTGCAGCAGATCGGCCTCGCCGAGCGCCTCGTCAACTCGACCCCGCGGCCGGTGATCCTCGACGAGTACCTCAACGACATCTACTACGGCTCGGGAGCGACCGGCATCGAGGCCGCAGCACGCACGCACTTCGGCATCGATGCGACGCATCTCGACCTCGCCCAGGCGGCGATGCTCGCCGGGATTCCCAACAATCCAACCGGTGATGACCCGCACCTCGATGCGGCGGCTGCGAGCGCACGGCAGCAGCAGGTCCTCGACGCGATGGTTGACACCCACGCGATCACGCCGGCGCAGGCAACCGCAGCGGAGCACGAGCATCTCGTCTACGTCACCTCGAATCCCGACAACCTCAACCGGGAGCCCTTCTTCGTCGCCCGTGTCGCCGACAACGTGCGCACCACCTGGCATCTCGATGCTCAGACCGCGGGCCTGAGGATCGTTTCCACGCTCGACTACGCGTTGCAGCAGTTCACGCAGCACGCGGTGAGCGCGCAGATCGCGCAGCTCGGCAGGCTGCACGTGACCGACGGCGCGGCCGTGGTCATCTCGCCCGGTTCCGGCGACGTGCTCGCGTACGTCGGCAGCGCCGGCTCGAATGTCCCGGGTGGGCAGATCGACATGGCGGCGGTCCCGCGCCAGCCGGGATCCTCGTTCAAGCTGTTCACGTACACGACGGCCATCGAGGATCGAAAGATCAGCATGGTCACGCCGGTGCTCGACGGCCCGTTGACGCTGCCGACCGGTGGCGGACCCAACGGCACACAGCCGTACAGCCCCCTCGACTACGACCGGACGTGGCACGGGATCCTGCCGGTCGAGCAGGCGCTCGGGAACTCGCTCAACATCCCGGCGATTCGCGTGGAGGTCGCAACCGGGATCCCCAACATCGTGCAGACGGCTCGCGCCATGGGCGTGACCACGCTCGGCAGGTCGCCCGCCTCATACAGCCCGAGCATGACCCTAGGCACGTACCCGGTGCCGACGCTCGAGATGGCGCAGGCGGCGACGGTGCTCGCCGACTCCGGCGTCCTGCATCCGGCGCGCTTCATCATCTCCGCGACGCTCGACGGGCGAGCCCTGCATGGCGCGACGCCCGCAGCGAAGCGCGTGGTCGATCCCAGCGCCGCATTCATCATGAACACGGTGCTCAGCAACGATGCGAACCGCGTCATGGAGTTCGGCGCGCACGGCCTGCTGACGCTGCCCGGTCATCGGGTTGCTGCCAAGACTGGCACGAGCGAGAACTTCAAGGACAACTTCACGGTCGGCTGGACGCCGCAGCTCGCCACTGCGACCTGGGTCGGCAACGCCGACGACTCGGCGATGCAGGGGACGACCGGCATCACCGGTGCTGCGCCTATCTGGCACCAGGTGATGGCGCATGCCCTCACCGGTGTCACCGACCACTGGCCGGCGATGCCGGCCGGGCTCACCACCGCGAACACGGCATGGGGCACCGCATATTTCATGCCGGGCACCGACGCCACGACGGGCGAGGCGGCGCTCGTGCCGGCTCAGCAGCCCGGCGACACCGGGCCATCCGGTCCGCGTGAGCCCGGCAGGAAGCATCACCACCATCCTCACTGACCGGGTCGCCTCTAAGGGGTAGACACTCCGGGCGGCATATACAGGTCGTGATGCTCGGCGCAGCGACGTTCGCCCCGGCTCCAGTGAGGAATGCGATGGCGGCCCAATCGGCAGGCGACGCGATGGGTGGCGAGCGCGCGATGCTCGACGACGTCTATGCGGCCGAGATCCAGCGCCTGGTCGCCCTTGGGACCATCCTGGCCGGCGACGGTGCGGCCGGCGAGGACCTGGCGCACGATGCATTCCTCCACCTCGTCCAGCGCGTCAGCCGCAATCCCGACTATCTGCGCGGGCCGGCATGGCCGCTGCTGCGCACCATGGTGGTCCGGCTCGCCATGCAGCGGCGCCGTGCCTGGGCGCGCGAACTCCGGCGCCTTGCCCGCGTGTGGCAGCCCTCGCCCAACGAGGATTGGGAGCCGAGCGTCGCCGTGCTGGATTGGCATGCGGCCCTGCTCAGCCTGCCGCCCAGGATGCGGGCCACCGTCGTGCTCTTCTACGGAGAGGATCTCAGCACCGCGCAGACCGCGGC
>JBAQGL010000143.1:0-4030 GCA_049287785.1 Candidatus Dormiibacterota bacterium | reverse complement strand
GTTGTGAATGGGGATTCCGACAACGTCACTCCAATCACCACCCTAGACAACAGACCTGGTGTACCAATACCGGTGGGGTCGTTTCCGGAGGACATTGCCATCGCGCCCAACGGCAAGACCGCCTACGTGACCAACACCTTCTCGAACACCGTCACCCCGATCAACATCCCGGCCAATACCACTCAACCGTCGATTCCCGTGGGATCGGAGCCCACCGGCATAGCAATAACCCCAAATGGACAGACCGCGTATGTGGCGGTTCAAGGCTCGAACGACGTGGTGCCGATCGACCTGGCGACGCGGGTTCCCGGCACGCCAATCGCGGTTGGCAACGTCCCGGGGCGGATGGCTCTCAGCCCTAACGGCGCCACCCTCTATGTTGTGAATGTACGGTCGAACGATGTGACGCCGATCGATACGTCAACCAATGTCGCGGGAACTCCGATCGCGGTCGGCTCCAACGCCGCGGGTATCGCCATTACACCGAACGGCGACACGGCGTATGTGACGGCGGTGGGTTCAGGCAACGTCACGCCCATCGACCTTGCAACGAATGCGCCCGGGACTCCAATCGCTATCGCCGGCAACGCAAATGGGATAACCATCACGCCCGACGGGAAGACCGCGTATGTAGCGAGCTACGAAAGCGTCGTTACCCCGATCGACCTGGCGACGAACACACCTGGGACGCCCATCACTGCCGGCAGCCAAACCGCCGGCATCGTGGTCGCCCCCGATCAGGCGCCGGTGGCGAGCTTCACTGCGTCTGGTTCCGCCCTGGGCGTCGCGACGTACTTTGACGCGTCGGCATCGACTGTGGCCTACGGCAGCATCGCATCGTACGCGTGGACATTCGGAGACGGATCCACCGCGACCACGACATCGCCGACCACCACGCACATGTATGCAGCGGCTGGGACGTACACCGCGACCGTCACGGAAACGAGCTCCGGAGGAACGTCGACCACAACCACTTTCACCGGTCAGACGGTGAGCCACAACGGCGGACCTTCGGCGCACGCGTCCCGGCTCGTGACCATCGTCGCTCCCGGGGCGTATACCGCTCTGAGCCCTTTCCGCGTCTGTGATACGCGTGCCATCCCGACGACAAACCAATGCGCCGGGCACACGCTGAGCACAAACAGCTCGATTGACGTGCATATCACAGGAAAGGTCGGTCCGTCCGGGCAGTCGGTGCCGGCAGGCGCGCTCGCGGTGGCATTGAACGTGACCGCGGTCAGCGAGAGCACGGTGCGAAGCTTCATCAGCGTCTTCCCGGCGGGTGAGGCGGTGCCCAACGTCTCGAACATCAGCTTCGACCCGGGTGTCGCACAGGCGAACCTTGTCGTCGTTCGTCTCGCGGCCGGCGGCGACGTCGCCGTCTACAACGCAGCAGGCAAAGCCGGCGTCGTCGTCGACGTCGAAGGCTACTTCGCGGCACCTGGTGCGACACCGGTCGCCGGCGAGTATCACAGCATCCTTCCACTGAGGATCTGCGATACGCGCGCGGGCAAGGGCACCGAATGTGCGGGCAGCTTCGAGTACCCCTTGCCGGGGAACACCTGGCGTGACGTGGTGCTCTCCGGTCGTCCGTCCGGTGCCACTGTGAACACTCCCTCGATTCCGAATCAGGGTGCCGCAGCCGCCGTCTTCAACCTCACCGCGGTGGGACCGACACAGTCGACATACCTCGCGGTGCAGGCGCCGAACCAGCTCACAGATGCGTGCCCGGCCAAAGCGCCCGCGGTCTCCAACGTGAATCCATCAGCACATTCGGCGCTGCCCAACCGGGTCATCTCGGCACTCGGGCCCCATCAGGATGTATGCATCTACAACGCGATCGGGAGCACAGACTTCATCATCGATGTCAACGGCTGGTTTGGCGACGGCACCGAGCTGGCGACCACCCCCGTGGGTGCGCTCTTCTACGCGATTCCTCCCGCTCGTATCTGCGACACCCGTGTGTCGACCAGAACAGCGTGCAGTGGCGAGGGACTCGGGGAGGAACAGACGCTTGAGGTCGATGTGGATGGAGAGAGCGTGCTGCCGATCGCCGGGGGATCGAATCCACCTCTTGCCGTCGTTGCCAACGTGACCGCCGTCGCGGGTACTGCAACAACCTTCCTCACGCTCTTTCCCTCTGACGCGTCACTACCGGTCGCATCCGACCTCAACCCGCGCCCGGGAGACGTGGTCGCAAACCTGGCCTTTGTGGGGATCGCAACAAGATCGCCTGCCGGCGACGTCTCCCTCTACAACCAGGCTGGCGGGATCAACGCCATCCTCGACGTGGCCGGCTGGTTCCAGTAGCCGTCACGTAACCCGGGTGCGTATCATTCGGGCGTGGGTCGCCTCGGCGATCCTCCAGGGTAGGACCGGTAGAGAGGTGGCACAGTGAGCGTCAACAAGGTCCGTCGAGTCTTCTTTGGCGCGGTGATCGGTGCCACCGGCATTGCTCTGGCCGCCCCGCTTCATCCAGGCATTGCCGCGGCAGCGCCTGCGGCGATATACGCGAGCGGCACCACCGGAGTTGCGGCGCCATCGCATGCTGCAGCTTCCGCCGCGAGCCAGACGGCCAACCACGGGCAGCGTGGCGCCCGTGCGCTCCCGAGCTCGGCAGGCGCCGCTCGGCTGCACGTGACCGCGCCCACAGCCGTCGCTGCAACGGCCTCGGTAGCCAGTTCGCTCCTCGAGAATTTCAACGGGACCAGCAGCAACGACAGCCGCCGCACCAACTTCAACCAGCAATTCGAGCCCCCGGATCAGGGCTTGTGCGTCGGCAACGGCTACGTGCTCGAGCCGGTGAACTCCGCATTCCGGATCTTCAAGACCGACGGTCGCAGCCTGATCGGCCCGACCAATGTCAATGATCTCTTCGACCAGGGATCGACGCAGTTCACCAGCGACCCGCGCTGCTACTACGACCCCACCACCAACACGTGGTTCGCCACCATTCTGTTCCTGAGCGGCGGCGAGGTCCCCGACGGGAAGTCCTCGCAACTGGATATCGCCGTCAACTCCTCCGGCAACCCGGAGAACATCTGGACCCAGTACCAGATCGATACCACCGACAAGGGTGGGAACGGCTGCCCCTGCTTCGGTGATCAGCCGACGCTCGGCATCGACCAGGACAACCTCTACGTCAGCACCAACGAGTTCTCGATCCTCGGACCGCAATTCAACGGCGCTCAGGTCTACGCGTTCTCCAAGAAGGACCTCGTGGCCGGGGCTCCCGTCCACTTCGCGCACTTCGCCAACCTGAAGATCGGCGGCAATATCGCCGCCTCCGTGCAGCCGGCGATCAGCACCGGCGCGCCGAACGCGGAGTTCTTCCTCAACTCGCTTGATCCCAACGGCACCGGTGATACCCGCGTCGGTGTCTGGGCGATGACCAATCGCACCGCGCTGCAGCACGGCGGGTTGCCCAAGTTGTCGAGGACTGTGATCACGTCAGAGGCGTACGGGAATCCTCCGCCTTCGACCCAGAAGGGCTCTTCGAGCACCATCGACTCCGGCGACGATCGCATGCAGCAGACGCAGTACATCAACGGACTCGTCTGGGGTGAGCTGACCACCACAGTGACGGTCGCTCACGACTCGACTGCTCGAGCCGGCGCCGCGTGGTTCAGCGTTCGTCCGTCTCTCAGCGGCGGCCACATCGGCGCGTCGGTGATCGAGCACCAGGGCTACGTGGTCGAAACGAGCGGCAACAACGTGATCTATCCGGCGCTCCAGTCGCTGCCGTCCGGCAACGTCGCGATGGTCTTCACCGTCACCGGTGCCGCGCATTTTCCGAGCGCGGCATATGCGGTGCTGGGCGCCGGGCAGTCCGCATTCGGTGCGATCAACATCGCAGCTGCGGGGACAGGTCCCTATGCGAAGACGTCGACCCGCTGGGGCGACTACTCGTGGGCCGTGATCGATCCAACGGCGCCTGCCGTCTGGCTCGCCACCGAGTACGTTCCGCCGCTCTCGAGCCAGACTCCCAACGGGCTCAGTAACTGGGGCACGCGAGTCCTCGAGGTTGCGG
>JBAQGL010000142.1:0-10340 GCA_049287785.1 Candidatus Dormiibacterota bacterium | reverse complement strand
ACGGGAGTTGGTGACCAGGCCGACCGCCTGCCCACGCCTGATCGCTCCGTGCACCACCGACGCGGTGATCGAGATCGCGTACTCGACCGATGACTCGATGCCGCTGCCGGCGTGGATGCCGCGCTGCAGGTCGAGGATGATGAGCAGGTCCGCGCTCTGGCCTGTGTCGAAGGTCCGGCTGATCAACCGGCCGGTGCGCGCCGTCGACGCCCAGTGGATGCGGCTCAGCCCGTCGGTGGGCGCGTAGTCCCGGATCGTCGAAACGTCGGGCGGCACGTCCACCGGCTGCCCGCGGTGTGCCTCGGCCACGCCGTTGCCGCTCCACTGTGGCACGGCGTGCAGGAGCGCATGAATCGCCGGGTAGACGATGACCTCGTTCTCCGGCGCCACCCGGATGCATCGGGGGAACAGGCCGAACGGATCGCCGAGACGTGCCTCGAGGGGACCGAAGCGATGCACGCCGCGAAGGTTGAACATGCCCCGCGCGGTCCAGGTGACGCTGCCGCCGGCAGCGATCGCGAACGCGCGTCCGGGCGCGTAGCCGGGGAGCTTGGTGCCGTCGCGAACCTCGCAGTACGGCAGTCGCAGCCCGCTCTCGTTCTTGACCGTGAAGGTCTCCTCGAACGGCTCGCCCATCATGAATGACCCTTCCGGGGACTCCCTGGTGACGCGCAGCTTGCGAGCGAGCAGGCGCGACCAGATGTAGGCAACCACCAGGAGCAGGACGAGGACGTAGGCCAGCGTGTATGCAAGATGTACGCCGGTGATCCCGGCAAAGAAGGCGAGCACCGCCACGCAGGCGATCAGCGGGACGCGCGCGGTCACGGGGCGCTCCAGGCGCTCGCCGCGAAGCCGGTCACGCCAGACGCCGGCCCGTCATCGGCACCGACTCCGTCGCCAGCACCTCCTCGAGCACCGCTGCCGCGGTCAGACCGCGGAGCTCTGCGTTCGGACGGAGCATGACCCGATGTTCGAGCACGTTGGCCGCGATCTCCTTGATGTCATCGGGCAGGACGAAGTCCCTGCCGGCAAGCGCGGCGCGAGCCTGTCCCGCATGAAGCAGGCCGAGCGTGCCGCGTGGCGACGAGCCGAGCGAGACGTCGCGGTGTTCGCGGGTCCGGCGGACGATCCGGACGCAATAATCCTTGAGGGTCGCGTCGCAGTAGATGCCCCGGCACACCTCCTGGGCTGCCTTGATCTCCACCGCATCGGTGACCGGTTCGAGTGCGCCGAGCGGGCTGCCCGACTGGAAGCGATCCAGCATCGCGACCTCCTCGTCCGCCGGCAGGTACCCCAGCCGGAGCTTGAGCAGGAAGCGATCGACCTGCGCCTCCGGAAGCGGGAACGTTCCACCCAGCTCGATCGGGTTCTGCGTCGCCAGGACCATGAAGGGATCGGGGAGCGGATGGCTGGTGCCGTCCACGGTCACCTGCCACTCCTCCATGGCCTCCAGC
This sequence comes from Candidatus Dormiibacterota bacterium, assembly GCA_049287785.1. Lineage (GTDB taxonomy): Bacteria > Chloroflexota > Dormibacteria > Aeolococcales > Aeolococcaceae > Palsa-851. Next base: position 8,886 of record JBAQGL010000142.1, on the reverse strand, counting down.
AGTGCCGATTGTGTCTTGGGCGTCGCTCGGTTGATCTCATCAGCAAGCAGCACCTGGGCGAAGATCGGTCCTTTGCGGAACTCAAACGTTTGAGCCTGCGGGTTGTAGACGCTCACTCCGGTCACATCGCCGGGGAGCAGGTCTGGGGTGAATTGCACTCGCTCGAAGCTGCAGCCACTGCTGCGCGCGAGCGCTTTGGCGAGAAGCGTCTTGCCGGTGCCGGGAACATCCTCGATGAGAAGGTGACCGCGGCACAGGAGCCCCACGATGCAGAGCTCGATCTCTGCTTCCTTCCCTACGATGACTGTCCCGAGGCTCCCCTGCAGACGCCGTGCCATTGCCTGGACATCGACGTTCATGGTGATCCTCGCGCCTTCTGAACCGGGCTGGTGAGTCAGTTGACCTTGTCTGGAGTATACGTTCGGCCGCTACGCTCTTCGCATCACTCAACGGGATGACCCACACGACCCCGCCAAACCGTTGTATAACTGCACCTTGGGATCCGAGACCGGGTCTCTGTACGCTGACGGTCTGGAGGAGGAGGAATTGGCAGAGCGCGAGGAAGAGATCCTCACAACTGGCGAAGCGGCGGCACTTTGCGGTGTCTCGCGTTCGACGCTCCGTCGCGCCGTCGCTCAGGGTCACTTGCGCGCCTGGCACACCCCCGGAAAGCACCTTCGGTTCACGCGCGCTGCGTGTCTGGAGTTCGCGCAGTCGCTCGGCCGGGTCGATCTCATCGGCCAGTCCTACCGCGAGGCCCCGATCTCCGGGCAGCCCACGCCAGCGGGAGCAGTCGGGGTCTGATCTCCTGAGCGTCGCGTCGTCTGACGCGGCGCCGATGCCTCGCTTCTAGCGCTTTCCGGACAGCAGGCCGCCGACCGAGCCACCGAAGAGCGCGAGCAGATCACCGCTGAAGAGATTGCCCAGGTCCATCGGGCCGAGGTCGATGAGGTGGTGGCTGTTGGTGCTCAGCGACGCTGCGATGGTCGACGATTCCTGGAAGAACGTGTAGATGGCGCCGACGGCGATGAAGCCGATGGCAACGACGATGCCCTGATAGAGGCCGAAACGCCCGGCGAGCCGCGCGGCGAGCCAGCCTCCGAGGATCACCGCCACGAGCGTCGACACCCCCACCACACCACCGTCGATATTGCCGTTGGACGTGGAGCCGAAAGCCGCGTTGGTGGCGATGAGCCCGACATTGCTGATCACCAGCAGGGCGACCTCGCCGACCGCGAGTCCGATCAGGCAGTGCCGCCAGGAAATCGTATGACCGGAATAGGCGGCGACCGGCGCCGGCGTCTGCCTCGAACCGGTGCTCGCTGAGGTCTGACGACGCTTGGGAGACCGGGTGTCGGTGGCCATCGCGTGGAGTATACGAATCTGTCGCCAGCCGGCCGCGAACCGTTTTCGCACCCGCGCGGCACCTACGCTGCGCTCGAATGGCAACCCTGATCCGCGCCGCCGAACCGGCATCGGCACCACAGACGCCCAACCGGCGCGGCCAGATGTATGCCTGGCTGTCGGATCCGCGTCGCGCCTTGCTGGCAGCGGTTCTCGTGCTCACAGGCGGCGTCGGTCTCGACGCGCTGAGCGACCCGGATGTCTGGTGGCACATCCGCCTCGGGGATTGGATCATCGCCCACCACCAGATCCCCGCCGGCGAGCTCTTCGCCTACACCGCATTCGGCAATCCACTGGTCGCACACGAATGGTTGTCGGAGACCGTCTTCGCCGCTCTCGCCGCCGCCGGCGGCCTCTTCCTGGTGACCGTGCTGATGGGACTGGTCGCATGGAGCGCGATGCTCGCGACGTTGCTGCGCGGCGGCCTTCGCGGCGCCGGGCCCGTTGTCCTCGCCGTGGGACTGGCGATCGCCGCGCGTACGGCCGAGCCCGTCCTCGGAACGCGGCCGCAGGTCTTCACGTTCGCGCTGATCTGCTGGACGCTCTGGATCGCCGAGTCGTATCTGCGCTCTGGTGGCAGGCGTCTCTGGCTGCTACCCCCATTGTTCCTCCTGTGGGCGAACCTGCATGCCGGGTTCATCGCGGGCATCGGCTTTCTGGTGATCGTCGTCGTCGTTGAGGCGGTCAAGCGCAGGTGGGGGCTCGGCGCATCCGCTCCCGTGCGGCGCATCAGGCGCCTCGCCGTCGCGGCCGGCGCATCCGTGGTCGCCGCCTGCGTCAACCCCTACGGGCCGTCGTTGTTCGTGTTCGCGGCGACCACCGGGGCCACCGAGCGTCAGAAGGGCATCATCGAGTGGCAGTCACCCAACTTCGCGGATCCGACGATGTGGGTCCTGCTTGCACTGCTGCTCTCCTTCGCGGCGCTCGCCGTGACGGTGCTCGCCCGGCCTGCATTGCGGCATCGCTTCGACCTGCGCGACTTCGCGCTTGCCACAGTGGGGGCGGGGCTCGCGCTCACATCGGTACGCAACACCGCCATCTGCGTCGCGGTGATGACCCCGTCGTGGATGGCGATGGCCGCAGGCGTGGTGGGGTCGATCAGTGCGCGTCGCGCACGGCCGCCTGGCGTCGCGCGATCGCGGCGGCCGGCGCCCGTCATGGGGTTTGCGCTCCTCGCCGTCGGCGTCCTCGGAGTGGGCGTCGTCGGTACCAGGGTCGCGCAGAGCGCGACACCGCAGGGGATCGCCGCCGCATACCCCTCCTGCGCCACCGCGCTGCTCGCGCGCAGCCCGACAACGCAGCGAGTGTTCACCGCCTATGGCACCGGGGGATACGTCATCGACCGGCTCTGGCCACGCGCATCCGTGTATGAATATGGCGAGTCGATCTCGCTCGGCACGTCGGTGTTCACCGACTACGAGCGCATTGCCGCCGGTGCCGTCACCGCTCCGGCGGCGTTGCAGCTTCTCGACCTGAGCAACACCACCGCGGTGCTGTACAGCGCGGGCCCGCTGACCGACGAGCTGGCTCGCTCGCCGGAGTGGACGGCGATCGTCGACAACCGCGACCACGGCATGCTCCTGTTTCTCCGCGGCGACGCGTCATGGGCGGATGACGGTTCGTGCGCGGGGCCGGCCGGCAGCTGACCGCCCATCGGAACCGGGCGCTGGAGTACGGTCCGGGACGATGCGACTGATCGGCGTCACCGGGGGGATCGCCACCGGCAAGAGCACTGTCGATCGAATGCTCGAGGCGCACGGCGCAGCGGTCATCGATGCCGACCAGCTTGCCCGCGAGGTCGTCCGCCGCGGTGAGCCGGCATTGGAGGAAGTGGCGGCGCGGTTTGGACCGGACGTGATGCAGCCCGACGGCAGCCTTGACCGCGACCGTCTCGGCGGGATCGTCTTCGCTGATCCGCAAGCACGCAACGACCTCGATCAGATCACGCACCCTCGGATCACCGAGCTCATGCGCGATCGCGTCGCCGCCGCGCTCGCGGGCCCGGCCCCACTGGTGGCAGTCGACATCCCGCTGCTCTTCGAGAATGCACGCGAGCCGATGTTCGAGGGTGTTCTGCTCGTCTACGCGCCCCGCGAGGTGCAGATCCGGCGGCTGCGCGAGCGGAACGGACTCGACGAGGCGGCCGCGCTGCAGCGGCTCGCGGCGCAGCTGCCGATCGACGAGAAGCGTGATCGCGCAACGTGGATCATCGACAACACGCACGGGCTCGAAGCCACTGCGCGCGCGGTCGATGACTGGTGGGAGACGGCGGTCAGCTAGCCGGCCGCGGCGCGAGCCCGTCGAGGAGGACCTCGAGCATCTGCGTTTCGTCGCCGGCAAATGCGGCGGGCTCGTCACGGCGCAACGTCCCCATGACATAGCCGGTGAGCACCATCTCGGCGGCACCGAAGACCACGTAGCTGGCCAGCTGCGGATCGACGCCGCTCGCCACCTCACCGCGATCCCGAGCTCGGCGGATGATCTGCTCAATGGCTTCGAAGGCCACCATCACTGTGGCGATGTCGTGCGACTCGAGGAACTCATACGAGCGCGTGACCTCGTTGATCATCACGGTCATCAGATCCGGCTCGCGGCGGTACACCTCCACCCAGAAGTGCACGAGCCTGCGCATCTGCTCGCGAAAGCCGATGTCCATGTCACCGACCTCGTGCAGGTAGGTGACGTACTGCGCCCAGCGCTCAGTGAAGATCGCGGCGAGGATGTCCTCCTTGTTGTGAAAGTAGTGGTAGACGAGACCGTAGGCGATCCCGGCCTGCTCGGCGATGTCGGCGACCTTCGCGCCGTGAAACCCGGAGCGCGCAAAGACCTCGGTGGCGGCGGCGATGATGCGCTCACGCGTCTGCGCGCTGCGCGTGGTTCGCGGAGCGTGCCGCGAGCTCTGCGTCGCCCCTTCGGCGTGGCTCATGCGATCGCCCCCGCGATGCGCAGCATTGCGAGCTCGTCGCTGTCGTACCCCGCCTCGCCGAGCACCTCGACGGTGTGCTCACCATATCGGGGCGCCGGCCGTCGGTACGCCGCCGGAGATTCGTTGAGCCGGATGGGAAATCCGATCTGGGCGGTTGGCCTGCCGTCACCGGCGTCGAGACGCATCCCCCGGCTCTGCGCCTGGGGATGCTCGAAGGTTTCGCCGATGTCGAGCACGGGCTCGACGCACACGTCATGCCCTTCGAGCGCCCGCTCCCACGCGGCACGAGTCCGTGTGCGCAGCACGGCCGTCACTGCCGCAACCGTTCGGCGCCCTTCGTCGCCGTCGACGAGGCCGTTGCCCCCGAGCTCGGGCAGACCGATCGTCTCGACGAACTCGCGCCAGAACTTCGGCTCGAGCGCACCGACCGACAGGTACCCGTCGGCACACGGATAGATCCGGTAACACGGGTAGCGCCCGGTCAGCAGGCCAGCACCGGGTTCCGGTGGCTCACCGGTGGCGAAGAGCTGTGACGCGTGCACGCCCGCCCAGCTGATCAGGCCGTCGACCATGGAAACGTCGCAGTGCTGTCCGCGGCCGGTGCGAGCGGCCTGATGCAACGCGACCATGATCGCGAGCGCGGCGTCCATGGCTCCGCCACCGAGGTCTCCAACCTGCAGGCCGGGCATCGGCGGACCGCTCTCGGCGGTGCTGCCGAGCAGGAGCACGCCGGCAACCGCCGCGTAGTTGATGTCGTGGCCGGCGCGGTCGCGAAACGGTCCATCCTGGCCATAACCGCTGATGCTGCAGAGCACGATCCTCGGGTTCACCTCGCGCAGCGCGGCAAACCCGATGCCGAGTCGATCCATCACTCCCGGTCGGAAGCTCTCGACAACCACGTCGGCGGTCGTGGCAAGGCGGAGAAATGCCTCACGCCCCATGGGATTCTTGAGATCGATCGCGAGCGAGCGCTTGTTGCGGTTGAGCGGGTGGAACATCGCCGAGTACTCATCCACGAGCGGCGGCATCCAGCGCAGGTAGTCACCGCCGGTGGTGTCCTCGACCTTGATGACGTCGGCGCCGAAGTCGGCCAGGAGCACAGTGCAGAATGGCCCCGGGAGCAACCTGGTCAGATCGAGGACTCGAACGTCGTCGAGTGCCGGCATGGTCGCGCGAGTGTATCAATCACTCGACGACCTCGATTCGCAGAACCGCTGTGCTAGATTCGCGCACAGGGTTAGCGTGATGAGCAACGTTACCGTCCTGCTGAGTGAAGCTCGCTGATGGACGAGCTCGTCATCAAGGTGCCCGCGCCATTCAGTGGCATTGAGGATCTGGGATTCTCCGCGCGCTACCCCGCACAGGAGCGCAGTGAGCCGCTTCGCGACATCCCGCTGTTCGTGGAGGGACCTGCCGGTCCGATGCATCTGCTGGTCGAGCGGCTCGCGCTCTTCAGCGACAAGGATCGAATTGTCGGCTCGATGGCCGACGACGACCAGTACTCGTGGACCGCTCCGGTGCAGCTCACCGATCAGGTGTGCGTGCTTGCCTTTCAGGACAGGAGCATACGTCCCGGTGAAACCGTCCTCGAGTCCGCGGAGACCGCACAGGCGGTTCGCGGCTACATCTGGAACCTCGTGCGCCCCATGGCCTTCACCTTCCTTCGGGATTGCGTCCGTATCGGCGGACTGCGCCTCTCGGAAAGCATCGCAGTGGTGATCGAGACCGGGCATCCGCCCTCGGTGGACATCGAGCTGCAGCGCTCGTCGATCACCCCGGTCAACGGCAGCAGACTGCTCTTCGCACTCTGAAGCCGGCTCCGCTCAGCCGGACGAGGGTGTCGGGGTCGGGGTCGCGGTGGGGAGCGGCGTCGAGTTCGGCGGGGTGGTCGGGACCGGCGTCGGAGTGGGTGTCGGCGTTGCAGTCGGTGTCGCACCGACGGCAGTCGGGGTTGTCTTGGGAGTCGGCGTCGGCGAGGTGATCGGTGCGAGTGGCGCTGTCGGGCAGCCCTGCAGCGCCGGGTTGAACGGGGTTGGGGTAGCGATCGGGGTGGGGATCGGGGTCGCCGTTGGGGTCGGGGTTGCCTTGCCGCTGGTGGTGGGCTTCGGCGTCGCAGTCGGGACCGGCGTCGGCGTTACCACGTATGGGGTGTACGTCGGGCAGGGCGCCGCTGACGGGATGGGGGTGCCATGAGCCGCGGACACCCCCAGTGAGATCGCCACGGCGAGGGCACCGACCAGGATCGTGACCACGAAGGTCACCGCGCCCCACTCACGGCGAAGTGCGTTCACGACCCACCTGTCGCGTCGACGCCGGCGAATGCGCTCTGGAATTCGGGATGCCGGCGTGCGAGGCGCATGTTCGTCGCCAGCCACCCCGCCGGCGTTCCGACGTCGAGGAGCTCGCCTTCGAACTCCACGCCCCAGACCTCGTCGGTAGCCAGCAGCCGGCCGATCGCGTCGGTGAGCTGGATCTCGCCGAGGGCGCCGGGCGTGGTGTCGCGAAGCGCCGGAAAGATCGCAGGGGTGAGCACGTACCTGCCCATGACGGCGAGGTCGCTCCGGGCCTCGGCGGCCGGCGGCTTCTCGACGAGACCACTCACGCGATGCAGCTTGCCACGCGACTCGGCGATCTCGGCACACCCGTACCTGGAGATCTGGTCACTGGGCACTCGCATGAGGGCAAGGATGGCCGTCCCGAGCCGTTCATGCGCGTCCCACAGCTGGCGGAGCACCGGCGGCTCCGCAAGCGACAGGTCGTCGGGAAGCATGCAGAGGAACGTCCGATCCCCCACAGCGCCGGCAGCACAGAGCACGGCGTCACCGAGGCCCCTCGGCGAGGCCTGGCGGGCCACGGTGACCCGGCAGAGGTTTCCAGCCCGGCGCACGGCCTCCAACTCGGCGGTCTTTCCTCGCTCCTCGAGCAGGCGCTCCAGCGAGGGATCGGGGCGAAGATGGGCCGCCAGCGCCTCCTTGCCCTCAGCCAGGACGAGGACGATCTCATCGGCACCCGATGCCACGGCCTCCTCGGCGGCCCACTGGATCACCGGGCGATCGAGGACCGGGAGCAGCTCTTTGGGCAGCTCCTTGGTGGCAGGGAGAAAGCGCGTCCCCAGGCCCGCGGCCGGGATCACGCATGGTCGCGAGTCCACGGCGGCGCATTGTCGCCCGTCGGGACGCGGGCGTGCTCCCCGTTACCCTTGCGCGATATGGCTGACACCAGGACGCTGCTCGTCGAAGCCGTCCGGCGTGCCCTCGAGGCCATCGGGGTCGACCCCGCCTTCGAGGTGGTGGTCGAGCGTTCGGCTCGCCCCGAGTTCGGCGACTGGTCGTCGCCCGCACCGCTCGGCCTCGCCAGGGTGCTGCGCCGCGCGCCGGCAGCGATCGCAGCGGAGCTCGCCGAGCACCTCCAGGCCGCTCAGGTTCCCCGTGTGCGGGCCTGGACGGTGACGCCACCCGGGTACGTCAACGCCCAGCTCGACGACCGCGACTGGGCCGGGGCAGTGATGGCTGCTGCGACCGTCCTCGAGACGACCGGCGCCGTTGACCTGCCCACCGAGGCTGCGGCAGCCACCGGCAAGACCCTCGTCGAGCACACCGCCACCAACCCCAACAAGGCGGCGCACGTCGGGCATCTGCGCAACGCCTGCATCGGAGACACGGTTGCCCGGGTCCTCCGGCGCACCGGGCACACCGTCGAGGTGAACAACTACATCGACGACACCGGCGTCCAGGTTGCCGACGTCGTGGTCGGCATCCGCGAGCTCGGCATCGAGCCGATGCCGGACGAGCCGTTCGACCAGTACTGCTCGCGGGTGTACATCGCGGTGTCCGCACGTTACGACACGGACCCCGGGCTGCTCGAGCAGCGTCGCGCCGTGCTGCGTCGGATCGAGGAGGGCGGCAACGAGACGGCGGTGTTCGTCAAGGACGTTGCGCGGCGGATCGTGAACGCGCACCTCGCCACGATGCGGCGCTTCGACATCGCCTACGACCTGCTCACCTGGGAGTCGGACATCATCGGCCTCGGCTTCTGGCGGCAGGCCTTCGAGCTGCTGCGCGAGTCCGGGGCGATCGTCCATGTCGAGACCGGCCGGCTTGCCGGCTGCTGGGTGATGCCCGCCGAGGGCGCCGAGGACGAAGGTGACGACGATACCAAGGTTCTGGTCAAGTCTGACGGTATCGCGACGTACACGGCGAAGGATATCGCTTACCAGCTCTGGAAGTTCGGCCTCCTGGGGCGCGACTTCTTTTACGTGCCGTGGGAGAGTGACCCGGCCATCATGACCACGTCACCGGTGCCGCAGCCGGGAGCGCCTCTGGCTCATTTCGGGCGCGCGCAGCGCGTGATCAACGTCATCGACGCACGCCAGGCGTACCCGCAGCGGGTCGTGCAGCGAGCGCTGCGCCGGCTCCATCACGACCAGGAGGCCGACAACTCGATCCACCTGAGCTACGAGGTGGTCGCGCTCACGCCCGCGGCGGCGGCCGAGCTCGGCGTCGAGCTCGAGGAGGGGCGCGACAGCGTGGCCCTGAGTGGGCGGCGCGGGATCGAGG
>JBAQGL010000141.1:0-10089 GCA_049287785.1 Candidatus Dormiibacterota bacterium | reverse complement strand
CCGCAACGCTGATGTTGGTGATCGACGCCTCGGTGCCGCCGGTGATGATGGCCGTCGCCTCGCCGCGCCGGATCCACTCGGCAGCCTCACCGATCGCATGACCGGACGATGAGCAGGCGCTGACGATCGCGTAGTTCACGCCCTTGGCGCCGCAGTCGATGGCGATGGCGCCGGCGGGCATGTCGATGATCATCGAGGGCACGGTGAAGGGGGAGACCCGGCGCGGCCCCTGGTTGTAGAGGGCGAGGACGTTTCGCTCGATGACCTCGATGCCGCCCACCCCGGAGGCGACGAGGACGCCGACGTCCTCGGCGATCGGTGCGATCTCCAGGCCGGAATCCTCCAGCGCCTGGCGCGCGGCGAAGAGCGCCAGCTGGGTGCAGCGGCTGGTGCGCCGCGCCTCCTTCTTGCCGAGCACCGCTTCCGGGTCGAATCCCTTCACCTGCCCAGCAATCCGAGTGGTGAGGTGGGATGCGTCGAAGGCGGTGATCGGCCCGATGCCTCCCTGGCCGCGACGGCATGCCTGCCAGGTCGACTCGGCGTCGAGCCCGAGGGGCGTTACCGCGCCGATACCGGTGATCGCCACGCGCGGGCTGCCGTTGCTGCCGTTGCTGCCGCTCATACCTTCGCCTCCGCGGTCTCGATGGCCGGCGCACCCTGGGAGTGGTATCCGCCGTCGACGTGAATCATCTCGCCGGTGATGGCGCGCGAGAGGTCGCTCAGCAGGAAGGCAGCGGTGTCCGCGACCGGGCCGCTGTCGGAGCTGTCCCATCCAAGCGGGGCGTGGGTTCCCCACGATGACTTCAGCGTCTCGAATCCCGGGATCGATCGTGCGGCTATGGTCTCGAGCGGGCCCGCGGAGATGGTGTTCACCCGGATCCGGCGCGGGCCCAGCTCACGGGCGAGATAGCGGGCAATGGCCTCGAGCGCCGCTTTTGCCGGTCCCATCCAGTCGTAGACGGGCCATGCGACCCGGGCGTCGAAGGTGAGCGTCACGATCGAGCCGCCCGTTTCTGGCATGAGTGGCGCGAACGCCGCGGCGAGCGTCTGCAGCGAGTAGCTGCTCACGTGGAACGCGGTGCTCACCGAGCTCCAGGGTGCCTCGAGAAAACCGCCCCCCAGGCAGTCGGGCGGCGCGAACCCGATCGCGTGGACCAGCCCGTCGACGCCGCCCCAACGCCCGCGCAGATGCTCGGCCACCGCCTGAACCTGGGCGACGTCGGTGACGTCCATCTCGAGAACCTCGGGTACCGGGCTCAATCGCTGCGCGCTCTTCCGGGTCAGGCTCATCGCCCTCCCGAATGAGGTGAGCACCACCTCGGCGCCTGCCGCCTGCGCAGCAGCGGCGATTGCGTAGGCGATGCTCCGCGGGGTCAGCACACCGGTAACGACGATTCGCTTGGCGCGGAGGAGGTCGCGCAGTGGGGTCGACGGATTCTCGGTACTCACAGGGGTCGTACCTTATAAGGCCCGTACGGGGATCCGCAGTTACGCAGCAACGATCTCGAGCATCGCCGCGTGCCATGCGGGCGTGCCTGCAAGGATGTCGCCGCTGGCGAATACTGCGTCGGGATCACCTGCCCAGTCGGTGACCACGCCGCCAGCCTCGCGAACCAGCAGTGCGCCGGCCGCGATGTCCCAGAGACCGAGGCCGAGCTCGAAGTAACCGTCGAACGCACCCGCCCCGACGTAGGCGAGGTCGAGGCTCGCCGCCCCGGCGCGGCGAAGATCCTCGAAGCGCTCGAGCGCCCGGGTCAACACCGGCAGGTAGCGGGGAAGGCGTTCCTTGCGGCGGAACGGGAATCCGGTGGCGACCACACCCGCGCCCGAGTGCGTCGAGACCGTCAGACGCTGCCCTTCGCGATCGAACGCGCCCTCGCCTTCGGCCGCGCTCCAGGCCTCACCGAGCAGCGGGGCGGTCACGGCGCCGATCACCGGGCGGCCGTTCTCCACGAGGGCGACACTGACCCCGACCACCGGGAAGCCCCGCACGAAGTTGGTGGTGCCGTCGACCGGATCGATCACCCACATGCGGTCATGGCGGGTCCCTCCCGACTCCTCGGCGAGGATCGCGATGTCGGGCGCGCCAGCACGGAGCACGCGAATCGCCGCCTGCTCCGCGGAACGGTCAACCTCGGTGACGTAGTCGCCCGGGCTCTTGACCTCCGCGGTCAGCGTGCCCGGACGGGCGTGCGCCCTGACGACCAACGCTCCCGCCGCGTCCGCCGCGGCAACGGCCAGCTCACGCAGGGTGTCGCGCTGGTGCACCCGCTGAGGGTACCCGCCGCGGCCGGGCCGGCTTGCGTTTCGTCGCAGCGCGTACGGGCGGAAAGGTGCGCGTGAACAGGGCCGGGTCGAGCCCACCCTGGCGGAGCAACGCCTCCATGGCGCCGGCCTCGCACGGACGGGCAAGGTGGAATCCCTGGGCCATCGAGCACCCGAGTTCGTTGAGGCGCTCGACCTGGAGCGGCAACTCCACCCCCTCGGCAACCAGAGCGAGGCGGAGCGCCTCCCCGTGGCGAACCACGGTCCGCGCCAGCTCACCGCTCGAGTTCGGATCCCCGAGCTCGGCCACCAGCGGGCGGGCGATCTTGAGGATGTCGATGGGGAGACGCCGCAGGTACGCCAGCGACGTGTAGCCGGTGCCGACGTCATCGATGGCAACGTGCACGCCCGCCCGCTGGAGGGCGTCGAAGGTCGTGATCGCCGCGTGCAGATTCTCGAGAACGGCGTTTTCGGTGACCTCGAGGATCAGGCACGCGGGGTCGATGTCGATCCTGGCCAGGCACCTGGTCACCCGCTCGACAAGGGCCCCGCGACTGAGCTCACCCGCGGCGACGTTCACCGACATGGCGAGCTCGGGTGTTGCCGGGTAGACGGTCTGCCAGCGACGCAGCTGCTGGCATGCGGTTCGCATCACGTACTCCTCGATCCGCTCGATCAAGCCGCACTCCACGGCCACGGGCAAAAAGTGCAGCGGTGCGATCAGGCCCCGAACCGGGTGCTGCCAGCGAACCAGGGCCTCCGCCCCGAGAATCTTTCCGGTTCGCAGCTCGACGATCGGTTGGTAGTGGAGAACGAGCTCTCCCTTGTTCAGCGCGGATTCGAGCTCCTCGGCGAGGTCGGGGTCCGCCATGCCGGAGGTCGCGCCGCCGTGGATGCGGTAGGTGCCGGAGCCGGCCTCGCGTGCATCCTGGGCAGCGTTGGTCGCGTGGCGGAGCAAGGTGGCGGCGGACGTATCGCCGGCGTTCGCGCATGCGAGACCGACCGAAGCCTGGACCGACACGGCCATCCCCTCGCCCGCGACCGGGGCCGCCAGGGCCTCGACGACCCGCTGGGCGATCAGCTCCGCCTCGCGAGGGTGGAGCACCTCAGGAAGCAGCAGGGCGAAGGCATCGCCGCCGAGCCGCGCCGCCGTATCCGTGCGGCGCAGGCACTCGTGCAGGCGCCGCGCGACCTCGATGAGCACCGCGTCTCCGATCGCATGTCCGTGCTCGGCGTTGATCCGCCGGAAGTCCTCGAGGTCAACGGAGATGACGCTCACCACGTGGCGTTCGGGGTCGCGTTCGAGCAGCGCGCGCTCGATGCGATCGATGAAGAGGACACGGTTGGCGAGCTGCGTCAGCGGGTCGTGAAAGGCGCGATCCGCGAGCTCGCTCTGGAGCGCGGCAAGACGCACCAGCTCCTCGTGAAGCCGGCTGCGTTCCACGGTGAGTGCAACCAGGTTGGCAAGGTCCTGGAGGTGGCGATCGTCGGAGCGGGATTCGCGTTTTGACGACGCGCGCATGCCGAGCGCCATGTATCCAACCGTGCGTGACCCATGACGCAGGGTCACCGAGACGCCTCGCGATATCCCGAGGCGTCCGCAGAGTCGCGCGACCCACGGGTCGGTTGAGGCCTCTGCGATGTGCACCACGCCATAGACCGCCGGTTTCAGCGCACCGTCCTCGTCGTCCTCGAGGTCAGTCGATCGCATCACGTCGACGGGGTCGCCGCCTCGCATGGTGGTCCGAAATGCGGCGGCGGTGCCGGTTTCGGGCATGAGGGTCAGCTCGCCACAATCCGCTCCGAAACGCCGGCACGCGCGCCGGAGCACGTCGACCGACGCGGCGTCCAGGTCGCGGGCCTCGAGCAGCCCGAGTGCGGTGCTGTGCAGGAAACCGAGGCGCGACTTCTCGCGTCGCACCGCCGTCCACGAGATGCCCGCAATCGCCACCACGACCAGGGCGAGCGCGACGACGGCGAGCCAGGTCGACATCGGCTAGCCGAGCAACCTGAGTGGGGTGGGGTGCCGGGACGCGACGGGCTCGGCCTCCAGCCGCGACCGGTCGATGCCTCCGTGCCGAAGCAGTTGCTCGATCTCATTGGCGGGAAGCGGATGGCAGAGGTGATAGCCCTGACCGGCCAGGCAGCCCAGGCTGAGCAGCCGGGTCACCTGCGACGCGGCTTCGATTCCCTCGGCGATGACGTGGAGCTGCAGTGCGTCGGCGATGGTGACGATGGCGCGCGTGAAGTCCTCGTCATCACTGCCGGCCAGGTCGTCGACGAACGGCTTGGCGATCTTGAGAATGTCCACGGGAAGGCGGCGCAGGTAGCTCAAGGACGAGTAGCCGGTGCCGAAGTCATCGATGGCCACGCGGATCCCCGCGCTGCGCAGTGCTTCGAGCTTGGCGGTCACGATCGCGGTGTCCTCGACGAACATCGACTCGGTCAGCTCGAGGATGAGCGTGTCCGGCGCGAGCCCCGTGTCCGCGACGATGGCGAGAACGTCCTCGACGAACGTCGGCGAATTCAGCTGGACCACCGAGACGTTGACGCACACCGCCAGCGGAGTCGTCTGGAGCCGCTGGAACTGGAGGGTGGTGGCGCACGCGGCGCGGAGGACGAACTCGCCGAGCTGCATGATCAGGCCGCTCTCCTCGGCGACCCCGATGAACTCACCCGGAGCGACGATCCCGCGGAGCGGGTGATGCCAGCGCACCAGCGCCTCGACGGCGGTGATCTCGCCGGTGATGAGGTTGACCACCGGCTGGTAGTGGAGGATGAACTGGTTCAGCTCCATCGCATTCTCGAGCTCGCCGCGGAGCTTGCGCCGGTGGACGACCTCGCTCTCCATGCCGGGAGCGAAGAGCACAAAGCGGTTCCGTCCCGCGCCCTTGGCCACATACATGGCGACGTCGGCATGGCGCATGAGGCTGGTGGCGTTTGCGTCGGAGTTGTCTGCAACTGCAATGCCAAGCGACGCCCGAACCGTCACCGACGTGCCCGACACGGTGAATGGATCCCTGAGCACATCGAGGACCCGTCGCGCGACATGCTCGGCTTCACTCGCACTGTCGACGCCCTCGATGAGCAGCGCGAACTCGTCGCCCCCGAGGCGGGCGGCGGTATCCGGACGTCGGAGGCACGCGCGAATGCGCGCCGCCACCTCGACGAGGAGCGCGTCACCCGCCGCGTGACCGAGGGTGTCGTTGACTCCCTTGAAATCGTCGATGTCCAGGAAGATGACCGCGACGCTCGCGGTCCCCTCGGCGCTGCGCCGCAACGCCTGATCGATGTGCTGGCCGAACAGCGAACGGTTGGCGAGATCCGTCAGGGAGTCGTGGTACGCCTGGTGGGTCAGCTGCTCCTGGAGCTCGGTCAGGCGCGCGATCGAGCGCTCCATCCGGCTGTTCTCGAGGATCGCGGTGGTGCGGGTAGCGAGCGTGCGGAAGAGGCGGAGGTCGCGTTCGTCGAAGCTGCGCGCGTCGAGGTGACCGCCGACCATGAGACTGCCGATCATTCGCGACTCGCCGCGAAGCAGCGCGACCATGGCCTCGCTGACGTTGCGTCGGTTGAGCATCTCCGAGCTGGGATCGCCATCCTCACCGGCGCTCACGATCACGCCCGCGGTCTCCGCTTCGAGCACGTCGTCGAGCTCCGCGAGCCCCAGCGCCACCATGACGTCATCGGGATGGCCGTGACGAACGGTGGTGCGAAAGGCCTTCTCGGCCGGCTGCGACGGGAACACGGTGAGCTGCGCGATCTCCGCGTGGAAGATGTCGCGCGCCCGGTTGAGGAGGAGCACGATCGAGGGCTCGAGCTCCCGGCCGGCGAGGGCGTCGACTGCGCCGATCAGGAACTCGGCAGCCTCGTGGTCGTAGCGTTCTCGCACCCAGGCTCGCTGGGTCATCAGCACCGTGAAGGTGACCACCGCCAGCGGCACCAGCGCGTAGCGATCGAACGGGATAAGACGAACGGCGATCAGTCCGATGCAGGTCGACGCGATGGCGGCCACATACGCCGCGCGCAGGTGATTGGCGAGGTCGGTCCAGGTGCCGCGCTCTCGCGAGCGGAACACCACCGCCTCCGTGACCGCCCGACGCAACACCAGGATGGCCGTCGCCGCGATGGCACCGAATGCACTGCGCGGAACCGGCAGGCTCGGCGGGCCGGAGATCAGGCGGAAGGCCCAGATGCCGATGACGGCGAACACCGCGAAACGAATAATCTCGAAGGCGGTCTGCCAGATGGCCCATGGCCGCCGGGTCGCCACGGCGAGCGCGATACCCACCGCGTATCCGCCCAGCAGCGCCAGTGGCGTCGCGTGAAACAGCCCGACCACGAACGGTGCCGCGGCCAGCGTGATCGCCTGGGTCCCGCGCCGCGGACTGTCCATCGATGCCAGACGAGCGGTGATGAAGAATGCAATCGCGAATGCCCACCAGGGCAGGCTCGGCGACGAGAACACGGGCAGGGCGGCGGCGTAGGCGACCCACAGCAACACAGCGATTGCGAGCAGCACGGCGGCAAGCATCCAGACGTGCGCGTCTCGCCGCGTTCGCCGGTGCCAACCGACGCTCAGACGACGCTGCACGGGCGCCATCACTTCTCGGACGACTCCGCCTTAACCACCACCGCCGGGATCGTAGGGCCACCGACGCCGACAGTCTCGTCAGCTTTGGTGACGGCTTCGTTACTGTTTGCTCATATGGGCGCACCGATTGCGGTCGGGACCTGCAATTGGGCCGACCACACCGACTTCTACCCTCCGGAGCTGGAGCATGGACGCCGCCAGCGGGACAAGCTGTCCTACTACGCGGAGTTCTTTCCGATCGTGGAGATCGACACGACCTTCTACGGCATTCCACGCCCGCAGGTGGTCGAAGGGTGGGTCGAGCGGACCCCCGAGCACTTCCGTTTCAACATCAAGGCCTATCGCAGCCTCACCGGCCACGAGCGCCAGGACCGGATCCCGCGGAAGCCCACCGCCGATGAGGAGCGCGACTTCATGGCAGCGCTGGTGCCACTCAGATCGAGCGGCAAGCTGGTCGCCGTCCACTACCAGTTCCCGCCATGGTTGACCAACCGGCCCGAGGCGCGCGAGTGGTTGCTCGCCGCTCGCGACCGCCACCCCGACGACCTGCTCGCCATTGAATTTCGCCACCGCTCGTGGTTCGACCACGACGCATGGCCCGCGACCGAGGACCTGCTCCGCGAGCTCGAATGCGTGTACGTCGGCGTCGACGCTCCCCAGATCGGCTCGGCGACCGCTCCGCCGCTGCTCGCGATCACGTCACCGCGGCTGTGCATCGCGCGCTTCCACGGGCGCAACCGCGAGACCTGGTATACGAGTGGGCCGACCAGCGGCGATCGCTTCAACTACCTCTACACGCCCGCCGAGCTCGAGGAGTGGATCCCCGCGATGCGCGCCGCGAGCGATTCCGGCGTGCCGCTCCATGTGCTGCTGAACAACAACCGGAGCAATTACGCGGTGGTGAATGCTTTCGATTTCGGGGCGATACTCGGGCTCGGGTTGCCACGCCCGCCGGAGCCCGTCATCGAGACCCTGCGGGTACGGGACGGGCGCGTCCCGGAATGGGTCGAGACGTCAACGCCCGTGGTCGCCCCGAGACGTGAGGAGCCGGACAAGCCGGTCGAGCGCGAAAGCGGAAACCAGCTGACCCTCTCGCTCTGAGGCACCCATTTGGGGGACAATGGGTGGGGCGGTGAGGCGCATGCCTGCCGGGATTCTGTTGGAGGTCTTTGCGATGGCTATGGCGTCCTCTCGACGCAACGACCGTGGGCGCCGTCCGGCGGCCAGCGGCGTCGTCATGCGCAACGAAGCCGCCACCCACGAGGTCGAGGTTTCCCGGGCCCTCAACCAGTGGGCGGTCACCGTGACCTCGCTGGCCGACAATCGGATGATCACCCAGGACTTCTTCTCGAGGCGCTGGGAAGCCGTCGCGCGAGCGGAGGATTTCGTTCGCCTGCTCAACCGCTCCGAGCCTCCTCCCGGCTGGTAACGCCTCAGCCGGTTTCAAGCGCGAGCAGCCACCGCTTGCGAGGCAGCCCGCCGCCATAGCCGCCGATCGCGCCTCCGGTCCGGACGACGCGATGACAGGGCACCACGACCGGGATCGGATTGGATCCAAGCGCGTTTCCGACGGCGCGGTAGCCTCGTGGCGTGCCAACCCCCACGGCAACATCCGCGTAGCTCGCCACCGAGCCGTACGGGATCCGTGTGGTGCGCCGGAGCACCTTGCGGGTGAACTCACCGGTGAGCGACCAGTCGATGGGCACGTCGAAGTCGCGGAGCTTGCCCGCGAAGTACCCGTCGAGCTGACGGCGGACCGCATCGAGGCGGCGGGGTGCATCGAGGATTCGAGGCGACAGGCGCGTGGCGACCTCGCCGAGCACCTCGTCGCGGTTCTCGTAGTCGAAGGCAATGCGGACCAACCCGCGGGGCGTTGCCATCAACAGCAGGGTGCCGACCGGGCTGTCCATGGTTGCCACCGCCACGTCGACGAGCCCCTTGGCCTCGGCGCGTTCGAGAAATCGGTTGGTCATGGCCAGGTCGACAGTCATCGGAGCTCCCTTCTGAGTTTCTTCAATCCCTCGTGCACGCTCTGGCGAGCCGAGTCCTGGGTGGTCGACATCGCCGCGGCGATCTCGGGATAGCTCTTGTCGGCGGCGAACCGGAGCACCACGGCCTTGCGCTGCTTGCTGGGGAGGCCTCGAACCTGGTCCCAGAGGCCTTCGTCGGGTTCGTCATGCGCATCGACCACGGCGCCGGGATCTGGATCGGCAACCGGCGACGGCCGCCGGGCTCGAGCTCGGTGGGCGTCAATGGCCTTGCGCCGGGCGATGGTCAGCAGCCAGCCGCGCAGGTTGGAGGCGTCGCTCAGCCTCGGATAGGCGCGGAGTGCGCTCAGCATCGTCTCCTGGAAGCAGTCCTCCGCCTCGGAGATGCCGACCGAACCGGTGAGAAAGTTCAGCACCGCCATCGCGTGCTGTTCGAACACGAACTGGAACGGGGGCAGCGCCGTCGCTTTCACAGTGCTCACTGCATACCAAACGCCGGCCCCGTCGCGGATGTGAGCCGGGTGCTCCGGCTCAGGCGGGGTTCGGTGTCCCGGTGGGGGGCTCTTCGCCGGCGGGAGCCTGGGTAGCGGTCTCGGGGGGAGCCTCGACGGGGAAAGCCACCGCGACCTCGGAGACGTCGCCCTCGCGCCAGAGCGTGAGCATCATGGTGTCGCCGGGTTGGCGAAGCGCCACCGCACGCCGAAACTGGTCGGCGCCACCGTTGACGGTGTACGGGCCGATGCCGGTGATCACATCTCCGGGCAGGATCCCCGCTGCCTCAGCGGGTGAGCCCGGCTTCACCTGGCCGACCTCCACGCCATAGGCGGCGGGGAGGTGCTTTTCTCCGGCGATCTCGCTCGTCACCGTTCGCACCGACGCTCCGAACGAGACATGCTGGTCCTCGCTGTCCTCTCGCGGCAGGAAGCGCGCGAGCTGCACCGGGTCGTGACCGACCAGCAGGCGCTCGCCGACCTGGACGACCGGGACGACGACCCTGCCGAGACGGCCGAAGAGGATCGCAGTCGCCGACGGATCACTGAGGACATCTCGCTTGGTGTACGTGACCCCACGCTGATCGAGGTATCGGAGCGTCGCTTCAGAGGCGGGATCCCCGGGGCGGACAAAGACCGTGACTGCGTCGCTCATCTCCGTCAGTCCTCAGGGGCGTCCCCCGCCGCGGCCGGAGCGACGGTCGGCTGCTCATCGGGAGGCGCGCCGGGATTCTCTGCGCCGTAATGTTCGGGG
>JBAQGL010000140.1:0-1753 GCA_049287785.1 Candidatus Dormiibacterota bacterium | reverse complement strand
CAACAACGGTGTCGCGGCGGGAGCGCTCGTTGACGCCCACGGTGACCACCATGGATTCCTTGATCGGTCGGGCCATCTCAGTGCGCTCATCAACGACCCATTGGCTGCCAACGGCAGCGGCCTCGGTACCGAGAGCTTCGGCATCAACGACAGCGGAGAGGTCGGGGGCCAGTACTTCGACGCCGGCGGCGTGCTCCACGGGTTCATCCTGATCCGGGAACGCTTCACCACGATCGACGATCCGAGTGGTTCGACCGGCAGCTCGGTCCAGGCCCTGTCCGACACCGGAGAGCTCGTCGGCTATTACACCGACGCAAACAGCGCGGCGCACGGCTTCGTCTTCATCCCAGACGGGGGCTGACCGCCGACGTCAATCCGTTGACGAGCCTGGTGCCGACGGGGGCGCCAGGCTCGTATCACGCTCGCCAGCCGCCCCTCCGGCAAGAGAGCCCCGGCACGTTCCTTGGCCTCGTGCACGACTTGCAGTACGGTTACGGGCGTCGCCCGATTGAGGGGAGTGCGAATGGACGATAGAGGTGAGGCGGGGAGGGGTCTGCTCGAACGCCAGACCCAGCTTGCCGAGCTGTCGGAGCGGCTCGCATCGGTACAGGGGCAGCACCGTGGTTGCGTCGTCCTCGTGAGCGGCGAAGCAGGGATCGGCAAGACGGCGCTCATCAGTCGCTTCCTGGCAGAGGAGGCGAAGACGGTCGGCGTCCTCAGGGGCGCGTGCGATGCGCTGTTCACACCCCGGCCACTCGGTCCATTCCACGACATCGCGCCGGCCGCCGGACGTGAGCTCGAGCATCTTCTGGAGCAGGACGAACCTCCCTACCGTCTGGCCGCGGCACTGCTGGCCCGGCTGGCGCGCGGCCCCACCATCCTTGTTGTCGAGGACGTGCACTGGGCGGACGAGGCGACGCTGGACGTCATCGGACTCATCGCGCGCAGGGCCGAAACCGTGCCATTGCTGATGATTCTCAGCTATCGCGACGAGGGACTCGATCGCCGCCACCCACTCCGCATGCTGCTGGGCGAGCTCAGCTCGGCCGGCATCGGTTGGCGCATCCGATTGCCGCTGCTCACACCCGACGCGGTCTCGCGGATGGCGCTCCCCACGGACGTGGATGCCGCCGATCTTTATGTCAAGACCGGCGGCAACCCCTTCTTCGTAACCGAGGTGCTCGCCGCTGCAGGCCGAGGTGTCCCCGACACGGTGCGCGATGCCGTCCTGGCGCGCGCCGCCCGTCTCAGTCCGGGCGCGCATCGGGCCCTCGAAGCGGCGTCGATCCTGCAGCCGCAGGCGGAGCAGTGGCTGCTCGAAGCGGTGGCACCGGAGGCGGCTTCGCACCTCGACGAGTGCTTGAGTTCCGGCATGCTGATCCCGGCAATTGCAGCGGTGAGCTTCCGTCACGAACTCGCGCGTCTCGCCGTCGAGACCTCGCTGGCGCCCAATGCGCGGCGCGCGCTGCACCACGCCGCCCTCATCGCACTCGAAGCGCGTCCCGCCGAGACGCACGACTCAGCGCGGCTTGCCCACCATGCGGAGGCTGCGGAAGATGCCGCCGCGGTGCTGCAGCATGCACCTCAAGCAGCGATCGCCGCGGTCGCTGCCGGCGCGCATCGCGAAGCGGCAGCTCAATACGCTCGGGCGCTGCGTTTCTCGGCCGACGCCGGTTCCAGCATGCGCGGCGGTCTCTTCGACGGTCACTCCTATGAGTTGTATGTCGGCGGCCGATTCGAGGAGGCCCTGAAG
>JBAQGL010000139.1:0-4941 GCA_049287785.1 Candidatus Dormiibacterota bacterium | reverse complement strand
CGGAGCTGGCTGAGGTCCTGCACGATCGACATGAGTAGGACCCCGCGCCCCGCGCCCTGAGACGCGAGACCCGGGAGATCGTCGATCGGGACGATATTGGCCAGCTCATCGAGAAAGAGACCGAGGTTTGGGGCTCCTGGATGGCGCGGCGCGCTGTCTGCCAGTGCATAAGCTGCTGTGACCACAGTCATGAGAATGCCGACGAACAGGCTCGCAACTCGCTCGGGGGCTTGTCTGGGCGTGCACAGGTAGAGGGTGCCTCGGCGGCGAAGAAATTCGTCCGCATCGAACCGGCTCGATAGCGCGGACTCCGCCACGGCGCGCTCGGTGAAGACGTTGAAGATTCGCATCACCGTTGAGAACACCGTGCCACGTTCGCGTTCCGGTCGTTGATCCACGGAAGCGAGCATCGACATGGCGCGGATGGGATCCGAGTCTCCGAGCGTCGCTGGATCAAGGAGCATCTCCTCGAGCAGGCTGATCGGGGTCGCAATGTCGAACCCATGGATCCAGGTTCGGACATCGACGATGGTGCGACAGCTGATAGCGGCGACATAGAGCAGGGGAGCGATCAACAACTTGCCCGACTCCGCCCAATGAGACCAGTCGTTGTCGCCACGTCCACCGCCCTGCTGCAATGAAGCGCAGAGCCACGACGCGACCATCCAGGCACGATCGAGGTCATCACATCCCGCGATCGGTGACCACGTGACCGTCCGAAATCGATCGCCGATTGCTCCTGTGGGATCATAGACATATACGGGGCCCACCGACTGTCGGTGACCTGCCGTAACGTCGACGAGTTCGCTCTTGGTGCTCGTCGCTATCGCGGGGCCCTCCCAATCAAGCAGATTGGGAATCACCAGCGCAGCGGTCTTGCCGGACCGCGTCGGGCCGATGACCAGCACGCTGGTCTCTCGCTGCGTCACCAGCGAGCGGCGGCCGTGCTGCCCAAGAAGGAACACCCCGGCATGACCGGGGCGTCCGCGCAGCGAGCGCAGATCAACGGATCGCGCCCAATGCGCGGTGCGGACGACGCGGCGGCTGGCCGGGACGAATCGCCTCAGCGAGCCATGCGTCATCCGAGGGCCCGCCACGCGTGCACCGACGGCACCGGCTGTCACCGCCACGATCGTCAACCCCAGACTTGCCCAGAACTGCCATGCGATGACCTGCGACCGTGGCGCGACCAGCAGCCACCACTCCAGTCGGCTCGTCCCCGATGCAAGGCGGCGGATGATTTCTCCAGGGTTGATAAAGGCCACTGGCGACGCGCTGGGGTGGCCGCCGGCAATCCACGTGGATGTGGTGAGGACAAGCCACGGGACGATCCAGAGTGCGACGAGCGCGGCGCTCGCCCAAACGTCGCGTGAAGCGTGGGTTCGAGGCCGTGGAGTTGCAGCCATCGGTTCCCATCACAGTGCGGCCTTACGCGTGACGCGATGCGGACAATAGTCCGCGTGCTTCTCAGCCGGCGTCGCTCCCAGCGAGCGCGAGCATATCGTCGGCCAGTTGTTCGAAGGTTGTGTGCACGAACCCACGAACCGTCATCACGCGGACGCGGTCGGCAAGCCAAGAGACGGTTTGATGATCGCTCGCCGCGATATCCACGATCTCCTCTACCGACCTGGAGGAGCGCTGCAACCTGTTCTGAACCAACGACTTGAGCTGCGGCACCATGGACTCGACGGAGGTTGTCCCTCGCGCCGGACCCCTGTCGATCTCCGCGATTGGATGCCATCGCACCGTATCGGCATGCGGCCCGAACATCGCCGACAGGGTGGCATTCGGGTCGTCCGTGTGTATGACCGTCGGACGTGAGGGTCGCAGGACGTCGACCTGGGTGGGGGCTGCCTCGTCGCCTGATGTCGATGTCGGCCGGGGAACTGGCTGCCGCGATGACCAGCCGCCTCGGTCGATGAGAACCCGAACAGTTCCCACCGCGCCCGCGGCGAGCTCATCCAACAGGTGCGCACCGTCAAGGGCCGATTGTGACTCGCCGAATGTCGCAATCTGGCTTCCGTTCTGGATGACCGTGACGCCGCGGCCCATCGGCGTCGCCAACTCCACGACGAACGTCTCGCCCCGTTCTCGTAGATCGTCGAGCAATTGTGGCCACACCACCCACTCGAGGCGTAGATCGGCGTAACAGGGATCGGCGCGGATGAGGGGCGCAATGAGAGCCATCGCGTCGGCGGAGAGCCTGCAAGCCGACACCGTTGACGCGTCAGTGCGTATCTGCGCGAGCGCGTCATCGTCGGTGGTTCGCACACCGTCCGCGACCCACACGATCTCGGCGAGCGCGCTATCGCGGATCACAAGTACGCCCTCATGCGTCCCGGTTCGGACGGTGATCATGCCGTTCCGTACCGCAGGTGCCAGCGCGTCGAGCACAACTGCACCAAACGGCAGGTCCTCGAAAATCGTCTCTCCTGCCGGTAGCAGCGGCAGCGCGCCATCCCTTCCCAGTTCGCCGACCATCACGAACGAGTATGGGCGTGCCGAGGCACCCTCCGTGTCCAACCGGCGGACATCGGGCGGTCATCGCTCGTACCGGCGCCAACTTTGCTAGGGTCCCCAACCGTGGATCTGGGGCTTCGCGGACGCGCCGCATTCGTAGCCGCGTCGAGCAAGGGCATGGGACGGGCCATCACCGAACAGTTCGCTGCAGAGGGCGCCGACGTCGGCATGTGTGCACGCTCCGAGGCGACGTTGCAGACCGCGGCCGAGGCGGTCCGTGCGCACGGAGTGCGCGTGGTTGCCACTCGGGCGGACGTTGCCGTCGCCGATGAGGCTCGAAACGCTATCGAGCGCACCGTCAGCGAATTCGGGAGGCTCGACGCACTGGTCGTCAACGCGGGTGGCCCGCCGCGTAACTCCTTCGCTGACCTTGATGACGAGCAATTCGAGGCGGCATATCAGCTCACCTTTCTGAGCGCGGTGCACCTGGTACAGGCTGCGTTACCGGCCCTACGGAACTCCGACTCGCCGGCCATCCTGTTCATCACTTCGACGAGCGTCAAGCAGCCGATCAGCGGCCTGACGCTGAGCAACAGCATTCGCGGGGCGGTGAGCGGTCTCGCCAAGACGCTCTCCAACGAGCTGGCGCCGCAGATTCGCGTCAACTCGCTGCTGCCAGGGTTGATCCGGACAGACCGTCAGATCGAGATTGCGCGCGCATCCGGGGTCACTGACCTCGACTCGTTCTTCGCCAATGCAGGCAAGGCGAATCCGCTTGGCCGCGTCGGTGAGCCCGACGAGATCGCCCGGGTCGCGGTCTTCCTCTGCTCACCCGGGGCGTCATTCGTCACCGGCGTGTCGATGCCTGTCGACGGCGGTCAGATCCAGTCGGTCGTCTGACCGCGCCCGGCAATCCGCCTGCGCGGCCTCAGCAGGTGGTCGTCGTACTCAGGATCGCGATGATGTTTGGCAGGTTGAAGAGCGCGTGCGTGAGGATGCCCGGAATGATGCTGCGCGACCCCTGATAGAGCGAGGCAAGGACAACGCCGACAAAGAGCAGTGGCAGGAACAACACCAGCTGCTGGTGCGCGGCCGAGAAGATCGCTGCGCTGAGCGGCACCGCGAAGATCGCCGGTCCCCAGCGATGCAACCACCCGTAGATGAAGCCCCGGAAGATGGTCTCCTCGGAGATGGGCGCGATGACACAGACGACGATGATCGCCAGCACGTAGTAATGGCTGTAGTCGTGCTGCACCTCGTGGCACTGCCCGTTGGATACACCGGGAAACAGGTTCTGGTTGATGGTCTGCAGGATGTTCGCGCCGATCAGCGCGACGTATGTGGCGACCGGTGCCATGGGAAGCCACCACCACTTGAATCCGCGCCAGCCGAGGTCGCGCAGGGTGCCACCACGGCGCATGAAGGCGAGCACGTAAATGTTGAAGAGCATGCCGCTGTACTGGCATACGGCGAGCACTGACGACTCGATCGCGTTGCGCACGGTCGGATCCGAGTTGTTGCCGATGAGGTTGGTGATGATCACCGCCACCGAGCCGAGCAGCTGAAACGCGCTGAACCACCCCGGCCAGAACATCACGAAATCGGTCCAGTCCCACGGCACCTTCGCGTCCGGATCGGCGGGGTCGCGCACCACCGGCACGTCGTGTCGCATCCGGGTGGCGCCGACACCGAGGATCACCACCCCGACGAGGCACAGGCCTCCGCCACCCGCAACGCTCAGCAGGTCACTCCCCTCGGCACCGCTGAAGAAGCCGAATGAGATGAGGACGAGGAACGCCGCCTCCATGTAGAGGATGACCCGCGCGGCGTAGTGACGTCCAGTCTCGGCCCGGTGCGGCGGCACGGCCGCCTGCGCTGGCGTCTGGGACTGAGTCACCGCGGGCAATTCTGCACAATCCGTCCCGTGACCACGCTGGACTCGGTGATCGGCCACGGCCCCGTTCTGCAGCGCCTGGTGGCGAGCGGGGTCGATGAGGAGCTGACGCACGCGCTGCTCCTGATCGGACCCGAGGGCGTCGGCAAGACAACCGCGGCACTCGCCCTCGCCTCGGAGCTGCTCGACGCCGAGAGCTGGCCCGGGGGGCTCACGGCGCATCCCGACTTTTGGCTCGAGGATTCGACCTCCGAGAACGTGGGGATCGACCGGATGCGACCGTCCCCGAAGCGCAAGGCGGGTGACGAGGAGGCCGGGCCGTCGCTCCAGCAGTTCCTCTCGCTCTCGGCGTATGCCGGAGGCCGGCGCGTCGCGGTGATCGCCCGCGCCGACCGCCTGACCGAGCAGGCGGCCGACAACGTGCTCAAGACCCTCGAGGAACCGCCACCGCGCGCCCACCTGGTGCTGACCTCCGCACATCCGGAGCAGCTGCCCCAGACGGTGCGGTCGCGGTGCGAGACCGTCGTGCTCGGGCCAGTCTCCCCGGCGGTGATCGAGCGCTGGCTCGAGCGTGCCCATGGCGTGAG
>JBAQGL010000138.1:0-4333 GCA_049287785.1 Candidatus Dormiibacterota bacterium | reverse complement strand
GTAGCCGCGGCATGGGCGGCCATCACCGGCGACATCATCGAACGCGACCGGACGATTCTGCTCAATGAGCTGGGCTCACTCGTCGAGGTGCCGCTGCCACCTGGCCAACGCCGGGCCGGCCGCGCCGAGGATGTTCCATTGATCGCCGAATGGCTGCAGACCTTCAGCGTCGAGATCGAACATCCCGTGCCGACCAACCCCCACGCAATCGCGGACCACATGATTGGCAGCGGGCATCTGGACGTCTGGATCGACGACGGTCAGATCGTGTCAATGGTCGGGTTTCGACACGCCGCCGGGGTCGCGCGCATCGGTCCCGTCTACACACCTCCCGAGCATCGGAACCGCGGGTACGCGCGACGTCTCACCTACGAGGTGACCGCCGATGCACTGCAGCAGCCCGGCGTCAACCAGGCCATGCTCTTCACCGATGCAGACAATCCTGTCTCCAACTCGATCTACCGCCAGGCCGGGTACGAGCCGAGGGGCGAGCATGTCGAGATCGACTTCGCCAAACGCACGGTGGAGCCCGGGGCCTAGAGTCCGCACCATGGATCTCGAGGGCAAGGTCGCCGTTGTCACCGGGAGCGGACGGGGGATCGGCCGCTCGTATGCGCTCGCACTCGCGCAGGCGGGATGTGCCGTGGTCGTGAACGACGTCGACGGCGACGTCGCCGAGTCAACCGCCGACGAGATCGCCCGTGCAGGTGGCAGGGTCGTTGCGGAGGTGTGTGCCGTCGGGTCGGCGGAGGCCGCGGACCAGCTCGTCACCGGCGCGGTGAAGGCTTTCGGCCACCTCGACGTCATGTGCACCAACGCCGGCATCCTTCGCGATCGCGTCCTCTGGAACATGAGCGACGACGACTTCGACCTGGTGATCGAGACCCACCTGCGGGGCACCTTCACCTGTGCGCGCGCCGCGGTTCGCCGGATGCGGGAGCAGGGAACGGGCGGTCGGATTGTCGTGGTCTCGTCGATCGCAGGGCAGCGCGGGAACTTCGGGCAGACCAACTACGCGGCCGCCAAGGCGGGGATCGCCGCCTACGCCCGCACCTGGGCGATGGAATGCGCGAAGCACAACATCACCGTCAACGCCATCGTCCCCAATGCGATCACCCGGATGATCTCGACGATTCCGGGGATGGCTTCGCTGGTCGAGGCGGCGGAGAAGGGCGAGCCGCTTCCGGCCACGGTGCGCAGGCAGATGGGCATGGGCACGCCCGACGACGTGGCGCCGCTGCTCGTGTTCCTGAGCTCGGATGCGGCGGCGGGCGTCACCGGGCAGTGCGTTGGTCTTGGCGGTGACAAGCTCTCGCTCTGGGCCCACCCGAAGGAGGTGTCGGTCGCCTACCGCGACGGCGGCTGGACGGCGGACGCGATCGCCGAGGTCTGGTCGACGTCCGTCGGCTCGCAGCTCGAGACGTACGGCATCCCGTTTCTCGGCGGAACCACCTGAGCTGAGCTGATATATCTCCTGGCGGGTCAGAACTCTAGGGTGGCGGCTGCTCGGCCGGCGGTGGTTCTTCAGGCGGGGGGTGCTCCGGAGAGTCGGGAATCGCGATGGCGACACCCGCCGGGACCGGTTTAACGAGCAGCGCCGCGACGTTGTAGACAACCGTGACCGCGAGGATCACCAGCGCCACGATCAACCCGATCCCCGCGTTGATGTTGAACAGCGACACGGGATCGAGGCCGGGAATGCTCGTGCCCTCGCTCGACGAGATCTTCGACAGCAGCGCATCGCGGACGTGGAAGTGATCGAGGATAAGCAGGCCACCCGCACCCGCCGCAAAGATCGCGGTGACCAGGGATCGGCTCCGCGCCGTCACGAGGCCGAGCACCCCGAGCATTGACGTCAGCAACGCGAGGAAGACGCTGATCAACGCAAGGAACGCGAGGAGCTGCGGCCCGATGTTCGCTGACGAGGTGTCCGCACCGGCGGCGTT
Source organism: Candidatus Dormiibacterota bacterium (assembly GCA_049287785.1). Taxonomy (GTDB): domain Bacteria; phylum Chloroflexota; class Dormibacteria; order Aeolococcales; family Aeolococcaceae; genus Palsa-851. The sequence goes on along the minus strand of JBAQGL010000138.1, from coordinate 2,387 downwards.
GTTCTGGTTGCAGGCCGCCGGCACCGATCCGACCACCGGGTTCTTCCCGAAGGCGATCTGCCAGCCGCTGTAGGTGAGGATGTTGGTGCTGCCGAGGGCGTTGACGCAGGCATTCACCTGGGCGGCCTGGGCGCCCGTCACGCCCTGGGTCGCGTCGATCGACGAGATCGCCGCCCTGGTGGTGGTCGGGTTGCACGACACCCCGGCGAAGACCAGGAAGAACGACAGGATGACCAGCAGGAGCAGCACGGGGCTGACGCGGCGGGCGCCGAGCTCACCGAAGAGGGAACGCGGGCTCACGCGATCTTCGAAGAAGTGATCTCAGCCGACCCGATCGCCGGGAGCGCAGGGATGATCGGGACGGAGCAGCACCACCCGCTCCGATCCCTCCTGGTACACGCCGAGCACGAGCACCTCGCTCCGGACCGGGCCGATCTGCCGCGCCGGAAGGTTGACGACGGCGACCACCGAGCTCCCGGTGAGCTGTTCGGGGGTGTAGAGATCGGTCAGCCGGGCCGACGATTGCCGCGTGCCCAGCGGTCCGAAGTCGATGACCATGCGATAGGCAGGGCGTCGCGCCTCCGGGAACGCCTCGCACCGCACCACCGTGCCCACGCGGATGTCGACACCGAAGAACTGCGCCGCATCGATCTCCGCCGACGCGGGGCTCGCTCCACTCACGCGTCGCAGTGTATCGGCACACCTATACTCGCCCGCGATACCTGGGCCCGTTCGGAGGGAATGTCATCGCGGGATTGCGCCGCCTCGCCGTGGTCACGATCGCAGCGCTGCTGCTCGGCGCGTGCGGAGGGCCGTCGCTCAACGCCGGCACGTTGCTGAAGACGACCAAGACCGTCCTCGACAGCACGCCCTCGTTCCATTTCGTGCTCACGAGCGCGAACGTGACCGGCTCTGGCGCGGAGCTGACCGGCGGGAGCGGCGACATGAAGCGGCCGAACAGCATGTCGGGAGTGCTCCAGGTCTCGATCTTCGGCCTGGCGGTGAGCGTTCCGGTGGTCTCGGTGGGCGGTACGTTCGCCGTCAAGCTGCCGACCGGCTCCGGGTTCACCACCGCGAATCCGGCCGATTACGGCTTCGCTGACCCCGCCAAGCTCATCGACCCGAACAACGGGCTGTCCTCGCTGCTTCTCAAATGCCGGTCGCCACAGGTCGAGAGCGATGATCGATACAACGGCGAGGCGTTGCACGAGATCGGCTGCTCACTGCCGGGAAGCGCGGTCGCCGCCCTGCTCACCAGCGCTGACCCGTCGAAGAACGTCGCCGCCACCTTCGGCATCGACACCGGCACCAACCAACTCCGCCGGGTCGTGCTCACCGGGCCGTTCATCAGCAAGACCACGGACACCACCTACACGCTCGTTCTTACCAACTATGGCGAGAACGTGTCAGTGACGCCGCCACCCGCCCTCGGGTGAAAGCGCGCCGCCGCTGGATCCTCGCCATTGCGGCGGCGTCGGTGCTCGTCGCCGCCATGGACACCTACGTCATCGTCCTCGCGCTGCCCGCGATCATGGCCGACGTCGGCGTCGGCGTCGATCAGCTCCAGGCGGCGACACCGATCGTCAGCGGCTTCCTGCTCGGGTACGTGGTGGTCATGCCGCTCCTTGGGCGGCTCTCCGACCTCTACGGGCGCCGTCCTCTGCTGATCCTCTGTCTCGCGGTCTTCGCGGGCGGTTCGCTGGTCACCGCGTCGGCCACCGACCTCGGTTCGGTGGTCGCCGGCCGGGCGCTCCAGGGCCTCGGCGGCGGTGGTCTTGTCCCGGTCACGCTGGCGCTGGTGGCCGATCTCTGGCCGGCGGAACGCCGGAGCGTGCCGCTCGGCGTCATCGGCGCGGTGCAGGAGCTGGGCAGCGTGCTCGGACCCCTCTACGGCGGGCTCATCCTCACGGTCGCGTCCTGGCAGACGATCTTCTGGTTGAACATCCCGATCGCCGCCGGGCTTGCGCTCGGGCTGTTCGCCGCCTCAGGGCGGAGTGATGAGCAGAGCACCGACGCGACGGTCCAGCGGCGTACGGCGGAGCGTGCGGTCTCTCCGGATCAGCCGCGTCAGACGCTCGGTGCGTCCTTGCCGGTCCAGCGCCCGCCGCTCGATCGAATCTCAGTTGTGTTCGCCGGGATCGCACTCGTGGCCGGGTGCCTGTCGATCGCCGCTCCCGGTCTCCTCCGGGACAACCAAACGATCGGCCTGGCCTACACCGCGCTCGGTGGTCTGGTGTGGCTGACGCCAATCGCGCTGGTGGCCGCGGCCGCCGCGGTGGCGCTCATCATCTGGGAGGCGCGTGCCCATCGATCGACCCGCGAACTGGTCGCGGTGCGCCGCTTGCCGGCCGTGGCGGCCGCGGTGGACTGGCCCGGAGCGGTCCTCC
>JBAQGL010000137.1:0-5722 GCA_049287785.1 Candidatus Dormiibacterota bacterium | reverse complement strand
CCATCACCCCGCAAGCCCGGGTGCCTTTCGGTGGCCCGCGTCGCGGGTTCGATGTTTGTCCGTGGCCAGATAGGGTATGGTGGTGTCATCGCCTCGAATATCGAGGGGTATCGCTCGTGGTCGTCATTCCTTCTCGAACGGACGCGCTGCGTCTGTTCGTAACGAGAAGGAATTGGAGAGACCAGAGTGACTGGTACCGTAAAGAAGATCGTCGCCGAACGCGGCTTCGGCTTCATCACCGCCGAGGATGGACAGGAGTATTTCTTCCATCGCAGTGGACTCGATAGTTCGCTGACATTCGAGAACCTCGCGGGCGATGAGCGCGTGAGCTTCGAGATCGAGCGTAGCGACAAGGGCCCGCGTGCCCGCCAGGTCCGGGCGGCCTGATCATCGCTGCGTGAGGCGACCCGGTCATCGTCGATTCGTCGGCGATGACCGGAACCTCGATTCGCCGTATAGAGTGGTCTCGTATGGCGGACGAAAACCCGACGGAAGCCGTTTCCGACTCCGAGGACGAGGAGACGCCACCCCCCGATGACAGCTTCCTGCTCGGGGCAAGCGGAGTGGAGGAACAGGTCCTTGCCGAGCTCGGTCGCGCCGAGGCCAATCTCAATGACCCGGAGGAAGCGGCAGACGAGAGCGACGGTGCTGTCGTCTGACACTGCCTAAGCCCCAGGTCACCGTGTCGCAACCCGCGCGCCGGCGGTTGCCGATTCCGATTCGGCGAGCGCTCACCGCCGTGATCGGTCTTGCCGGGATCGCCGCGGTCATCGTGTTTCTGAACCCCGCCAAGGTCGGGAGCGCGCTCGAGCACTTCCAGCTGGCGTTGATCGCGCCGATCATCCTGCTGTCGGTGCTCGTCTACATCCTGCAGGGAATCCGCTGGCATTACCTGCTGATCGATGTCGGCACCAGGCTCCGTCTGCGCGACACGATCCTCATCAACCTTGCCGGTCAGACCATCACCGCAATCGTCCCACTCGGCGATTTGACTCGGGCGGCGTTTGCAAGCACCGCGGATGGCACCGAGTTCGGCACCGTCGCAGCCACCGTGACCGTGCAGGAGCTTTCCTACATGCTCTGGCTGATCCTCTCGGCGCTGCCCGCGATCCTCGCGCTCGGTTATGGACTCGCTGCGGTGATCCCCGTCGCGATGGGCATCGCGCTGATCATCGTCGTGCTCACCGTCTCGCCGGTGTTCTGCCGGTTCCACGACCTGATCGCGCACATCCCGTTTCTCAACAGGCTGCTCCCTGCCCTCGACGAGCTGCAGCAGGAGACTTCATCGCTGCTGCATCGCAGAGACGCACTCGCGCTCTCGGTGCTCGACGCTGCGCGGGTCGTGGTCGCCGTCACCACGTTCTGGCTGGTGCTGCAGGGGCTGGAACCGGGGAGGATCGGCTGGTGGCAGGCCGCGTTCGTGCTCGCGCTGGGCACCATCGGCGGAGCCGTGAGCCTGATACCCGGTGGTGTCGGCGCCAACGAGGCAAGCGTCGCGGCGCTCCTCATCTTTCTCGGATTCGATGCGGGGAGCGCCGGTGCTGCGGCGATCATTCAGCGAGGACTTATGACCGGGCTTTCGCTGATACTTGGCTTCACCGCGTACCTGGCGATCAACAAGCGGCTCCACCTCGGCGGTGTCTTCCAGCTGTTCTCGCACCGCCCGGCGCCGGCACAGGCGTAATCGACCGGCTCGCGTCCACACTTTGTCCATCGTGGACGCGACCCCGATTGCGAAGATCCTGCCGCGGAGCCCGACCGACGGCGTCATCGCGCGCCCGGCCCTGGAGCAGCTGGCTGCCACCGCCCGAAATCGCCGGCTGACGGTGCTCGTCGCCGAGGCGGGATTCGGCAAGTCGACGCTCCTCGCGTCGTGGTGGGAGACCGCGCCGTGTGCCTGGTATACAGCTGACCACCGCGACCTCGACCTCCCCACGCTGGGGCGGCAGCTGAGCGACGCCCTGCGGTTGCGGGTCCCGGACATCCCCAGCGACGTGAGCTGGCTCGCGGAGGGTGCCGGCGGCCCTGAGCTGGAACAGTTTCTTCGCGCCGACACGCTCGCCGCGCAATTCGCCGAGATCCTGCATGCGCAGCTCTCCAGCGATCTCCTCCTGGTGATCGACGACGCCCACGAGCTGGACCGGTCCGGCCCCTCCGCCCGGCTCATCGAGGCCCTGTGCCGGCACGCACCCCCGCGCCTCCATCTGGTCATCGCCGGCCGGCGACCACCACCCATCCAGATCGAACGACTGCGCGGCCAGGGACAGCTCCACGAGATCGACGGCGGTCAGCTCGCGTTCACCGTCGTGGAGGTGGCGGAGCTGATGGCGGATCGGCTCGGCGTCGACTCCGAGGAGCTCGCCTCGGAAGTCCATCGCCTCGCGGGCGGGTGGCCGGCCGCTGTGACCCTGGCGATCGAGGCGCTGAAGTCATCTCCCCGGGAGACCTGGAACGGGGTGCTTTCGGGCCTCGACCGAGCCCATGCACCGCTCTTCTCGTACCTGGCGGAGGAGGTGTTCGCGCGCCACCCCGATGCGGTGCGGGCCCTGGTGAGCAAGCTCGCGCTCTTCGAGCGGTTCACCCCTGAGCTCTGCGAGGCGATCGGGCTCGCCGGCTCGCGGTCGATCCTCGCCGACCTGTCACGACAGGGTCTCTTCGTCGAGCGCGGGCCAGATGGGTCGTTCGCGCTCCGACCGTTGATCCGTGACTACGCGATCGAATCGCTTCCGGTGAGCGAGACCGAGGCGAGGCAACTTCGAGTGGCAGCCGGCACATGGCTGGCAGAGGCCGGTTCGGGTGCGGACGCCATGCAGGTGCTGCTCGCGGCAGGTGCCGGGGAGCAGCTCGCCGCGATCGTCACCAGGGATGGCTCGAAGCTCCTGGCGGCCGGTCAGATCGCCACCGTCCTCGGCGCGTGCCGCGCAGTCCCAGGACAGCTCCGGACGGCCGAGATCGACCAGCTGGAGGGAGAGGCGCAGCAGATCCAGGGCGATTGGGACGAGGCGATGATCTGCTTCCAGAGGGCTGCCGCCGGGCGGGATGCGCTCCCGGCGCACCTCGCCTGGCGGATCGGCCTGATCCACTACCTGCGCGGCGAACCCGAGGCAGCGCTGGCCGTCTATCAGCGTGGGGTCGACGATCCCGGTGCCGATCCCGTTGAGATGGCGCTTCTCCTCGCATGGATGTCGACCGCGCACTGGATTCGAGGGGACGTCGAGCCATGCAGGGAGCTCGCGACCCGGGCGCTGGCGGCGGCCGGCGCATGCGGTGATCATCGGGCGCTGGCGGCGGCACATACGGTGATGGCGATGCTGGCGGCCCTCGATGGCGACCGGCGTGCCAACGACGCGCACTACCTGCTTGCCCTCCGCGCGGCCGAGGAAGCGTCGGATGTTCTTCAGGTGGTTCGGATCCGGACCAACCGAGGCTCCCACTTCATGGAGGAGGGGTCATACGCGGAAGCTCTGCAGGAGCTGGACGTCGCGGTGCGCCTCGCGGAGCTGACGTCATTCGCGAGCTTTCTTGCCCTCAGCCTGAGCAACCGAGGTGAGACCAAGCTGCGCATGGGTCGCATCGAGGAGGCGCTGGCCGACCTCGAAGCCTCCCGGCTGCGATATCGACAGATCGACTCGGACATGGTGTCGTACCCGCTGCAACTGATCGGCGAGATCTACAGCGAGCGAGGCAACCTTGCCCAGGCGCGGGTCATGCTCGAGGAGGCGCTGGAGGTCGCCGAGCAATCGGGGGATGTGCAGGGCGTGGTACCGACCCTTGCCTGTCTCGCAACCGTGGTCGCCGGCGAGGATCCCGAGCGAGCACGGGCACTGGCTGATCGGGCGGTGTCATACGGCACCGGGATGTCGTATGTCATCGCGGTGCTCGCTTCAGGCTGGGTAGCTCTTGCCGGCGGCGACCGGACGCGTGCCCGCGCGCTGGCCGTGGAGGCCGAGTCGGCAGCGCGAGCTCGTCACGACCGAGCCGGTCTTGCCGATGCGATCGCGCTGGCCGCGATGAGCGCCGAGGACCAGCGGGTCACACTCCGCCGCCTCGCGGAGGCAGGCGCGATCTGGCGCGACGTCGGGAATCCGCTCGGCGAGGCCAAGGTGGACCTCGTCCGTGCGTCGATCGACCGGGGCGCGGGATCGGCGGCGGTGCGCCAGAAGGCGGAACGTGAGCTCGAAGCGCTCGGGGTCCGCGCACACCAGAGTGGCAACGTGGCCGCGGGCCTTCTCGGGGTCCTGACCCCGCGTGACCGGGCGGCGGTGAGAATCCAATCGCTCGGCGGCTTTTCCGTGATGCGCGACGGAGAGCTCGTCAGGATTTCAGAGTGGCAGTCGAAGCGTGCGCGCGAGTTGCTGAAGCTGCTGATCGCGCGCCGGGGCCGGCCCGCGACTCGCTCCTATCTCATGGAGACGCTCTGGCCGGGTGAGGACCCGGATCGGGTGGCCAATCGCCTGTCGGTGGCGCTGACCACGGTCCGGGGTGTGCTCGACCCGGAGCGCCGGTTCCCCCCCGAGCACTTCGTGATCGCCGACAAGGACGCCGTCTCCCTCAATCTCGATGCGGTCGATATCGACATGGAGCGCTTCCTCTCGGCGACCGCGGACGGTCTCGACCGCCTGAGGCGCGGCGAGATCCTGCACGGGCTGCCCATCCTGAGCTCGGCCGCCGCCATCTACGCGGGCGACTTCCTCGAGGAGAACCCCTACGACGACTGGACTGCGTCGGTGCGCGAGGAAGCCCGTGCTGCGTACGTCTCCGTGCTCCGCCTTCTTGCGAGGCACGCCGACGACGCCGATACCGCCGTCACGCATCTGCTCCGGATCCTCGAGACCGATCGTTACGACGAAGAAGCTCACCTCGGCCTCGTGCGTGCCCTCGCGGACGCCGGGCGACACGGAGAGGCGCATCGCCATTACCTGAACTACCGCCGGGCGATGGACGAGCTCGGCGTCGAGCCCTCGCCGTTTCCCGGCATTCGGCGGGCCACTGGGCCGACCAGCGGCCAGGGGTCGGCTGCTTTCAGCCAACCTTAAGGCTGCACGAAGAGCCCCGCGTAGGCTCGCCTGCCATGGAGACATTCATGGTTCGGCTCTGGACACCGGGCGGCGACGACTGGTCGCCCGGCATGCGCGGCACCGCAACGCATATCGCCTCAGGCAAGCAGGTCACCTTCACCGAGGCGGCGGGGTTGATCGCGTTCCTGTCGGGGGCCGCGCCCTCGAGCCAGCGGCGCGCAGACGATGACGCGCAACCGCCGGACGCGAGTATCGGTCACATACGTCTTTAACCTCAACAGCGACACCAAGGAGATACCAGGATGAACCGTGCACTTGTCATCGGCGTAGCAGGCGCTGCCGCAGCCCTGCTTGCAGGCTGCAGCGCGTCGTCGACCACCACCACGCCAACCCCGACGGCGGCGGCCGCGATCCCGCCCACAAGCACCCCGGCGGCGACGAGCGCGCCGGCTGCGACACCGACTCCCGCGCCTCCGACCGTCGATCTGTCTGGATCCTGGACAGGGCAGTACAGCGGCCCGCTCAACGGCACCTTCACGCTCACCTGGGCTCAGTCGGGCGCGACGCTGAGCGGCGACATCACCCTTTCGTCTCCCCCGAACACGGTGCACGTGAGCGGGAATGTGGGCGGCAGCGCGATCACCTTTGGCTCAGTGAGCGGGGTCGCCTATTCGGGGTCGGTGTCCGGCAACAGCATGTCGGGC
>JBAQGL010000136.1:0-2785 GCA_049287785.1 Candidatus Dormiibacterota bacterium | reverse complement strand
GGAGATGCTCGCCGACCTCGCGGGCGTCGAGCTGGAGAGCGGGCCGAACGCGGACCGCGGCGCCGGGCGGAAGCGCCGGCGATCGATCGAGCTCAACGGCAAGGCGCAGGCGTACTACCAGCACGTGCTCTGGGCCACCGAAGCCGGCGAACGCGGGCGAGCCCTGCTCGGCGATCGGGGTGTTGACGAGCAGCTGGCGCGCCGATTCGGCGTCGGGTTCGCCCCGGCGGGCGGGGCCGGTGAGGACGCGCTGGCGCGCTATCTGACCGGCAAGGGCGGAGCGACGGTCGACGAGGTCGTCGAGGCCGGACTTGCGCACCCGCCCGGCCGAGGCAGGACGCGTGATCGCTTCCGGGATCGCCTCGTCTTCCCCATCCGCGACGAACGAGGAGAGGTGCTCGGCTTTGGGGCCCGAGCGCTCGGTGACGCCAAGCCCAAATACCTGAACAGCCCGGACTCCGCGGCGTATCACAAGTCGGCGGCCATCTTCGGCATCGACCTGGCCCGAGCGGCGATCGCCGCCAAGCACGCGGCGGTGATCGTGGAGGGGTATTTCGACGTCATGGCCGCTCATGTGGCGGGCGTCGAGCACACGGTCGCGAGCAGCGGTACGGCCCTCACCCGCGAGCAGGTGCACAGCCTGGGCCGGATCGCGGAGACGCTGATCCTCTGCTTCGACGGGGACGAGGCCGGACGGGTTGCGGCCACCCGAGCCGTGGACGTGATCGCCGCCGAGGGCATCCAGGCGCGGATCTGCCGGCTTCCGGCGGCATTCAAGGACCCGGACGAGCTGGTCCGCAGCGATCCTGCCGCGTTCGCCCAGGCGATCGAGGGATCACCCCCAGCGTGGCAGGTGCTCCTCGACGCCGCGCTGGGCGCCGGCGAGGGCGGGAGCGTCGACGCCCGTCGCGCGGCGGCCGAACGAGCGGTCTCAGTGCTTGCCCGGATCCCGGAAGCGACCACACGCGAGCTGTATCTCCAGCAGGCTGCCCGGCGCCTGGACATCCAGGCGCGGTCACTGAGCACCGACCTGGCGAACTCGATGCGTGACGGGGCGCGCCGGCCAGCCAGGATCCGTGTCGCCGCTCCAGCTGAGACCGCCGCCGACGCCGCGGATGAATCGGAGCCGCTCGATGCCGACGAGCCGATGCCGACCTGGGAGGCGCAGCTGGCGCGCGTGGTGATGATCCGGCCTGAGCTTGCGGCAGCCCTCAGGTCGGACAGCGGCCTGGGACCCGACGAGTTCACCAACCCGACCGCCCGGCGCATCTACGACGCCGCGTCCAGCGACCCCGCCGGATTCACCCTGCGCCGTCTCAGCGGGGGAGATCAGCGTCGCGCTGCCGGGCTCCTGGTCCGGGAGGTGCCGGAGTTCGCCGACGAGGCGGAGCCCCAGGCGATCAAGCAGCTGATGGCCGACTGCGTGCGCCTCATCCACGAGGAGAGCGTGCGGCGGGCCCTGGTGAGCATCTCGACCGAGATGCACCGTGCCAGAGACGAAGGCCGTACCGAGGACGCCGACGCGCTCGCGGCCAAGCTGAGCCGCCTTGCGGCCGATGCACCCCATCTCCGTCGCACCCTGGCGGTCCGCTGAGCGGGGCTCCCCGCGCGCGAGCGGACGCGCATGTTTGATCCGAGGGTTCCCGAGCCACCATCTTGCTCGTGCCCGCGTGGATCTTTTCCCTATCCGATCGCCCGAATCGGAACACGCAGACGGCTTCCACAATTATTGTGAGTACTGTCGTTTGTACCGATCGTCCGGCGGACCTCGCAGAGCGGGCGTCAGCCTGCGCCGCATGAGACAGAGTTGAGATGACTGCAGCCACCACCACCGCCCGATCCAGAGCAGCCACGCTGCTGCCGCCCTCCGGCGCCGATCTGCTGGTCTCCGCCGCCGAAGCGCTGATCATCAAGGGCAAGGACCACGGGTACCTCACGCCCGATGACATCCTCGCGGCCTTTCCGGAGATCGATGTCGAGCCCGATCACCTGGAGCGGATCTTCCATGTCTTCCGCGAGATGGGGATTGAGGTCAGCGACGGGGACAAGGACTTCGAGACCGTCGACGAGATCGACGAGGAGCTCATCGCGAAGGCCGAGGCGATCGATTCCGTCTCCCTCGACGATCCGGTGCGCATGTACCTCAAGGAGATCGGCCGCGTCGCGCTCCTCAAGGCCGAGCAGGAGGTCCACTACGCAAAGCTGATCGAGCAGGGTGACGAAGAGGCGAAGAACCAGCTCACCGAAGCGAACCTGCGTCTTGTGGTCAGCATTGCCAAGAAGTACATCGGCCGCGGCATGTCCTTCCTCGACCTGATCCAGGAAGGCAACATGGGCCTGATCCGCGCCGTCGAGAAGTTCGACTATCACAAGGGCTACAAGTTCTCGACGTACGCCACGTGGTGGATCCGGCAGGCGATCACGCGCGCCATCGCTGACCAGGCACGCACCATCCGCATCCCCGTCCACATGGTCGAGACCATCAACAAGCTCGTCCGTGTCTCACGCCGGTTGCTCCAGGAGCTGGGCCGCGAGCCCAACGACGAGGAGATCGCGGAGGAGATGGGGATCACGCCGGAGAAGGTTCGCGAGATCACCAAGGTTTCGCAGGATCCCGTGTCACTCGAGACGCCGATCGGCGAGGAAGAGGATTCGCATCTCGGTGACTTTGTCGAGGACAAGGAGGCGACGGCGCCGTCCGACGCAGCGTCGCTGACCATGCTGCGCACCGAGGTCGAGGACATTCTCGACACGCTCACGCCGCGTGAACGTCGCGTGCTCCAGC
>JBAQGL010000135.1:0-2876 GCA_049287785.1 Candidatus Dormiibacterota bacterium | reverse complement strand
CCCATCTTGCTGAGCCCGCCCCGTGCGGTCGCGCCACCGGTGCGGTTCAGCAGCGTCGGAGCGCGTTGCGGCTCGGGCGCGGGTGCGGGTCGCTCAACCTCGAACGGACGCGGCGCGGGCGCGGGCGCAGGCGCGGGTGCCGGCGTCGGAGCAGCCGTTCCCGGTGCCGGGGCCACGCCACCGGGACGGTTCTGCCAGCCTGCTGGAGGGAACCGATCGGCGCCCTCGTCGGGTGTGCGATCCGGCGTTCCGGACGGTGCCGGGGACGATGGGGCGCTGGGGGTGGAGGCGGGAGATGTCCCTTCCGCCTTCCGCTGCACTCGGTCGAGCAACGACATTTGAGCTCAAACCACCTCATGTGATCGTTGGAATACCTGCCCGAAGGCTGGGATCAAGCATCTCCGGGATGCATGCTGAACGGTGCAACGATCCTGTCGAAGCAGCGTCCCAGGGGCTCTGAGGGGGTTTCATAGGGACCGGCCGGAACCGCTCGGTCATGTTCGAGTGTCTGTCACCTGAAGGATCGCTGTATGGAACATCGGCCGTCGCCCCAGGCGTGGGACGAATTGGTGCGAACTGCAGGCGCAGTGCGTGCTGACTCGCCTCTTGTGCGGACGACGCCTGACCGAGACCGGCAACTGCGCCGCGCCCTCCGCCCAGTTGTGATGACGGCCGCGATCATCACCGCCGCAGGGCTCGCCGTGCTGCACCTTGCCGGGACACCCGGTGTCGCCAGCGCCAACGGCGGCGAGGATTCGCAGCTGTTCTCGTTGACGAACGGTGACCGCGCCAGCAACGGCGTGCATTCGCTGGTGTTCAGCGGCACGCTCGAGAACATCGGCGAGGGTGCGTCATACAACTGCAACGGCATCCATGTCAACGGTCGCTCCGACGACATGATCCAGCGCAACTATTTCGCCCACCCGATCCTCGGCTGCGGCCAGCTCGTCTTCTCGATGATGCAGGCCTACGGTATTCGCTACCGGTCCGCTGGTGAGAACATCGGGTGGGAGTCAGGATCCTCGAGCCCAGCCGGCTACATCAACAGCGCCTTCATGAACAGCAGCGACCACCGCGCCAATATCCTCGACGGCAACTACACGGAGATGGGCGTTGGATCCGACGAAAGCGGGTCGTCCCCCACCTGGACTGGCCTCATGTCGCCAGGCAGCTACGCATGTCGTTCGGGCTGCTCGTACGTCTGGATGTTCAGCGAGGAATTCGCCCAGGTGGGCACGTCCTCTCCGCCACCGCCGCGACGCCCCCCACCCCCGAAACCCGCACCGCGCAACTCTCCGGCTCCGAAGGCCCCCGCGGTTGCTCCGGCCACCACCGCTCCCACGCCAACGCCGGCGCCGTCGCCCACCGCAACTCCTGTGGTCATCCCGACCGGAAGCCTTCCCCAGAACCTTCCCGCCCCACCCGTGGGGCAGTACGAGGGGCTGTTCCCCAACACGATCGAATCCGTTCTCGAAGCGTTCCTCACCTTCTAAAGGGGCCAGCATCCTGACTCAGCTCAGCACCGTCGAAGCGTCTGCGAGCGACCTCGATGGCAGCATCGTCGTCGCCACCGGTCTCCACAAGGCGTATCGAGTCAGCCGGCCACCGCGAGAGGCGATCCGCGACGTCTCGATCACCGTCAAGGCGGGCGATTTCATCGCGATCATGGGCCCGAGCGGCTGCGGCAAGAGCACGCTCCTGCACATGCTCGGCGGCCTGGAACCGCCCGACCGGGGGTCGGTCACGATCCAGGGGATCGACGTCTACGCCCTCGAGGACGAGGAGCGCTCGGCCTTCCGCCGCGACCACATCGGCGTCGTCTTCCAGTTCTTCAACCTGCTCCCGACCCTCACCGCAGCCGAGAACGTCGCATTGCCGCTCTGGCTCCGCAATGAGGCGCCGAGCCGCCATCGGCAGAAGCTCTCCCGGCAGGTGATCGGCGATCGGGTCGACGCGCTCATGGAGCAGCTCAACCTGCACGGCCTCCAGGGCCATGGCCCCGAGGAGATCTCCGGCGGCGAGCAGCAGCGGGTCGCGCTCGCCCGAGCGCTCGCCGCATCGCCATCGCTGCTCCTCGCCGACGAGCCCACCGGCAACCTCGACTGGACGAGCGGCCATGAGGTGATGGCGCTGTTGACGCGGCTGTGTCGCCAGGAGCACCAGACCGCCGTTCTTGTGACCCACGATGCCCGGGTCGCTGCCTATGCGGACCGAGTCCTGATCATGCGCGACGGGGTCGTGGTCGACGATGTAGCCCTGAGCCACGCCGGGCAGGCGCTCGACGAGATGCCGGATCCGACCCTGCTTGTGGCGAGGCTCGCCAAGCTGCAGCTGTGAGCGAGTTCTGGCTGATGGCGGTTCGCGCCATCAGGGCGCGTCCCCTGCGGAGCGCCCTCACCGCGAGCGCGGTCGCGCTCGGCATCGCCGTCGTCCTCGCCGTACAGCTCGCCATCCAGGGCCTCACGGTGCAGGCAGCCGAGGCGCAGCTGCAGCAGGCCGGGGCCTCCTCGCTCGACGTCCGGGTGGACAGCTCGTCCGGGCTGCTCCCCGCTCAGGTCACCACGCTGTCCCACCTCCCAGGGGTGGTCCAGGCGGTTCCCCTCTACGAGAAGCAGGTCACCGCGGGGCCGGCCGGGACCAGCCTCCTGGGCGCGACCGTGACCCTGGTGGGCCTCCAGGACTCCAGTGCGGCGCTTCGCAGCGTCTCGGTCGTGGCAGGGCGCCTTCCACTCCCCGGGAGCACATCCGAGGTGGCGATCGATCAGGGCCTGAGCACCGCTCTCACCGGCGGTTTTGGGAGCCCGATCGCAATCGGACAGAACATCCAGATGATCACCAGCACCGGACCCGACCTGGTCACGGTCGTCGGCTTCACC
>JBAQGL010000134.1:0-2981 GCA_049287785.1 Candidatus Dormiibacterota bacterium | reverse complement strand
TTTTGTGGGGAATTGGTTGGAATGACGACTAGAGCGCGCGTGATGGAACCCGCTGGAATCGCCGAGAAACACCTCATTGCACCGCCCGGGTTTCAAAGAGACTCGGGTTAGTGAGTCCCAGCAATGGCGACTGGGGGTGGCTGCTGGAAAGGGTGGCTTCGAACTCAGCAGGAGGGATTAAATTCCAATCTCTCCATGCAGACGTCGATGGTTGAACCGGTTGACGTACTCGAGCGTCTCGAACTCGACGTCGTCGAGTCCGCGCCACGCCCGCTGATGAATGAGCTCGGCCTTCTACCAGCCGTCGAACATGTGCACTCTCCCGATGTCAGCCAACCTTGAGCTGAGCTTGAAAGATGGTCTGGCGGGGGGCGCACACGATGGGTATCACTAGGCGAACGTGCAGGCGGCACCGCAATCACGACCGCACCCCAGCCGCATTGCCCCAACCGCCTGGATCGTCACTGCAGGCCTGTTGTCGGGCTGCAGTGTCCACACACCCACGACGGTCTTGCCAACAGGTCACACAGCCACACCGTCAGGGCAGCCCAACGGCGAGTCCGACGCCCAGGTCCCCGGCCTGCTGCTCCGCCCGTGCCCCAGTCGGGCGCGAGGTCACCTCCCGCCATATGCACTCTGCGCGGTCTTGCGACCGCTGCGCCGAGACGACGCGATGGCTGACAGATATCGTCAGCGGGTGACCTGGGTCAGTTCGGAACGGCCTCGGTGAAGGGCTCCGCTGGTGCCTGCAGGTCTTGGGCGCGGAACAGGACAGCGTGCTCGACGTCCATGGCCTTGCCGCACATCGCGGTGAACTTCGGTATGAAGTCCGCGGGGGCGGGATGGTCGGGGAGCGCGGCCAGGTACGCGGCGTGGGCCTCGAGCGAGGCGACACCACGGCGCAGCGGTTCACCAGTGACCTCGACGCCGTGGGTCGCGGAGCCCGCAAGCCCGGGGACGATGAACCAGCGCACGGAGTGCGGTTCGAGGTCCTCGTCGTCGACCTGCTCCGGGAAGACCCACCGGTTGCCCGCGTCGCGCACCGCGTCGAGTGTCGCGAGCCCGGCCGCCCGGTGGTCGGCCTGGTCGAAGCCATAGGGCGTCTCGATCTGGTAACCGGCGCCGAGTACGACGTCGGGCTTGAATCGGCGGATCTCCCGGCAGATGTCCCGGCGCAGGTCGAGGCCATAGACAAGGACGCCATCCGGATGTTCGAGGACGGTCAGGTGCTTGACGCCGACGACGGCGCAGGCAGCCTGCTGCTCGGCGACGCGCAGTCGAGCCGTCTCCTCGGGGCGGTTCGGCATACCGGCCTCGCCGCGGGTGAGCACGAGATAACCGACCTCGATGCCTTGCGTGGTCCAGCGGGCTACGGCCGCAGACGCGCCGTACTCCATGTCGTCAGGGTGCGCGACGACGCACAGCACTCGCTGAAAGGACTCCTCGGGCAGGGCAGGCAATGTCACGCCGACCATCTTTCCATGTTGAGAGCCCGCGTCCGCCGTTCTTGCATGTGACGGCGAGCCTCAGCGCAACGAACAGCGAACGCGGTCAGGGTGTAGAGGATCGTGTCGATGCATCCGTGCTTGCGCTCTGGTGGACGACTGCCGCGATCAGGCTCTGTGAAGGCTGCCGTTGCGTACGTCGCAGGTAGCCCGCCGCCCCCCGCCGTGCACAACGTCTCGGGCACGTGGCGTTGTGCCTGATGACCGGGTGCGTCAAGCGAATGAGTGTCGGCGTCGAGGGCGTTAGCCTCCCTTCGCCGGACGATCAACGTTTCCCTCAGTCCTCTCACGCTGTCCAGCACTTGCATGGGCATCCCTCCGGGCCAGCCCGTGCGCCGAGTGTTTTTACGCCGCACCTTTCAGACTGGGTGCGCGCGGATGCGATGGTCGGGTTGACCGTCCTTGGCAAGGATCGAGTACGAATCGGCAACGGCCCGGTACAGCCGCAGCCCGCTCTCGGTCTGCACGTCCTTGACCGTCCATGCGGCGCCGCCGTGCCCGATCGCGCGTCGCGAAAACACCTCGATACTTCGCATCAGACTGTCATTGCCGACCTGTTCTGCGGTGGCGGTCATGTAGACGCCCTGGCCGGTACCAATCAGCGCGTGCGAGTCGAAGATCACAATGCCGACCTGGGGACGCGTTGCGATGTTGCGAGAGTGTTCTGCCTCGGGCGCAGAGACCCAGAGGAACTCTACGTACCCGTCGTGTGCGAAGTAGACCGGGGAGCTCCACGGCCGTCCGGTGCCATCGGCGGTGGCCAGCACCATATACAGATTGGCGTCGATGATGGCTCGTGCGGTCAGCCCCGCTGCGCCAGCGGCGGGCATGCTTAGCCGATCCTTCGGTACGTGATCGCGAGGTCGTGCTCCCAGGTGGAACCGTCATCGGTCGATAGCTGTGCGTGACCGTTGATCGCGTTGTCGTCGTCGCTGAACGTGCCGGTGAGTCGCTGCGAGAACCCGCGTAAGTAGTTCCACAACCTCCAGGTGTCCGCGGTGATGTCGACCGCGAAGACCCGGTGCATGCCGCGAGGGTCGAAGTAGTGCATGGGCGGTTTCCCATCGATGAGCTCAGTGACCGCGATCGCATCTGGAATCTCTTCATGGTCATAGTGCGAGCGTTGGATCAGGAACCGCTGATCGTCAAGCCACTCGACGGTCGCCCTTCCGGTCACGACGGTGCCGGGAAGCGCTGGATGAGTGGCCTCGGTCGCCCACGTGCCGTCCAACCGCTGCCCGCCCAGACGCTCGGGGTGCTCTGCCTGAGGCTGGATCACATCCTCCATCTGTGTGATCAGGTGCCTGACCATAAGACCTGGCACCCACCGAGAAATAATCTGCACGCGCCGAGCAGCAGCCGCGCAGCCGCTTGCAGGCGAGAAGGGGGATCGCCCTCGCGCCTGGTGGACACCCCAAACCCGTCAGATCCCGCTTAGCGGCGTACCTTGAACCTCAGGTGGAGCACCCAGTCGCC
>JBAQGL010000133.1:0-3505 GCA_049287785.1 Candidatus Dormiibacterota bacterium | reverse complement strand
AAATGAGGGTGCCAGAAGAGGCGCGCTTCACAACGCGGAACGGGGTATGGCAAGATCCACCCGATGGCGTCTGATGAGGCCAGATGGCTCTCCCTGGACCGACGCGCCGGCGAGACGCTTCGATCGGCTCTCGAACGGACGCTGCGCGAGGCGATTGTCAGCCGCGCGCTGCGCTCCGGCGTTCGGCTGCCGGCCTCACGCGCGCTGGCTCAGCAACTCGGCGTCTCCCGCCGCGTCGTCAGTGACGCCTACAACCAGCTGCAAGCTCAAGGCTTCCTGCTCAGCCGGGAGCGCGAAGCACCTGTTGTCGCCGAGGTCCATACGCGCAATGGCGTTCGAGCCGACGCCGACCCGCCCGCCCCGCAGCTGCGCTATGACCTGAGCGCGACGAGGCCGGATGTGTCGCTCTTCCCGCTGACGAAATGGATCGCTGCAATGCAGCGCGTCGCCCGTGCCGGACCCGCCATCCTCGACTACCGGGACGCTCGCGGCGAGCGCGCCCTGCGAGACGTGCTCGCCGACCACCTCGGCCGCACGCGTGGCGTCATTGCTGATCCGGCCCAGATCGTCATCGCCCAGGGCACCGCGCAAAGCGTCGATCTGTTGATGCGTATGCTCAAGGCGCGCCGGGCTTCGCGCGTCGCCGTTGAAGATCCGTCGCAGACCACCGCGCGCGATCGCATCGCGGCAAACGGCCTTGAGGTCGTGCCTCAACCGGTCGACAGTCAGGGGATGATCGTCAGCGGCCTTGGAGCCGACGCGGTGCTGGTCACGCCGGCACACCAGTTCCCCACGGGCTGCGTGCTGAGCGAGGAACGACGCCGTGAACTGATCGCCTGGGCATGCGCGAACCGTGCGCTCATCATCGAAGACGATTACGACGCTGAGTTCCGCTACGACCGTGAACCGGTGCGTGCGCTGCAGGGTGTGGCGCCCGAGCACGTGGTGCAGATCGGCACCGTGTCGAAAACACTGGCTCCATCTTTGCGACTTGGGTGGCTCGTCGTGCCGACGTATCTCGTCGATGACGTGACCCGCACCAAGCATCTCCTCGACCAGTTCTCTCCTTCCCTCGACCAGCTGACGCTCGCAGAGTTTCTGACCCGTGGCGACTACGATCGCCACGTGAGGCGAGCACGTGGTGTCTACCGCGGGCGCCGGGATCGGCTGATGGCGGCGCTGGGCAAGCATCTGCCGGAGCTCAAGGTGGAGGGCGTTGCCGCCGGGCTACACCTCCTGTTGCGAATGCCTCCTCGGGTCGACGACTGCGCGATCGCGCAGGACGCCAGGAGTGCCGGCATCAGGGTCGCCGCCCTCTCTGGGTTTCGAATCAAACCGTCGAACAGCGGTGGACTCGTGATCGGTTACGGGCGCGTTCCCGAATCTGCTGTCGAGCCCGCGGTGCGGGAACTTGCCAGGGCCGTGCGCCCGCACCTCTGACTGCGGGTCACAACAAGTCGCTGATCAGCTGAGCTGCACGGGAGGCGCCGTCAGTCTCGACAGCAGCGTAGTCCACCCGGCGACCAATCTCCTGGGCGATCGCCTCGGCAATCGACGCGCTCGTCTCCCGCTCGTAGTCCATGCAGCGACCGGCGCCGTACCGCTGCAGCCGATGGTGCACGTGGAACGTCTGCTCAAAATGATGACCGAGCGGAAAGTACAGGAAGGGTCGCCGGCTTGCTGTCAGCTCCATGCACGTCGTGAGACCCCCCTGGACCACGGCAAGGTCGCAGACCGCAAGATGACGGTAGAGCTCGTGCACGTACGTGCGCACCTCGACGCCCTCAGGAGCGCGCAGGTTTGCAGGATCGATCCGTGGACCGGCGACCACGATCATGCGCAGGTTCGGCACTCGCTGCCTGGCGGCCGGATAGGCGTCGACGACCTTGCGCAGCAGACTGAGCCCGACACCGGATCCTCCGACGGTCACGATGCATATCCGCTCGTCCGGTCCATACCCGAGCTCGGCACGAATCCGTTCTTTGTCAGCGAATGTGTCGGGATCGAAGCCCGTCACGTATCCGGGGAAATCGAAGTGGGTCTTCGTCCATTCACGTATCGAGGGGAGACCCGGTCCAAACGTATCGGGGACGATGTCGGCATCGTTCCCCACGAAGATGGCTCGGTCGCGCACCCGCGGATAGCGCGCGATCTGCTCGATCATGTCGGCGTTGTAATCCGCGGTGAGCGCGCTTTCGGAAGTTCCACCATCTGGCATGGGAAGCCAGCCGACGAAATCGGTGAGCCAGACGTACGCGGCTCGTTTCTCCTCCGGGTTCTCGTGCAGGTAGTAATCGAGGTCCCAGGCCTCATCGCCGATCCACAGGTCGTACGGCTCGTCGCAGACGATGTCGTGGAATACCATGAAGTTCGCGAGCAAAATCTCGTCCATGCGCCGCACCGCCTGGAAACAATGCAGGTCGTGCTCGGCTGATTCGCTCTCGATGTGATGCGACTCACTGGCAAGCTCCGCGCTCGCCGGGTGAATGCGTTCGCCTCGGGCCTGCAAAACGGTGGTCACCGGGTGCTGCGCGAGCCAGTCGATCTCGAGGTCGGGATGAAGCCGGCGCAGTTCGTCAGCGATCGCGATGTCGCGCTGCGCGTGGCCGAGGCCGATCGGGGACGAGATGTACAACGCGCGTTTGCGGCGTCGCGTGGCAGTGGACCATTGCGCAGCGGGCTTGGGAGGACAGGCGAAGTCTCTGATCAGCAGGTTCACCTTGACCGGCTGACGTGCGTGGGGGCCATGCCCCGCACCCTCGAGGCTGACCAGGGCCGCGCCCATGAGCTCGGCGAAAGCGGCACCGGACTCATGAGAGCGGATGGCGTCGTCCGTTCCATGAATGACGATCGCTGGACATTGGACGCGAGCGACCAGGTCGCGGAGCGATGGCTCGTCGACCTCCGGACCCGCGGCCGTGGCGATAAGCGTTTCCGGCGATGTCTCCTTCCCCCACCCCACCGCATCCTCGATCTGCTTCGTCGAGTGCGGATCGGTGAACACCTGCGACATGAAGAAGTCGAGGAAGCCCTCGTAGTCCTGTAACCAGTAGTGCCGGTTGAACTTGAACCATCCGTCATATGGAGGACGTCGCTCGTCAAACGCCGCCATGGCCTCAGCGCGGCTGAGCTGCGCGAGGAGCGGCACGGCGGGACCGATGAAGACGATGCCGCTGACGCGCGAGGGCTGCTCCGCGGCCAGCACCACCGCACGCTGGGCTGCCACCGACCAGGACACGAGGAAGGCGCTGTTAGTCTCCGTTGCGTCGAGCACCGCCAAGGCGTCGGCGGCGTACTCCGTTTCAGCGTATGCCGCAGGCTCGGCTGGTCGGCCGGACCGACCGTTGCCACGACCGTCGAAGGTCACCAGGCGGCAGTGTCGCGAGAGATAGGGAATCTGCATCTTCCAGCAGCGCGAGTGAACGATCGACCACGGAGGCAGCAGGAGTATCGTTGGCGCGCCGCTCCCATATACCTCGTAGAAGGTGCGGACGCCGGCGCGCTC
>JBAQGL010000132.1:0-22031 GCA_049287785.1 Candidatus Dormiibacterota bacterium | reverse complement strand
CGATCAATTGCGCGCCTGGAAAGCGCAGTACCCGGGGGCCGTCGTGGTGTCGTACGTCAACACCACCGCCGAGGTCAAGGCGCTCTCCGACTACTGCTGCACCTCATCCAATGCCGAGGCGATCATCTGCTCGATCCCGGCGGACCGGGAGATCCTGTTCTGCCCGGACATGTTTCTCGGGGCGCACCTGGAGCGGGTCACCGGTCGCAAGCTGCACGTCTGGATGGGGGAGTGCCACGTGCATGCGGGCATCGTTCCGGAGCGGCTCGACGCGATGCGCCGTGAATACCCGGATGCGGAGCTGCTCGTCCACCCCGAGTGCGGGTGCACGTCGTCGACGCTCTACCGGATGTCGTCGGGCGACATCCCCGGTCCGGCAACGGTGGTGACCTCCACCGAAGGCATGGTCCGCCGGGCGGCCGCGTCCCCGGCGTCGACGTTCATCGTCGCCACCGAGGTGGGCATCCTCCACCGGATGCGCGAGGACTCGCCGGGCAAGCGATTCCTCGCCGCGTCGGAGGCCGCGGTGTGCCCTTACATGAAGAAGATCACCCTCGAGAAGGTCGCGCGCTCTTTGGAGCGTATGGCGCCTCGAGTGACCGTCGACCCGGTCATCGCCGCTCAGGCGAAGGGCGCCATCGATCGGATGCTGGCGATCACGCCGGCGAGTGCCCCCCGGATCTCCACGGCAGCCTGAGTCGAGACACGTCCGCGGGGCTGATGCCTATGTCAGCATCCCTCGCGTGAACGCATTCGCCGGCACACGCCCGCCCCGGGCGACGGCGTCCACGACCTCCGATGGGCAAAAAAAGACCGGAGGGGGAACCCTCCGGCCTTTCAGGAAGGGAATGAGTTTCAACAAACAGCCTGCGGACCGCAGCCTTGACTGTAACCCTCGCCTACAAGGATAGCAGTAAAGGAACTCCCAATTCTTGTAAATAGATGTCAACCGAACCCGTGAACTCAGAGCCTACCAAACTCGAGTCCGATGGCGGCGTTCCGCTCGTCCGGGCGGGCCTTCGCGGCTTCCTGGAGCTCGGCCGGTTCGACCTCATCGCGGTCATCGTCCTCGTCCTCGTGGCCTTCGGCCTCCGCTTTGCCAGCCCGATCTTCCCCAACTTCCTGAGCGGCGGCGGGACCATCACCGCCCTCGGGGTCGGCTACCCGACCACCCAGGGTTCGAGCGCCGAGTGCACCACGGTGCCCATCGGGCCGCCCGGCGTCGTCGGCGGGGTGAAGGTCAATCACACGGACGTCAACGCCTGCGGCTACGTGTTTGACGAGGTGTACTTCCCGGTCGACGCCGCCAAGGACCTTCGCCAGCCGGCCGAGTCGTACTTCGACCCGGAGCCGCCCCTGGCCAAGCTCCTCATGGCGCCCCCGATCGCGTTCTTCGGCTTCAACAGCTGGACCTGGCGGCTGAGCACGACCATCTTCGGCAGCCTGCTGGTCGGGCTCATGTACCTGGTCGCCCTCCGCCTCCGCCGTGACCGCTTCTTCGCGCTGATCACGGCGCTCTTCATCTGCTTCGACGGGCTCGCCTTCGTGGAGTCCCGTACCGGCGTCATCGACATCATCGCCATCTTCTTCGTCGCGCTCTTCTATTACGCCTTCCTCCTGCACTGGCAGGCTCGGACCCGCGCGCAGTGGCGAACCACGCTCTATGTGATGGCAGCCATCGCCGGGCTGGCATTCGCCGCCAAGCTCACCGCGGTCGCCCCGCTCGTGGTCGCCGCCGGGCTGATCATCGTCCGAGGCATCTCCCCATACCTCGCGGGATTCATCCCGTGGTTGCGCCGCATCGCCGGGCCGGGCAGGGCGGAGACCATGCTGTGGCGTCGTGCCGCGGGGTCACGCGCGATCCTTCACTACGTCGCCGCGGGCCTCATCGCGCTCGCGGTCTTCGGTGCCTCGTTCTCGCGCTACGAGACGATCCCGCACCAGGACGTGTACTTCTTCACCGGGTGCGACCCCGCCGTCTCAGGGCTCCCTGGAACACCCAAGGATCTCAACGTTCCGGTGATGCACGTCGGATCACTGACCGTCCCCAACCCCGTCGAGGCGATCGACAACATCGTGCAGATCACCGCGGCGTCGCTGCGGTATCACGCCGAGGAATGCCACAGCCATCCCTATTCGTCGCTCTGGCTGACGTGGCCGGTGATGGAGCACCCGGTGCTGTTCTATGCGACATCGCAGCCCAACAATGGCGCGGTGGCGCAGATCACCGACATGGGCAACCCGGCGATCTGGTGGCTCGGCATCCTCGCGCTGCTGTTCTGCGTGTGGCGGCTGACGCGAGGACCGAACTGGTGGCGTCTCCTGGTGGCGTTGATCGGCCTCGGGTCGCTCGTCGCGATGATCATCCTGTACCAGGCGGCGGTGCGATATCACAACCCCAGCAACTTCAACACGTCCTACACGGGGGCTCAGTTCACCGCGCTGTTCCACATGGCTCCGTCGTCGCAGTACGAGATCGCGCGAACGTCCCCGGGGTTCTGGTTCGTGGTCGCCTTCGTCGGAATGATCGTGTTCGCCGGACTCGTCACCGTGTCCGCGGTCATCTCGCGCCGTTTTGTCCCGGCGTTCATCGTGCTCGGCTATGTCGCCTCGTGGATGATGTGGGTCCCCGGGAATGAGCGGCGCGTGCTCTTCTTCTATCACGCGCTCGGCATGCTGCTCTTCACCGCGCTCGCACTCGCCTATGCCCTGACGGCGATTCGACGCCTTCGAGTTCGCATCGGCGACAGACAGGTCTCGCTGGCGCCGGTCTCGTATGCGGTCATCGGCAGCGTGCTTGCGGCGTTCATCTTCTTCTATCCGATGTGGACGGCGATGCCGGTGAGCTCTGCGGACCAACAGATGAGGGTCTGGGTCGACGTCGGGTGACCGCATTCCTCGTCGTTCTCGACGCCGCGCTGACCCTTGCGGCCGGCGCGGCCCTTGCCGGTCTGGTGAGGACGCACCTCACGTTTGCGGAGCGGGCGCTCATCGGCGTGACAAGCGGGCTGCTTGTGGGTGCGGCCGCGACCTATGGACTCTCCCTGCTGATGGGGCTCGACACCGCGGCCGTGCTCCTGGGACCGGCGGTCACCCTCGCTGCCGCGCTCGCCGTGTCGTTGCTGACGGTCAATCCGCAGGCGACATGGCACGCGTCGTGGGTGGAGTCGCGAGACCGCTGGTCACAGCGCATCCCGTGGTTCTCCATCCTTGCGGTGGCCGGCGGAACGGCCATCGTCGTCGCGATCTTCGCGCACACCGTGTACGCCGATGCGGGCGGTCTCGAGGCGGGCTACCCAACTGTGTGGGCGGACTGGTCGCAGCACCTCACCACCGCGTCGAGCTTCGCGGTCGGGGGCAACGTCCCGCCGGTCAACCCGCTGCTCAGCGGGACGACGCTGCTCTACCCCTTCCTGCCGGACTTTCACGCGGCAACGTTGATGACGCTCGGCCTCGCACCCGGTCTGGCGCTGGCGATCCCCGGCGGCATGCTCATGGTGGTCATCGGCCTGCTGGTGGTCGCGCTCGGCCGGCGCCTCGGGCTCGGCACCGGAGCCGGGGTGATCGCACTCCTCATCTGCTTCATCGGTGGCGGCCTGGGATTCATCGGCGCGTTCTCCGACGCCTGCACGAGCCACGGGTTCACCGCGACGCAATGCACGCTGCAGTACGTCGTGACCCATCCCGGCACTGGCGCGTCCATCGTGGGATGGACGCTGCACGATCTGCCCGGCACTGTCGCCGCGCAACCCCGGGCGTATGACGGGCTGCCGTCCGACGGCGGCACTCCGCCGCTCCCGAATATGCAGTGGTACACGCCGCTCATGGCCTGGTGGCTGCCGCAGCGCACCCTCCTCTTCGGTTTCGCGGCGGCGATCTCGGTGCTGCTGCTCGTGCTCGCGGGTGCGACATCGAACGGCCCGAGCTGGGAGCCCTTCGCGCTCGCGGGCGTGCTGATCGGCCTGCTGCCGATCGTCCACCTCCAGACCCTGATCGCCCTGTCGATCCTGCTCTTCGTGCTCCTCTGGCGAAGGCGACGGCGCGAGTGGTTCGCCCTCGCCGGCGTGGCGGTGCTGATCGGCGGCATCCGCCTCGCGCAGCTCCTGCTCTCGCAGCACGGCGCCGTGGTGACGCCCTACGGCAGCGACGTGTATCCGTGGCTCGAGCCGGGCTGGCTGGCCAACGCCGGAAGCGCGGCCAACCCGAGCGGGCGGCTCAGCCTGTCCATCGGCAATCTGTTCGGTGGGGCGATCCAGGCGATGGGCATGGTCGGCACCATCGATTGGTGGGGGTTCTGGCTCGCCAACCTCGGGATTGCGGTGCCCTTCCTCGGCTTCGTCGCTCTCGCCGTCGCGGTGCGTCTCGCCGGGGGCAGGGTCGGGCGGGTGCTGACCGGCGTCTTCCCGGTGCCGCTGCTCGAGCTCACCCTCGGCGGGCTGATCATCTTCGCCGCCTGCAATCTCGTCGTCTTCCAGTCCTGGAACTGGGACAACACCAAGCTGCTCGTGTACTGGTACCTGGTGATGGCGCTGTTGATCGGGGCGCTCGCGGCCAGCTGGTGGCGCGGGATATGGCCGCGGGTAGCGGCGATGGTGCTCGTGGCACCGGTCCTGCTCACCGGCACGCTGGTGGTGCTCCGGCTGCTGCCCTGGACGCCTCCACAGGATTCGGTCACCGGTCCGTACACGATTGCGAACACGCAGGAACTGCAACTTGCATCGACAATCGACCGCGTGACTCCCAAAGGTGCCGTGGTGCTCACGTTCGGCCGACCCAACGATCCGGTGCTCGCCGTGGCCGGCCGCATCGGCGTGATGGGCTATGGCGGATGGCTCTGGAGCTATGGCATCAGCTTCGAGACCCGCTTCAACGACGTGCAAACCATGTACACGGGGTGCAGCGCGGACGAGGCCACGTGCCCCGTCTTCGCGCTGCTTCACAAGTACGGCATCAGCTATGTCGAGATTGACAACCGGCTCACGGACCCGGGCGCCATCGACCCCCATGAGGACACCGGCTGGTGGGCAGACCAAGGGCTACCGGTTGTCGGACACACCGACCACATCACCATCTACGACGTCCGCGGCCGGGGCTGACGTGACCGAGAACGTGACGCTCACGCGCGTCCACCCGTCGATCAGCGCGGTGCTCCCGGCCTACAACGAGGAGGCGGTGATCGCTGAGACGGTGCGGCGCACCGCCGCGGCGCTCACCGAGCTGGGAGTTGTCGATTTCGAGATTCTCGTCATCGATGACGGCAGCAGCGATGCCACCGCGGCGCGAGCCGCAGCCGTTGACGGCCTGGGGGTGCGCCTCCGCGTGATCTCGCATCCGCGCAACCGTGGGTACGGTGGCGCGCTGCGCACCGGGTTTGACGCCGCAGCGCGCGACGCCGTGTTTCTCATGGACAGCGACGGGCAGTTCGATCCCACCGAGATAGCACGGCTGCTGGCGCTCTACGGACCCAACCGCGTCATCTGCGGGTATCGCATCCGTCGCCGCGACACGTGGCTTCGACGCTTCTACCACACGGCGTTCTTCGGGCTCGTGCGGCTCGGATTCGGTCCCACCACGCGCGACGTCAACTGCGCCTTCAAGTTGTTTCCGTTGGCCGTCGGCCAGGGACTCCACGCCGACGGAGCACTCGTGTCCACCGAGCTGCTGGTGCGCGCGCGACGGAGCGGCTACCAGCTCATGGAGGTCGGCGTGCACCACTACCCGCGCACCACCGGTCGAGCAACCGGAGCCGACATCGGCGTGGTGCTGCGCGCGTTCCGCGAGCTGTGGCAGCTGCGCAACGACCCGGCGATGCTCGACGGGCTCGAACCGCCCGCGTGACCGGGCGGCCGGCCACCTCGTCACTGTGGGGCACGGCGCTGGCGGCGGTCGCGGTGTCGCGGCTCCTGTGGCTCGGGGTGTTCATCGCGGTGCTCACCATCGATTTCCCGGGGACGCAGTTGCTGACCGGGATTCACAATCACCTGGTCTCGTGGGATGCGATCAGCTTCCTGTCGATCGCCGCACATGGATACCCGGCACATCTCGACTACCGGGACGCGTTTCTCCCGGGCTTCCCGCTGCTGGTCCGGGCGGTGACGTTCATCACGCGGGATGGCGTGATCGCCTCGTGGCTGGTGAACGCCGTCGCCGAGACGATCGCCCTCTGGTACCTCGGCCGTCTCGTGCTCGGCGAGCGCGACAGGTCTGCGGCGACCTTCTCGGTGTGGCTGCTCGCGCTGGCGCCGACGGCGCTCTTTCTCATCGCACCGTTCAGCGAGAGCACGTTCATCGCATCCGCGGCCGCGAGCCTGTACTACGCGCGCGCCGGCCAGTCGCGCAAGGCGATCATCGCGGCGGCGCTCGCCTGCGCCTTCCGGCTCACCGGTCTTGCCTTGATCCCCGCACTCGCCGTGGAAGAGCTCCGAAGGACCGGGTGGCGGCCACGCCCGGAAATGCTGCTGGTCCTGCTCGCCACGCTCCCGCTCGTGCTCTACGGCGCCTACATGCAGATCCACATCGGCGACGCGCTGGCGCTCCTCCACGCCGACAAACTTCCGTCGTTCGGCCTGCAGCCAACCCCGCCGTGGACGGGATTTGCCGCAACCTGGCACACCCTGTTCACGGCGTTCGACGGCGAGACCCGTTCGATCTTCGCGCGCGAGGTCGCCTACGGCCTCCTCGGGCTGGTGCTGTGTCTCGGCATGTGGATGTGGTCGCGGATCCCCCGATCCCTGGCGCTGTACTGCACCATCGCGTGGTTGATGACCGCATCGCTGCCCTTCTGGCGCTCCCAGCCGCGATACAGCCTGGCGCTGTTTCCCGCCGTGCTGCTCGTCTCGGATCTCACCCAGCGGTTCCCGCGCGCCCGCCTGGCGATGCTCGGCGCCAGCGCCGTGCTAATGTGCGCGGGGACCTGGATTTTCGCCCAGGGACGATGGCTCGGATGATCATCGACAGCCACGTCCACGTGCTGCCGCCGAGCATGCGCGACGCTCGCGATGCCATCGCCGATCTCGATCCATGGTTCGACATGTGCCATCGGGGCGCGCGCTCCATCATCACCGCCGACGAGCTGCTGGCAACCATGGATGCGACCGGAGTCGACCGAGCGATCTGTTTCGGGTGGCCGTTCGCAGACGCTTCACATTGCGCGGAGGTCAACGACCACCTCATCGGGGTGCAGCGTGACCATCCCGACCGGCTCACGTGTTTTGCGACCGTCAGCCCCGCGCGAGCGGGCGCGGTCGCCGAGCTGCGCCGGTGCGCCGACCTGGGCCTCCGCGGAGCCGGCGAGATCAACGCGGATGCGCAGGGTTTCGAACTGTCCTCGCCCGCGCTCGACGAGGTGGCCGCCGCATGCACGGACCTCGGGATCCCCCTCGTGCTGCACTGCAGCGAACCCGTCGGACACGACTACCCCGGGAAGGGCACGGCGACCCCCGGGAAGGTCGCGGCGTTTGCCCTTCGTCACCCGGAGCTGCATCTGGTGTGCGCGCATCTCGGTGGCGGGCTTCCGTTCTACGCGCACATGCCCGAGGTTGCCGAGCTCTGCCGGCGGCTCTCGTTCGACACCGCCGCGGGGCCGTACCTCTTCGCCCCGACGGCGTACCGCGCGGTGATCGATCTCTGCGGTGCCGACCGGTTGCTCTTCGGATCGGACCATCCGCTGCTTCCGGCGCGACGCTACATCGATGCTTTTGCGCAGGCGGAGTTCACCACTGCCGAGCGCGACCTCGTGATGGGCGGCAACGCGGCGCGCCTGCTTGGTCTGTGACAACGTGCCCCTCCCGTTACGAATCTGTGTCCCACCATCGGAGGCTATGTTCGGGGCCTTTGCGACACTCTTCGTGGGCGGAGAAACCGGCGCCCGCCAGCCGGTCCTTCGCCTCTTTCGTGACCAGGATCGGGGGCTTCGGCCCCCGTCCGTGGTCGCAACCGACGCTCCGATGAGGGACCGGGTGCAAGTCGAAGCCGGCGCCCCAGGTGGCCGGTTTCGCACACTGTGTGGCGATGTTCAGTCCTGAAACCCTCGACATCGTCATGGTTTCTTTCGAGGGGCCTGATCAGTACAGCCAGGCCGGCGGCCTCGGCGTTCGCGCTCGCGAGCTCTGCCGCGCCTTTGCCGCGCTCGGGTATCGCACCACGCTCGCCTTCGTCGGTGACCCCGACAAGCCCGGCGTCGAGCTCGACCAGGGCGTGCAACTGGTCCGCTGGAGCCAGCAGATCAGCGATCGGTACCGAAACGGCGTCTACGAGGGTGAGCTCGCCAAGATTCGCGACCTGACCGCGACCCTGCCCGATGCGATTATCGACAGCATCATCCGCCCGGCGGTGGAGGGCGGGAGAACCACGGCGGTCCTCTGCGAGGAATGGCACACGGCGTGGTTCTGCAAGGCACTCAGTGATCGCCTGCACACCCTGGGGATGCGTCAGAACGCGGTGCTGCTCTGGAACGCCAACAACCTCTTCGGCTTCGAGGCCATCGACTGGCCGGTGCTCGAGTTCGTCGCCTCGATCACCACGGTCAGCAAGTACATGAAGCACCTGATGTGGCCCTACGGCGTCAATCCCGTGGTCATCCCCAACGGCATCCCGGAGAGCTCGCTCGTCGAGGTCGATCTGCCCGCCGCGAGAGCGATCCGGGCCGCGGCGGGGACGCCGTGTCTCACGTTCAAGATCGGCCGCTTCAGCCCTGACAAGCGCTGGAACCAGGCGGTCGCCGCGATCGCCGAGCTTCGGTCGGAAGGAGTACCGGCTCGGATGCTCATGCGTGGCGGCATGGAGCCCTACGGTGCGACGGTGCTCGCCTTCGCCGCTGAATGCGGGCTCGAGGTGGTCGATTGGTATGAGCCGGTCGGCGATGCCGGAGGCATCGTGCGCGCGCTCACCGATACCCATGGCGCACCGATCGTGCACCTGCGCCGCTTTCTCCCCGACCAGGTGGTCACCGAGATCAACGTGGCGGCGACGGCGGTGCTCGCCAACTCCGGGCACGAGCCGTTCGGGCTGGTCGGCCTCGAGGTCATGGCCGCCGGTGGGGTCGCGATGGTGGGGGCGACCGGCGAGGAATACGCCCGCCCCTACGGCAACGCGATCGTCGTCGAGACCGACGATCCCGCTGAGATCGCCAGCGCGCTGCGCGGTCTCGTCGAGCAACCGGCGCTGGCCGAGCGCCTGCGCGTCGCCGCCCGCCGGGATGCCGCCGACTTTGCCTGGCCGACCGTCATCGACGGGCTGCTCGAACGGCTTCGCTTCATGTGCCTGCACCAGCGCGTCGTGCTTCCCGTCGATGGAGCACCCCCACGCGCGTAATTCCAGGCAGCGCGCCATATGATCTGCATCAGCAGGGCGGTGCCGAGGAGGTGGCTGCGTGAAGGCAGTGGTCATGGCGGGGGGTGAAGGAGCGCGACTGCGTCCGTTGACCAGCCGTCTCCCCAAGCCGCTCGTTCCGGTGGTGGGCACCCCAGTGCTCGAGCACATCCTTCGCCTGCTCAAGGAGCACGGCATCACCCAGGTGGTGGTGACGCTCGCCTACCTCGGCGCCGAGATTCGCAATCACCTGGGCGATGGTTCCGACCTCGACATGGAGATCGAGTACGTCGTCGAGGACCGGCCGCTCGGCACCGCCGGCAGCGTCCGCAACGCGGCACACCTGCTCGACGACACCTTCCTGGTGATCAGCGGCGACGCGCTCACCGACATCGACCTCACCTCGGTGATCCGCGCGCACGCCGAGCGCGGCTCGCACGCCACGATCGTGCTCCACTCCGTGCCGAACCCACTTGAGTACGGCGTCGTGGTGACCGACGACCAGGGAAACATCAAGCGCTTCCTCGAAAAGCCGTCGTGGGGGGAGGTGTTCAGCGACCACGCCAACACCGGCATCTACGTCATCGAACCCACGGTGCTGGACCACATCAAGGAAGGTGCGAACGCCGACTGGTCGCAGGACGTGTTCCCGACCATGCTCCGGCGCCACGAGCCGCTTCACGGCATCGTCGTCGACGACTACTGGTGCGACATCGGGTCGATCCAGTCCTACATGCAGGCGAACTGGGACGCGCTCGACGGCAAGGTCCGCTGTCATATCTCGGGACGCCGTGAGGGCAACGTGTGGATGGGGGAGGGCGTGGAGATCGGCATCGGCGTGCAGCTCGATGGTCCCGCATTCATCGGCGATGAGGTGAAGCTCAAGGCCGGCACGCACATCAATGAGCACGGAGTGATCGACCGCTACAGCGTCATCGACGACAACACCAAGGTGAGCAACAGCGTGGTGTGGCCGCACTCGTACATCGGCGAGCGCTGCCGGCTGCGCCAGGCGATCGTCTGTCGCAACGTGACCATCAAGAACGATTCGCTGCTCGAGGAGAACTCGGTGATCGCCGACGAGTGCGTGCTCGGCAGGGGCTCGCAGATCCGCGCCGGCGTGAAGATCTGGCCGAGCAAGACCGTCGAGCCCGGCTCCACGGTGAACGAATCGGTGATCTGGGCAGGCGAATGGCGCAGCGGCCTGTTCTCGTCCTATGGGCTCGGCGGTCTCATCAACGTTGAGCTGACGCCCGAGTTCTGCGCGCGCCTTGGCGCTGCGTTCGGCGCAACCCTGTCGAAGGGGGCGTGCGTCGTCGTCGGGCAGGACCATGCGCGTTCGTCGCGCATGATCAAACGCGCGATCGTCAGCGGCATCGTCAGCGCCGGAGCGAAGGCTCGCGATGTGCGCGAGCTCCCCGTCCCCGTCACCCAGTGGGCGACGCTCGACGCGGAGTGCTCGGCCGGCATCCATGTGCTGGTGTCACCACTCGATCAGCGCAGCGCCGACATCCGGTTCTTCGACTCTGAGGGGCTGCAGATCGACAAGCGCGCCGAGCGCAAGCTCGAGAACCTGCTGTTCCGTGAGGACTTTCGCCGCGCCGGCTTCTACGAGATGGGCGACATCGAGTACGGCGAGCCGATCCCTGGCTACATCAAGCATCTCTTCGAGACCGTGGACGCGGACGTCATCCGCAACGCCGGGTTCCGGGTGCTCATCGATTACGACTACAGCGACGCGTCGGCAGTCCTGCCGATGATCCTCAATGAGCTCGGCGTCACGACCATTCCACTCAATGCCGGCATGCGCGAGGGTGAACATCACCGCACCGTCCCCGACGAGACGGCGCTCATCAGCAAGACGGTTCGCGCCGATGTCGGCTGCATGATCAGCCCGACCGGCGAGCGCATCACGATCATCGACGACAAAGGGGTCGTGCTCTCCCCGCACGAATGTCTCGGGCTCATCGGCTCATGGTGGGTGCGCTCCAACCCTGGGACCGTGCTCGCTCCCGCAGCAACACCGATGTGGATCAGCGACCTGGTGCGCGAGGAGGGCGGGACCTTCAGCTCGACGCCGGGCGACCCGGCGTCAGTGCTCCGCGCATCGACGATGTCGGGAACGAGCATCGCCTCGGACGGCGACGGCGGCTTCGCCTGGCCGGGTCACCTCGGTGCGTTCGACGCCATGTACACGCTGGTGAAGCTGCTCGAGCTGCGGGCCCGTGTTGGCGTGACGTTGAGCCAGGCTCGGGCGGCGCTCCCGCAGGTTGCGTACGTCACCGCGACCGAGTTCTGCCCGTGGGAGGCAAAGGGACGCGTGATGCGGATCCTGCTCGATCGCCATCGCACCGACTCGGTGGATCTCGTCGATGGCATCAAGGTCTACGTCGACGACGGCTTCGTGCTCGTGCGTCCGGATCCCGATGAGCCCGCGTACCACGTGATCGCGAGCGTCGCCGACCCGGAGCGCGGACGTCAGCTGGTGGACGAGTATCTGGCCCAGGTGCGTGAGGCCGAGGGGAGCAATGGCGTCCACGCGGTTGTCGAGGCGGTCGGACGGCTCGAGTAGCGAGACGCTGCGGCGAATCAGGGGCTCTGCGGCTCGCCGTCATCCGCAACCGCGGGCGCCTGTAGCGCGCCGCGTGCGGCGCGCCGCTTGGTCGTCACCCGACGCAACGTTGCGAACTCGAGCGACGGCTCACGGTGCGGTGGTCGTGCCGGCGGAATCACCTTCCCCGCAAGGCGCCGCGGGCCGGACCAGGGCGCGGGTGGGGCATCGATGAGCGCTGCGATGCCATACGCGGTCTGCTCGTAGTTGACGCGCCAGCCGCGGTAGTGCACCCAGGCATCGTCGAGATCGCGCTCCGTTTTCCACCCGACACGCTGCAGCACGGCGATCCCCTCGTCGAAGTCCTCGCGCGTCAAGTCAATCGGATCGTCCGGCTTCGGATCCGCGTTGTACGGCAGCGCCAGGGTCGCCGAGATCGTCTGCAGCGAGACGATCCCCATTCGCATCAACCAGCGCGCGCTCGCTGGTGCGGTGAGTGGATTGAGCGAGAGGTGCAGTGCCGCAGCGTCGAGCATCGCGAGGAGCGCGGTCAGCCAGGAGCGCAGCGGCGTTGGCGAGCGGAGCCATACAAGCGTCCGGTAGCTGGTGTGGCTCTCGGAGACCTCGGCCGACCACTCCGCCCAGCGGGTGTAGAGGCCGTCGAGGCTCTCGACGCTGTCGACGAGCTCCTGGCGCGCGAGCACCTCTGGCCCCCAGGCGGGTGAGCCGGCGAGTGCTTCGAGCAAGGTGACGAGGACCTCACGCCGGTTGAAGGCGCCGTACAACGTCGGAAGGAAGGCGATCATCAACGACACGACGCCGATGCCGCTCGCGGCGGCGGCGAGTGTCAGCACGAGCGGCACACCGCCGCCCGGGCTCGCGAACCCGAGCGTGAACATCGATGATCCCGACAGCTCGAGGGCAGTGCCGAACGACGCGCCGGCGTCGATCACCGGCCACATCACCAATGCGAAGGCGAACCACACCATGGTGAGCCACGTGAGGAGCATCGCGAGAAGCCAGACGGGGCCTGCGTATGCAAGGATCGTGTCGCGCGCATCGTATGCCTTGAGGCGATTGGAGATGAAGAACATCCCCTTGCGCACCAGGCGCGTTACTCCCCGGCCGATCAATGAGTTGGCAGACCGCGGGAGCACCAACGTGTTGATCAGGCTGATGACGGTAACGCCGTAGATTCCGAGCCCGGCCGCGAAGCCGAGCCACTTGAGCGCGCTCATCCGGTTGGTGTCCTCAGAATCCGAGCAGGTCATTTCCGAGCACGAGCTTCTCGTGCGCCTCGCCATTCTCCAGTAACCGGTGAGCCTGGGCGCTCGAAGCCATGTACGATCACTTCGTCCAGCACGGGACGCCGCCGCCCCGGCGTCCGAACGCCAGCCATGAATCAGAGTCAGCCCGTCATCGACGATGCCGCCGCGAAACAGTTCGTCGTGTCCATGGACGGGACCACGGCAAGGCTGGAATACAAGCTACACGGTGATCGGTTGCACCTCTTGCACACCGAAGTCCCCGAGGCGTTTCGCGGCCAAGGCGTCGGCGGTCGACTGGTCGAAGCAGCGCTTGCCAGAGCCCGGGCAGACCACCTCACGATCCTGCCCTGGTGCCCCTACGCGCGCGGATGGCTGAAGGAGCACCCCGACGCGATCAGTGACGTCACCGTGGACTTCAAAGCCAAACGTTAGGGAAGTCGGGATTGCAGCATGGGTGATCGTCCGCAGCAACGCGCCGCACTCGCCGACCGCAAGGCCCGCGAGTTCCTTCGCAAGGCCGATCCGGTGCTCGCGGGCGTCATCCACGCGCATCCAGGCTTTCGCCCGCGAGCCTGGATGGACGAGCTCCCCCCGCTCGATGCGTTCGGGACACTCATTTTCCAGGTCGCCGGTCAGCAGTTGTCGGTCGCTGCCACACGCACGATCGTGTCTCGCATCGAGGACCGGTTCGGCGGTCATTTGCCGTCGCCCGCCGAGCTCCTGGCAGCCGATCCAGAGGTGCTGCGGGCTGCAGGGCTCTCAGCCCGCAAGGGCGCGACAATTCGGGCGCTCGCGGAGCGATTCGCGGATGGGCGGCTGAGCGATGGGGCCCTTGCGCGGATGACCGACGAAGATGTCGAGGCAGCTCTGACCGAGGTGTCGGGCATCGGACCGTGGTCGGCGCACGGTTTCCTGCTCGTCGCGCTGAACCGGCCAGACGTCTTTCTCACCGGCGATATCGCGTTGCGTCGGGTCATCCAACGGATCTACGGCTTCGACCATGTTCCCTCCGAGGCAGAGTTGATCGCGGTGTCGGACCGCTGGCGGCCGTATCGCAGCCTGGCGGTCAGCTACCTCTTCGCCTCCGAGTACGAGGAGCCACGCTGACCGGCACCGATGGCCCGGTGCCCACCCCCCTTGGACGGGTAACCTTGCCCCTACTCTTCGCGACCGAAGCTTTCGGTGTCGATCTGCACGAGTTGGGCCGAAATGGAGGGACGTGGTGAGCGACTGGACCGAGTTCGGGGTTCGCGAAGGCATGTCGATCTCGGCGCGATCGCCGGTTCGAAAGATTCCGGAAGTGGCTGCGTTCTTTGAGGTGTTCCTCGCGGAGAACGATGCCTTGCTGGCTGAACCATTCCGCGGCATCACGACAGAAGGAGTTATCGCCGCTCGCAACCGGACTCGAACAGGGATCGCCACAGAAGCGATCAGGGAGGCGGCCGCGGGATTTCTGGATTCGCTGGATGCACCGACGCGCTCGCGCTTGAGCTTTCCGTTCGAGTCGAACCAATGGCGGGCCTGGTTCAACCCACACATCAACGTGTATCGACACGGGGTCATGCTCGAGGAGCTGCCAACCCTTCAACGGAATGCATTCCTCGATTTGCTCCGCGTCACGCTGTCAAGTCGTGGCTATGCGCAGGCGC
This sequence comes from Candidatus Dormiibacterota bacterium, assembly GCA_049287785.1. Taxonomy (GTDB): domain Bacteria; phylum Chloroflexota; class Dormibacteria; order Aeolococcales; family Aeolococcaceae; genus Palsa-851. Next base: position 7,254 of record JBAQGL010000132.1, on the reverse strand, counting down.
GCGACATCATGCGACTCAACGAACTTCTCGCTGAGGTGACCGGCCGGGCGGATGATTACGGGGAATGGCCATATTTCGTGTCCTTCTTCGGCCTGCCCTCAGAAGACGTGCCGTGGGGATTCCAATTCGACGGGCACCATCTGGCGATCAATTGCGCCGTCGTCGGCAACGAGTTGGCACTGACGCCGATGTTCATGGGTTCCGAGCCGTGCGACATTCGAGCCGGTCGCTTCACCGGAGTCCGAGTGCTCGATGTCGAGGAGCGTGCCGGCCTCGACCTGATCCGATCGCTCGATGCAGACCAGCAGCAGGTTGCGATCCAGTACGCCTCGATCATGCCTGACGCGATCCCACCCCACCTGCGGCATCCGGTCGACAACCTGACGCAGACCGGCGCGTTCCGCGACAATGCGGTGGTCCCATACTGCGGTATCCGAGCGGACGGCCTCTCGGACGCACAGCGCGCCAGACTGACGGACGCGATCATGGCGTACGTCGGGTGGGCGAGCGACGGATACGCGACCGTGAAGATGGACGAAGTCGCCGGACATCTCGACGACACCTGGTTCGCGTGGATGGGCGGCACCGGCCCAACTGACCCCTTCTACTACCGTCTGCACAGCCCGGTCGTGCTGATCGAGTTCGAGCACCTTCCGGGTGTGGCGTTCGACAATCCCGAGCCGTCGCGGCATCACATCCACACCATCATTCGCACGCCGAACGGCGGTGACTATGGTGCCGACCTCCTGGCGGAGCACCACGCGCGCTTCAACCACGAGGGGCACGTCCAGGCCTGAATCCGTCTAGAGGAGGTGCCTCACGGGCAACTCCACCGTCCATTGACGGCGAGCGAAGCAGCCGGTACAACCGGTCCACCGACTGGAGATGTTTCCAGGGTGGCGGACACGGTTCCCGACCGGCCGTCGCTGCCGGTGACGGTAAGGATCCCGGCGACGGACTGCCAGAGGGCGCCCATGGGATATTCACGGACCGCAACCTGCGCATCCCCGGTGTCCAACCTGTACTCCCGAGCACCCGAGTAACCGTCGTCGACGATGAGATAGACAAGGAAGTCCTGGCTCGAGCCCCGCAACTTGAACAGCATGTTGAACGCGGGTGACGACACCTGACAGTGAGAAGCTGCGCTGTCGATAGATGCGCAGTCGTTGAAGGATCCGACCAACTGCAACTGGTCAGACGCGCAAACCGTAGGCGTTGGCCCCGGGGCGAGAGCAGGCGGCGGATGGCTGTGGGTCACCGGCGTTTCGTGGCGACCGATTCCCGAAGTGACAAGCCAGGACACGGTACCGAACACGACGACAAAGGCCGCCAGCCACGCCAAGAGCTTGGGCCGGCCGGGTGGTTCGGATATGCCCATGGGTATTTCCTTCAAACTGACTATAACGATTGGGCAACATCGCAAACACTTCGCGTGTGGGAGACCAGTGGTTGAGACGGTGAACGTCGCGATCGTCGGTGCCGGTCAGGCTGGCCTGTCCCTGAGCTATGAGCTGACACGTGCCGCGATTGAGCACGTAGTGTTTGAACGCGGGTCGGTGGGCGAGTCCTGGCGCCGACGATGGGACAGCTTCCGTCTGGTCGTACCCAACTGGACCGTGCACCTTCCGGGTGCGCGTTACGACGGTGAGGACCCTGATGGGTTCATGCCGAAGGATGAGATTGTCAGTTACCTCGAACGCTACGCCCGGAGCTTCGGCGCGCCAATCCAATCCGGCGTGGACGTGACGGCGATCGAACCGCGCGACGATGGAACGTTCACTGTTCGGACGTCGAACGCGGAGATCCGAGCCCGTCAGTTGGTGCTGGCTTCTGGCGGATATCAGCGCGCGCACCGGCCGGTCGCGTCACGTCACATGCCGGTGGATTCGGTCCTGACGATTGATGCAGCGGGATATACGAACCCAGGCGCGCTGCCAGAAGGGGACGTGTTGATCGTGGGGAGTGGGCAGACCGGCTGCCAGCTCGCTGAAGAGTGCTTCGAGGCCGGACGAAACGTCTACCTCGCGTGCGGCCGCGCTCCGTGGGTGCCGCGCCGAATCGAGGGTCGTGACGTCCTGAGCTGGGTTCTCGACAGCGATTTCTACGAGACCCGCCTCGCCGACCTGCCCAGTCCGAGCGCTCGGTTGGTCTCGAACCCGCAATTCACGGGTCATGGAGGGGGCCGCGATCTCAACTACCGGACGCTCCAGGCGCTCGGGGTCGAGCTCGTCGGGCGATTCGCGGGCGTCGAGGACGGGCGCGTCCATTTCGCCGACGACCTCCACGCATCAGTTGCGTTTGGGGATGCTCGCTACGTCGAAATTCGGGATCTCCTGGCGGCCAACTGTGCGGCCCGTGCCGTGCCGGCGCCGGTGATGCCCGACCCCAACGCGTTCGAGGCCGATCCGCCTGCGAGCATTGACCTTGCCCGCGTTGGCGCCGTGGTCTTCACAACCGGGTTCCGACCTGACTACACAAGCTGGGTCGCAGCGTCCAACGCCTTCGACGACACCGGGTTCCCGATCCAGGTCGACGGCTCGAGCACTGTCCTTCCCGGCCTCCACTTCATGGGTGTCCACTTCCAGCGCAAACGGAAATCGGCCACGCTCTTTGGTGTCGCCGAGGATGCCGCCGTGTTGGCGGAGCACATGGTGCCGCGAAGGTAACCACACTCGCGCCCGATGCGTGGACCGATGCGCCAGTGGGGAATGTGGGAACGTTTGTCACTGAGGCAGATGCTGCCTGCAACGTCTTGTGGCCACTGTCGGAACAATCCGGTTGCGCCCGTTCGCAAGATCGGTGAATGTGCCCCAGACTGCAGCTCTGATGAGCGAAGGGAACACGCCGTTGGCGCCGCCGGACTGGCCCCCGCCGTCCGAACCTGCCCCAACGGTGTCCGAAGCTGACCCCGAAGCTCGCAGTGCGCACTCTCGGGCCTTCCGGGCTCTTGCCGGTAGCGGCATCGCCATCCTGGTGGCCGGCGGCGTCGCTGCGGCGGTCCTGGCCTTCGGCTTCATTCGCGGTACTGCCGACTCGATCGTCACGCTCGCTCCGAGTGACGCCGTCGTGTATGCCAATCTCAATCTCGAGCCGTCGGGTGGGCAGCAGCTGGCGCTCAACAGCATCCTGGGGAAGTTTCCAGGGCTATCGGGCACCTCGCGTGACGCGAGCATCAACCATTGGCTCGACACTGGGCTGCAATCGGCGGGTCTCTCACACGCCGACGTGCGCTCGTGGTTGGGCTCGCAACTCTCACTGATCGTCTTGAAGAGCTCAGATGGCACCACGCCGGCTGAGGTTGCGTTGCTCGCGAGCAAGAACGATGCTGCCGCCGAGTCCATGTTCGCCAAATATGAGACCGGACCATTGGGCAGGATGGCGCGCTGGACCGTCGCGACGTATGACAGCGTGACGGTGAATGTCGGCGATGACTCGTCGGGAAGCACAGAGGTATGGGCCGTCACCGCTCATACGGTCATCGCAGGGACATCGGAATCGGCCGTGGACGAGGTCATCGACACCTCGCAGGGCAAGCATGCGAGCCTCACCTCGCAGACCGACTACACAGCGGTGCAGGCGCAGCTCCCGTCCGACCGCGTCGCCTTCGTCTACGTCGATGCGCCCCGTCTCGGTGCGTTGATCCCTTCTGCTGCTGCGGCAGGTGCAGCGTCGGCCCTGCGCGGCTATGAGGGAATCGGTGAAGCGATGGTGGCCTCGTCGTCAGGGATCACCGTCACGGGCACGGTTGACTTCGACGCCGCCAAGCTCAGCGCTGCGGCACGCGCGGCACTTCGAGGTACCGCCCACACGAACGGTGCGCTCTCCTACGTTCCGGAGAACGCCCTGGGCTTCGTGACCCTGTCGGGACTTCCGCAAATGCTCAAGAGCCTGGTGACGCTTGCGGGTCCTAACCTCGGTGCATCCGGAAGCCAGGCGCTGGCTCAGCTCGGTATCACCGGGTCGTCGGGCGTCATCAGCCATCTCACCGGCGACGCCGGTGTCGAGGTCGAAATGGTGCCCGGGGCGCAGGTCCCCTCGGGCGCACTCCTCATCGCCACGGATTCATCCGGCGCCGTGTCGAGTTTTCTCGATCAGCTGGCGCACACCATTTGCTCCGGCTCAACAGCATGCAGCTCGGCGACTCAACAGGCGTATGAGGGTGTGAGCATCTCGACCATCAACGTGTCCGGCGCCGACAGCTCGGAGCTGAGCCCATCATGGGCCGTCGACAACGGCTGGGCGATCATTGCGTCAACACCTGCCGAAGTTCGTGCGGTCATTGATGCGCGGCGGGGCACCAACATCACGTCGTCACAGCAGTACCAAGCCGTAGCCGGCCAACTCGGCACCAGCAACACGGGGATGTTCTACCTCAACGTGCGGGCACTCGTGTCCGCGGTGCGTGCGGTTCTTCCAGCGGCTTCCCGCGCGACCTTTGACCAGCAGGTCGCTCAGTACCTCTCGCCGGTGCAGGCTATCGGGGTCAGTTCGCACGCTTCCAGCGATCACATCACGACGTCGGAATTCATCCTGATCGGATAACCGGCCGGGTGGTTGCCGTGTGAGAGACGCCACGGCGAGGGTAATCGCCTAAGCGTGCGGTTCGGTCGCTGTCGTACGGCCTCGCTTGCGTGGCCGATGACGCCACTGCTCCCAGGCAAGCGCCTTCCGGATGGCCCTTGTGCTGCTCAGGGCAAGTCCGCCTACGAAGGCATACAAGCCCAAGAAGACGATGGGGTTCATCGGCCGGTGGCTGTCGATCAAAACGGAATTGAAGAAGGCGTAGGACGCAATGAATCCACCCCACAGGAATAGTCCGAGCACCCACAGGCGCATGGGCGCTGCAGACGCAGCAGAACCCACCTCTCGCGGAACGAGACGCCTTCGCATGGGTACGAGGATCAGCGCGATGGGATAGACGGCGACGACAGCAGCGGCGATGAGCGCGCCTTCCGTGTAGCCGAAAGCGACTGTGAGTCCGACCCAGAGCAGAACCGCGCTCCCGAGGATTACAGCCGCGGGCCAGTAACGGACTCCGGCATCCCAGCGTAGCTGCCGTGGCGGATCAGTCAACTCGGAGTTGGCTGGATCACCCAGCTCGTCCCGTTCCAGAACTCGGCCAGCGTCCGAGACGTGCTGGTACTGTCTCCCGTGCTACCGACGGCGATGCAGGCGTCGGCGCTGCTGCAGGAGACAGCCGCAAGAGACGCGCTATTCGTGCGGTTGGGTATGCTCTCGATGCTCCATGACGTGCCGTTCCACGCCTCGGCCAGGGTCGAATCGGTGTTGATCCCGTTGACGACATGGGCGTAGCCGCCCACCGCGAGACAACTGTTCGCGTCGACGCAGCTAATCCCGTACAGCCCGCTGCTTGTCGCATGCGCTGGGGCGGCGGTGAGCAGGGCCGACCAAGCCGTGCCGCTCTGTGCTTCCGCCAGTCGGGACGTGTTCTCGCTGCCGTTGCGCCGGATGTAGGCGAAGGCGCCCACCGCCACGCAGCTGGCGGGGGCGGTGCACGAGTCGCTGCTGAGGAATGTTCCGTTCGGAGCCGCATTGGACGGCGTGGGAGTCGCCTCGACGCGCCAACTCGTGCCGTTCCAGATCTCGGCCAGCGTCAGCTGGTCGGAATTGCCGTACTGAAAGCCCACGGCGGTGCACGAGGTGTTGCTGGGACACGTGACGCCATCCAGCCCTCCCCCGATCTGTCCGGCCGGCTCCGGAGCTGACTGGATCGTCCACCCGCCGCTCGCGTGCCACGCCTCGGCCAGCGGCAGCACTGTGCCGTTGCTCAACCGGTAATCGCCGACCGCGACACAGTGGTCGAGCCCCGGGCACGAGACGCCGATGAAGCCCGCGTCGACGCTGCCTGCGGGCGCCGGAGTCGGCTGGACCATCCACGCGCTGCCGTTCCAGTGCTCGGCGAGCGGGTACGGGCCGGCACTGCCGGTTGATGAATAGGCGCTCCCCACGGCCGTGCAGGACGCGGCGTTCGAGCACGCCACGCCGATCAACGTGAACCCGTACCGACCCGCCGGCGCAGCCGTCGGCTGTACCCTCCAGCTCCCGCCGTTCCAGACCAGGGCGAGTGGCGTGCTGTTCTGGGGGTTGAGGAACCAGCCCACCGCGGTGCAGTGAACGGCCGACACGCACGCCACGCCGGACAGGACCGCTGACGAGCTGCTGGTAGTACCTGCGCCGGAACGGACAGGGCCGAAGGCCGAGGCCGCCTCGGCGGACCAGCTGACGCACAAACCGGTGACGACGACAACGGCAACTGCGGCGAGCCGACTTTTCATTGCCCTTCCTGTCTATACGGACGACTAGCTGGTACCCAAAACGCCGGAGCGAATAATACGCGTTTCTCAGACCAGGAGATGGGGCTCAACCCACGCGGCGGTTGACCTCAGGTCCGGGGCGAGGCTGACGTCGCTGTGTGCGAGGCGTGGAGTGGTACTGCGGGACGGCGCGCGGTGGTCAAGAAGCGCGGTGAGCTCGTCGAGCATGTGCGCCGACGGTGGTGCGGATTTTCGTCACATGTGGCACGGAATGTCAGCGAATACTTGAAACGCTCGACCAGTTCTGATACGCTCGCACCATGTCGTACCAAACCATCTGCTTGCAGGCAGCCATGCGACCGGAAACATCCGGAAGCAAGCGCTGGATCTCCCTGGATACCCATGCGTTCGTCCGGGGAAGTAATCCACGTTTGGCTTGCCAGGCTTCGCAGATGACAGGAGATGTCAACGGGTAAACCCCTTCCATCAACAGCTTTTGCAAAGGTCTGGCGAGTTGCCAGACCTTTCTTTTTTGCCCCGATTGGGATTTACCACCGATCAATTGGTCGGTGGCGATGGCCCACGCCCTTTGACAACTGAATACCCAAGATGGAAACAACGCAGCGATGCTGCACGTGTCGATACGCGCACACGCAGGCGAATTAGTTGTGCGCGCCGTGATGGTGTGTGGTGCGCGCACAGAGCGAAGGGGAGTGGCGGCGTGGGGTCGCCACTCCCAAAGATGGACCGCGAGCACAGGGATGGTGGAATCGGTAACGCGTCGGGATCTGAACCCGAAGATTCCAGGTTCGAGCCCTGGTCCCTGTGCTCGCTGGCGTGGCCAGCGAAGGCGCGCGGCTGCAGACCGCGATGATCGGGGGTGCAAGTCCCTCCGCCAGCTCCATGCCGAGGTAGCTCCAACAGTAGAGCGGCGGGTTGAAGCTCCGCGCGTTGGCCGTGCAAATCGGTCCCTCGGCAC
>JBAQGL010000131.1:0-5353 GCA_049287785.1 Candidatus Dormiibacterota bacterium | reverse complement strand
GATATACTCAGAGTCAGTGGCCGAACGATTTGACATCGCCATTCTTGGGGGCGGGATGGGCGGCTACCCCGCAGCGATCCGCGCGGCTCAGCTGGGCCTCAGCGTGGTGCTGGTGGAGGAGGACAAGGTCGGGGGCACCTGCCTCCACCGAGGCTGCATCCCGGCCAAGGCGCTGCTCCAGAGTGCCGCGCTCCTCGATGAGCTGCGGCATGCGGACGCCTTCGGGGTCACCACAGGCGACGTGCACTTCGACTACTCGGTCGCCGGGCGCCGCCGCGACCAGGTGGTCAGCCAGCTGCACAAGGGCGTGCAGTTCCTGCTCCGCAAGAACAAGGTGAGCGTCGTCAGCGGCCGCGGCCGCCTCGACGGTGCCGGGCGACTGGTGGTGACGCCACCGGCGGGAGATGCGGTTGAGATCGAGGCGGGCTCGGTGATCATCGCCACCGGCTCTCGACCCAAGCAGCTGCCGGGCAACCCCGCGGATGGCACGGTCATCCTCACCAGCGACGAGGCCCTCAGGATCGACCGGGTGCCGGCGTCCGCGATCGTGCTCGGGGCCGGGGCTGTGGGCGTCGAATTCGCCTCGCTCTACCGCAGTTGCGGCGCCGAGGTGACCATCGTCGAGATGCTGCCGAGCCTCGTACCGCTCGAGGACGCCGCGGTGGGCGGCGAGCTCCGCAAGCAGTTCGAGGCCCGCGGCATCATCTGCCTCACCGGGCACCGCCTCGACCTCGGGTCGATCGAGCGCAACGAGGGCGGGGTCGCGGTGACCGTCGCCGGCGAGGACGGCAAGGAGCAACGGCTCCAGGCCGAACTGCTCCTGGTCGCGGTCGGCCGAGCAGCCAACGTCGAGAACATCGGCATCGAAGGAACCGGGGTGGTGGTCGAGCGCGGGGTCATCGCCGTCGACTCGATGCTCCGGACCGGTGAGCCCGGCGTCAGCGCGGTGGGCGATGTCGTCGGCGGCTTCCAGCTGGCCCACAAGGCGCTCCACGAAGGCGTCCTCGCCGTCGAGGCCATCGCCGGCCGCAATCCGCATCCGCTCGATCCCCGGCTGGTGACGCGGACCACCTACTGCTCTCCGCAGATCGGATCCATGGGGCTCAGTGAAGCCGAGGCCCAGGCCGCCGGGTACGAGGTCGCCACCGGCGTGATGCCCTTCCGCGGCAACGGGCGCGCGGTCATCTGGGGCGAGAGCGGCGGCTTCTGCAAGGTTGTCGCCGACAAGGCTGACGGAACCGTGCTGGGCGTCCATATCATCGGCCACGAGGTGACCGAGCTCATCTGGGGCCCGGCGCTCGGCGGTCTCCTCGAAACCACCGCGTTCGAGATGGGACACGCGGTCGCGCCACACCCTACACTCAGCGAAGTGCTCTCAGAAGCTGCCCTTGCCGTGAGTGGCGAGGCAATCCACATTTGAGCATCTGTGGAGCGTCGAAGCACCGCCGTCGGCGTCAGCTTCGTCCGGAGGGATGATCGACAGGTGGCAATGACCCGAACCGAAACCAAGGCGCGCGCCGGCCTCGATGCGGAAACGCTCCGGCTCATGTACCGGCACATGCTCCGATCGCGCCTGCTCGATGAGCGGCTCTGGGTCCTGAATCGCCAGGGGCGCGCCCCGTTCTGGATCTCCGCCGAGGGGCACGAGGCGGTTCAGGTCGCCTTTGGCATGAACCTCAAGCCCCAGTACGACTGGGTGGCCCCGTACTACCGCGACCTCGCGTTGACGCTGGTGCTCGGCATGACTCCGAAGGACCACATCCTGTCCGTCCTGCAGCGTGCTGATGATCCCAACAGCGGTGGCCGGCAGATGCCGGCGCACTACGGCTGCCGGCGGTTGAACATCATCAGCACCGGCTCGTCGGTGGGGACCCAGCTCCTCCATGCTTGTGGCATTGCGCTTGCTTCTCGCATGCGTGGCGAAGATGCTGTGACGTTTACATCGATTGGCGAGGGCGGGACGAGCGAAGGCGACTTCCACGAGGCATTGAACTTCGCGTCGACGCACAAGCTCGCGGTGATCTTCCTTGTCGAGAACAACGGATTCGCCATCAGCGTGCCGTGGCAGAAGCAGATGCCGACCGAGGACGTCGCCGACCGTGCAAAGGGATACGGCATCCCGGGCGTGATCGTCGATGGGTGCGACGCCATTGCCTGCTACCGGGTTGCCCGGGAGGCGGTGAAGCGAGCTCGTCGCGGCGACGGCCCGACGCTCATCGAGGCGAAGGTGCTCCGGCTCACCTCGCACAGCTCTGACGACGACCAGCGTCGCTACCGCAACGCTGCGGACCTCGAGGCGGACAAGGAGCGCGACTCCCTGCACCGGTTCAAGGCGACTCTCGAGGAGCTCGGCGTCCTCGCTGCGGGTGACGCGGAGGAGATGCGTGCCGAGCTGGTGGTCGAGCTCAATGAGGCCACCGAGGAGGCCGAGGCGGCGCCGTTGCCGGCGGCCGACACGGCGCTGCTCCACGTGTACGCGGAACCGGGTGACTGGCGTGGCTGAGAAGACCTACATCGAGGCGATCCGCGACGGGATTCGCGAGGAGATGCAGCGCGACGAGCGCGTGATGGTCCTCGGCGAGGACGTCGGTGCCAAGGGGGGCGTCTTCGGTGTGACGGAAGGCTTGCAGAAGGAATTCGGCGACGCACGCGTGCTCGACAGCCCGCTCGCGGAGTCGCTGATCGTCGGCGTGGCAATCGGCGCGGCGATGAACGGCCTGCGACCGATCGCCGAGATTCAATTCCAGGACTTCATCATGCCCGCGGTCGATCAGATCATCAGCGAAGCCGCGAAGATGCGCTACCGGAGCAACGGCGACTGGGGTGTGCCGATGGTGCTGCGCTCACCGTTCGGCGGGGGAGTGCACGGCGCGCTGTATCACTCGCAGTCGATCGAGGCGATCTTCGCGCACATCCCCGGGTTGCGCGTGGTCGTGCCGTCGACGCCGTACGACGCCAAGGGCATGATCATCTCAGCGCTTCGCGACCCGGACCCGGTCCTGTACTTCGAGCACAAGCGGTGCTATCGCGCGATCAAGGGCGAGGTCCCGGAGGGTGAGTACACCGTGCCGCTCGATCGCGCTCGTGTGGTGCGTGAAGGCACGGACATCGCGCTTTTCAGCTACGGGATGATGGTGCACAGCTCGCTCGAGGCCGTCGATCGCCTTGCTGCAGATGGGTTTTCCTGCGAGGTTGTCGACCTCCGTTCGCTCCGTCCGATCGATCGCGAGGCAATCGTTGCGAGTGCGCGCAAATGCGGCAAGGTGCTGATCGTGCAGGAGGCGAACCTCGCCGTCAGCGTTGCGTCGGAAGTTGCGGCGATCATCTCGGAGGACTGCTTCGATAGTCTCGATGCGCCGGTGATGCGGCTCGGCGGGCCGGAGATTCCGGCGATGCCGTACTCACCACCGCTCGAGCAGTTCTACCTGGTGACGCCTGACAAGGTCGAGGCGAAGCTCCGCGAGCTCGCCGCGTACTGAAGACACGAATACAAGGAATCTCGCGAAATGGCCCTGACCGTCACGATGCCGCAGCTCGGTGAGAGTGTCACCGAGGGGACGATTGCGCGCTGGCTCAAACAGCCAGGCGATGCGATCGCGAAATACGAATCGATCGCCGAGGTGATCACCGATAAGGTGAACGCCGAGATTCCCGCGCCGGCCGACGGCGTGATGTCCGAGCTGATCGCCCCCGAGGGCACGGTCGTCCCGGTGGGCCAGCCCATCTGCTCCATCGACACCGGCGCCGGGGCCGCTGACGCTGCGCCACAGGCGACTCGGCAGGAACCCGCTGCGGTGGCGGCCAAAGCGGAGAGCGTCGAGGCGACGCCCGCTGCCGCGCCGGCGCCTTCTCCGGAGCGGCAGGCGGGAGCAGAGAGTGCGGTTGCGCCGATCCAGGACGCGTTCACGGAGAAGGCGGCCGACGCTCCGTCGGAATCTCCGGCCATGCATGAGACAGGCGGCGGCAACGGGCAGGCCGGCGGCTATCACGTGACCCCGGCCGTCCGCATGCTGGTCCGCGAGCACGGTGTCGATCTGTCACAGATCACCGGAAGCGGGATCGGCGGGCGCATCTCGAAGAAGGACGTTCTTGAGTACGTTCAGCGGCGGGATGCCGGTGGTGGCTCTTCCAGTGCCGCGCACACGCCGGCGGAGGTGCCTGCTCCGGCGCCTCCCCTGGCTATGTCGCCTACGCAGGCACCCCCACCGGCGTCGTCAATGTCAACAGGTGCGCCAGCACCTGCTTCCGCTGCACCGGCCTCCTTCACTGGGGCCGCTGCGCCCGGTGAGGGGGAGACGGTCGTTCCCCTGACCCAGGTTCGCAAGGCGATTGCGGAGCACATGGTTCGCAGCAGGCAGACGTCGCCGCATGCGTACGTCATGGTTGAGGTCGACATGTCGGCTGTCTCGCGGATCCGGGATCGCGAGAAGGCGGCATTCGAGGCGCGGCATGGGGTCAAGCTGACCTTCTTGCCCTTTGTGGCTCGAGCGGTGGTCGAGGCGCTGCAGCGGCACCCAACGCTCAACGCGTCGTGGAGTGATGCGGGAATCGTGGTCAAGCGGGCGATCAACCTCGGCATCGCGGTGGCGCTCGAGGACAACCTCATCGTTCCGGTGGTGCGCGATGCCGATCGCCTGAGCATCACCGGGCTCGCGACCACGATGGCTGACCTGGGCGCACGCGCGCGCAGCAACCATCTCAAGCTCGACGAGATCCAGGGCGGCACCTTCACCCTCAACAACACCGGGGCGCTCGGTGCGGTGATGACGCAGGCGATCATCAATCAGCCGCAGGCGGCGATCATGACCATGGACATGGTGGTGAAACGGCCGGTGGTCGTCGGCGACGCGATTGCGATCCGGCCGATCATGAACCTGGGTCTGTCGTTCGACCATCGCATCAACGACGGCCTTCAGGCCACTCGTTTTGTGACCGCGGTCCAGAAGCTGCTGGAAGGTCTGGACCCCTCGGCGACCCTCGTTTAGCCCGTCCTGGCTATCATCAGGAGGAACGATGATCGAGCAAGGCGCTTTCGATGCGTGGGGGCTCCGGACGCCGCCGGCCTGGGCGCAGCGCGCTCTGCGCAAGGGCATCATCGACGAGAGCAGGTTTCAGGCCCTGATCCGGGTCGCCTCCGAGGATCCGGCGGTCGTGCGCCGGACGCCTCGCCACCCGGGAAGCTGCTCCTGTAGGCGCCGGCCCACCCGATCCTGCACGCGCTGGCGCGCGTAGAGCACTGCCGGCCGACCCGGGCTCCGAATGGCCCGGCCGGCGCCGACGGGGCTCCCGGCACCGGCGTCAACCCGGACAATTAAGCGTCCCCCGGGATCCCCGCCGACGGCGGTTTCACCAT
>JBAQGL010000130.1:0-2098 GCA_049287785.1 Candidatus Dormiibacterota bacterium | reverse complement strand
CAATACACCAGCACGACGCTGGCGGCGATGCGGGTGGCCAACCCCAACGTGCGTGTGCTCATCTATCTCAACGGCAGCTTCGACGTCCACAAGGCTCAGACCTACCCGCTGAGCGAATACGCCCGTGACGCCAACGGCAACTACATCAAGTCCAAGCAGTTCGGCAACTGGCTCATGAATATCAGTGATCCGGCGTGGGTGAGCCAGGTGTCGGGGCAATGCACCACCCTCCTCGCGCAACTGCCCTACGACGGCTGCTTCGTCGACATGCTCGGCGATGCCGACCTGGGCGCCGGATATCTCACCAGCCAACCGATCAATCCTGCGACCGGTGCGGTGTGGACCCAGGAGCAGGAGCTCACTGCGACCACCGCGATTGCTCAGACGGTGACCGCCGGCCATCCCAACAACATCATCATGGCCAACGGTCTGCTCAATGGCGCCGGCTACTTCAGCCCGACGGCACCGACGTCGCAGCTGTTCGGCGGCGCGAGCAGCGCGCTTGCCGAGTCGTGGTTGCGGTCGGCGACCAACGCGGTCACCGCGCACGAGACCCCCGCGATCTGGCAGCAGGAGGTCAATATGCTCACCAACGCGGGTGGCAACGGGGATCCCGCGGCCATCACCACGAAGGTCTGGGTCAGCGCGACCGCTGCTCAGCTCACGGCCTGGCACCGCTTTGCGCTGGCATCGTTCCTCCTGGGGACGACCGGCGACTCATATTTCTCCTTCACCGGAAGCCAGAGCCCAACCGAGTTCCAGACCGACGCGACCAATCCCCTCGATCACACGCAGCTCGGCGCCGCCCTGGGTCCCTACTCGGCGCTCGGCACGGCGTTCGGCCGGCAATATGCGGACGGTGACGTGATCGTCAATCCGACCAAGACGACGGTCACCGTCGCGATCCCGGCTCCGTGCGTCACCCTGGATGGGGCGCTGGCGACCACGTCACTGGTCATGCCCGCCTACACCGGGCAGATCTGCTCGTACGTCCAGGTTCCGGTGGTCTCGGGGGTGTCCCCGTCCGCGGGGCCCGCGGCGGGTGGCACGAGCCTGACCATCACCGGGAGTGGTTTCAGCCGCGCGACCTCAGTGGATTTCGGTGCTGGAGACCCGGCGTCCTTCAGCGTTCTCTCGGACACCGAGATCGTCGCGACGAGCCCTGTGGGCTCGGGCACGGTCGACATCACCGTGATCAGCCCGGGTGGCACGTCGTCGACCGGCCTCGCTGACCAGTTCACATATCAATAGCGATCAGAGGGGCGTTGGGCAAATCCCGACTGCACTTGCAGGCCGCGAGAGCAGCCCTCAGACGTGCAGGGTGGGCCGGTAGATGAGCTCCTGGATGTTGCCGTCGAGCGTCCGGCTCTCGATCAGCTCGAGGTCGAAGTCGGCCGCACCCTGAAAGATCGGATCCACTCCGGACTTCCCGGTGATCACCGGGAAGATGGTCACCTGGACGCGGTCGACCAGGCCGGCGGCCATCAGCGAACGGTTCATCGACACGCTGCCGTGTGAGCGCAACGGCACCTCGGACTCCTCCTTGAGGAGGGCGACGACGTCGACGGCGTCACCGCTCACGAGGGTCGCGTCCGGCCAGTCGAGGGGCCGCTGCAGGGTGTTCGACACCACGATGAGCGGCAAGCTCCTCATCCGGGCAACCCATGGGTCGCGCACCTCGGACTCCTCGGTGCTCGAGCCCAGCATCTGGACGAATTGCCGGTACGTGTTGGCCCCGAGGACCATCCGCTGCGGCTCGGTGTACAGGGCGAGCCGGCGGTCGAGCAACTCGGGCCCTTGCTTGCCCCAGTAGCCGCCGTAGGCGCCGCTGTTGGAGCCGAAGCCATCGAGGCTGGAGAAGATGTCGAAGGTGTAGGTGGCGGTCATGATGCCCTCCTCGGGTAGCGTGATCGGTTCGAAGATAGAGACTGGCAACCACGGCGAAACTCATCGCCCGGGCCTCCGCCTTCGCGGCCCTCGCACGGCAGCCGACCACGATCTGGGTACTACTACTAGCATGCCGATCATGCCCAGAGCCCTGCGCTGCCGCGATCTCCTGCTCACGGTCGCGGTCAATGCCGTCAGCGCGCCCCCCGCC
>JBAQGL010000129.1:0-5114 GCA_049287785.1 Candidatus Dormiibacterota bacterium | reverse complement strand
CTCCTCGCTCACTCCCAAATTCGCTGATCGTCCGTCTCCCCCGTCAAGCCCGAGAACGCGTCGTTGAGCCGCCGCCTCAGCTAGCGGCGGCCACAGCCGCCGGCTGAGCGTCCGCAACCACGCGCGGACGCGTCGCGGTGGCGGTGCGCTCCCCGAGCACGTAGCGGCTGATCACCAGGCGCTGGATCTCCGCGGTGCCCTCCCAGATCTGGTAGATCTTGGCGTCGCGCATGAAGCGCTCGACCGGGTAGTCCTTGATATACCCGTACCCGCCGAGGATCTGGACGGCGTCGACGGTGACCTTCATCGCGATGTCGCCGGCGAACAGCTTCGCCATCGAGCCCTCGCCCCGGGAGAGCGGGATCCCGTTCATCACCATCCACCCGGCGCGCCAGGTGAGCAGGCGGGCGGCGTCGATCTCGGTCGCCATGTCGGCGAGCTTGAAAGCGATCGCCTCGTGCTTCGAGATCGGCTTGCCGAACGCGAAGCGTTGCAGCGAGTAGTCGCGGGCAAACTCGAACGCGGCCCGCGCGATGCCGAGCGCACCGGCGGCGACCATCGGCCGCGTCGCCTCGAGCATCACCATGGCGCCAACCCGTCCCGGGCCGGTCTCCTCGCCGCTCTCGTTGTAGCCGAGGCGCTGGTTGTCGGGGATGAAGCAGTCCTCGAAGATGACCTGCGCGGTGTGCGAAGCGCGCACGCCGAGCTTGCGTTCCTTGCGCCCCTGACGCATGCCCGCGGTGCCCTTCTCGATGACGAAGGCGGCCACCCCGACGGGCCCGAGCGATTTGTCGGTTGTGGCGAAGGCAACCTGGACGTCCGCGATCCCGCCGTTGGTGCAGAACTGCTTGGTCCCGTTGAGCACGTAGCCACCGTCGACCTTGGTCGCGGTCGTCTCCAGTGCCAGCGAGTCCGAGCCGCTGTTCGGCTCGGTGAGGCCCATGGCTCCGATCCTCAGCTCGGATCCGGTGAGGATGGAGATGTACTTCTGCTTCTGTTCCTCGGTGCCCATGGCGAGGATCGCCGTGGCGGCGAGACCGGTTGCACCGATCGACGTCGCGATCCCGGCATCGCCCCAGGAAAGTTCCTCTTCACGGATGAGGTTGGTGACCAGGTCGATGCCGCCACCGCCGTACTGCTCCGGGAAGCTGGCGGTCGCATCGAGCCCCAGGGCGTGCGCCTTGCGCATCACTTCCCAGGGCGTCTCCTCAGCCTCGTCGTAGCGTTCGGCGACCGGGCGCATCTCCTTCTCAGCGAACTCGTGCGCGAGAGCGCGGATCTCCTCCTGTTCGCGGGTGAGCGAGAAGTCGAGTCCCATGTTCGTGGTCCCTTAGCGTGAAAGCCGGACGGTCGCCCGGCCGTTGGTCAAAACGCGGTCGCCGCGATCCGAGGATGCCGCCACCTCGAGGGTGGCCACTCCCGAATCGTCGACGCTGACGACGGTTCCCGTGCAGATGATGGTGTCGCCGGGGAGCAACGGCTTGCTGAACCGGCAGGAGAGGCTCAGGAGATTGGCGTTTCCGCCAGCCCAGGATGCGATCGCCTCCGCGAGGATCGCCATCTCGAGCATGCCGTGGGCGATCGTGCCCGGAAGGCCGACCGATCGCGCGAACTCCGGATCGACATGGATCGGGTTGTTGTCGCCGGATGCGTCGGCGTAAGCGTTGACCTGGCCCTGGGTCACCGTCATCGAGAACGGCGTGACGATGTCGCCGACCGCGACCTCGGACGCGGCGGGCGCGCTCACTCGGGTGCCCGGACGATCATCAGTGAGGTGCCACGGCACACCACCGCGTTGTCGGCGGGCCGGATCGCCTCCATGGCGAGGCGCACGAAGGTCATGCCCCGTCTCGTGTCGACGCTCGTGATCTCCGCCGTCGCGTCAACCACGTCGCCGGGGCGGACCGGTTCCGGCCACTCGAACGATTGCTCGCCATGAATGAGGCCGGCAAGGTCCATGGCCACGTCGGGATCGCCGAAGAGCTTCGCCAGGGTCGGGCCGAGGCAGTACACGGCCGCGAATGTCGGTGGCACCGCATCAGGCTCTCGAACCTCGGTGTCGCCGGCGATCGCCCTGGCGACCGCGCGAGCCGATTCCGGGGCGACGTGCTGACCCGGCGCTTCATACCGGCGGCCGACGTGGCTCTTATCAGGCACCGATCCCAACTCTCCTCAGCCGGGTAAACACTCCAGCCGCACCGATCAGCTCAGAAATTGACATCCGTATCAACTATTGCCGAGACGAACCATACACCCGGGTTGAGACATCGTCAAAAGGAGGTGGCCGATGCGCGTGGCGCGTTTTTTGCGCGCTTGGGAGTCGGCGGCATCGCGCACCAGGACGCTCCCGTCCACCAGTAATTACCGTCTGGAGAACGAAGGGCGTCATGAGGGGCCTCGGCGCCGGCGCTGATCCACGCGTCGCCGTTCCACCACACGCGGTCGCTGACGCTCGCCCAGTCGTCGCCCTTCCGCCACCACGTGCCATCCGGCGACATCTCGTAGCGCGGTGCCCGATCGGCCAGGACGGCACGCTTGACGTCCCGGTTCGAGTATCCCCGCGCCAACAGGATGCAGCCAACGGCGGCCAGCGGCGCAGCCAGCCACAGCGCTGCGAAGTAGTCGGTGCTCGCGGTCGGCCGGAACGCGAACGGCGCACCCCATGCGATGAGTGGCGTGATGACATAGGCCAGCCCGTACCAACGCCTCGCGACTGGATTACCAACCAGCCCCGCGATGAATGGTGCTACGGGTTTCTTCCGCGGCAGGTGAGCGGTGGCGAGCACATAGCAGCCGTACCCGACTGCCGCGACCGCCGCGAGCACGTACGAGGCGACGATCGGAAGGCCGAGGATGGCGATCGCCGAGGAGAAGCCCTCGATTCCAATCGTCTGGCCGCCAGCGAGCGAGAAAATCAGCGCTCCGTACAGCAGCGCCAGAGGCAGCGCTTTCCATCCCGCCACCCTCCGGCCGTACGGCACGCTCCAGGGCACATGGCGCCATCTCGTCGCCGAACCGGCGCTCGGCCCGGCGTGACTCTCCGCATCCA
The DNA here is from genome assembly GCA_049287785.1 of Candidatus Dormiibacterota bacterium. Taxonomy (GTDB): domain Bacteria; phylum Chloroflexota; class Dormibacteria; order Aeolococcales; family Aeolococcaceae; genus Palsa-851. The sequence goes on along the minus strand of JBAQGL010000129.1, from coordinate 2,065 downwards.
TCGCGCCAGCGTAGCTTTCTGCCCGAGAAATGTCAGAGCCGCCACCATCCGTCACGACAGCTCGACAGGTTCAGCCCGTATTTCCCCCACGTCGCGTCCCGCCCAGTTGCGCATGGTCAACGTGGCGAACAGCCGCAGTGGCTCCGGAAGGTCGGATGCAAGGACCCCGAGCTGTTGCAGCAGGGCGACCGCGACAACAGGGATCGCCTCACCGCCGCCTGACTCGAGCTTGATCGCGATGCCCGGGCCATTCGGGCGCACAACGGCCGCCCAGACAGCCGCACCGCCGATCTTGGCGGTGAGGCCGGCGCCGGCAGCCTCGAGCAGCGCTGTGTCAAACCGTCCGGTCCCGGCAACGAGAAAGGGATGAGCGGCCATCGCGTCCTGCGCCCGCCGGAATGCCGTGTCGGCGCTGGCGACGGCAAAGCCGCGAGCGATCGCGGTCAGGGGGATGCCATAGGTCGTCAGCCCGCAACCGTCAATGCCGTGATGCGCGGTGTCGAGGTCGATGCCGAGCATCTCCTCGAGAGCCCCGCTCACCGCCTGCTGGCAGGGGTGTCCCAGTTCCATGTAGCCATCGAGGGGCCATCCCATGACCGAGCAGGTCGCGAGCATCGCGGCGTGCTTGCCGGAGCAGTTGTTGTGGATCGGGCGGGGCACGTCACCCGACGCAAGGAGGCGTCGGGCGGTCGTCTCATCAGAAGGAATCTGCGGTCCACAGCCGAGCGCCGCCTCCGGCACCCCCGCCCTGGCCAGCAGCCCGCGGACGGTTGCGACGTGCTCGTCCTGACCCTGGTGCGAGGCACATGCAACGGCGATCTCCGGGCTGCTCGCCTCGAGGCGGTCTGCGGCAAGACGCAGGAATGGCAGCGCCTGGATGGGCTTGACACAGCTGCGGAGCGTCGTCTCCACTTCCGGCGACCCTGCCGAGTGAAGGACACTGCCTGAGGCGTCGGTGACCGCGATGTGGCCGCGCACCCGGGCCTCGATCGCGTCACCCCGAAAGACGGTGGCGAGGATCGGGGGCGCAACTTGATTCACGGGCTCACTTTGACGGCGCCAAGCTCGTTTTGGTACGGTCCCGCGGTCACCGGGGGAGAAAAGGGCACATCGCCCCGGTTCACTGCGTGTAACTGCCCAGGCGAGGGGAGCAGCGATCGCGACCCACGTTCATCGATTGGTACGACACCTCTGGGTAGTCGCCACAGCGGCGGTGCTCGTTGTGCTCGTTGCTCGACCCCCTCAGGTTCCCGGAGCGCCCCTGCTCCGCAACCTCGCCGCGATTCAGATCAACGCTGTGGTCGAGAATGCGACGACGGTGACCGCGATCGCCGTGGAGCCGATCAAGACGGTGGTCGTCCAGCCGGGGCAGACCATCGCCTCACTCTCGGCGGCCTATCACGTCCCCACCTCGGCGATCCAATGGGGCAATCAACTCATCCCCAACGCGGTGCCCAAGGCCGGGTCGACGCTGCTGATCCCGCCGGGCCCGGCAGCGCTTGTCCAGGTCCTTCCCGGAGAGACCCCCACGGCGTTCGCCGCTCGTGTTCGCCTGGACCCCGCAGTGATCCTCGACTACAACAGGCTGGCCAGCGATGCACCGATGGCCGGCGGCTCCTACCTCCAGGTCCCGCTCTCCCGAGCGCCCGACGGCGCGCTCATCGGGTCGTATTTCGTGGACGCTGAGAATGGTGTGCCGGCGGTCCCGCCGCAGACCCCGTTCCACGACGGCTTCCCATACGGTCAGTGCACCTACTACGTGGCAACCCGCCGCGCGGTGGACTGGAGCGGCAACGCCATCAACTGGTGGCGGGCCGCCCGCGGCAAGCGTCCTGAAGGACGTCTCCCCGTGCAGGGCGCGATCGTGGTCTTCAACATCGGATGGGTCGGCCACGTCGCCTACGTGGAGCACGTCAACCTCGACGGGACGTTCGAGATCTCCGAGATGAACTACCACGCCGGCGGCGGGGGCTGGGGACGCGTCGATTACCGCATCATCGACACGTCGGACCCCTCGATTGTGGGATTTATCTACTGAGGGCGTAGCGCACGCTCTGTGGTAAGG
>JBAQGL010000128.1:0-4148 GCA_049287785.1 Candidatus Dormiibacterota bacterium | reverse complement strand
GTGTAGAGGGGCCGGCCCCCGCCGCCGAGGCGACGCGTTAGGTCCATCGCGGCGGTCGCGGCGTCCGTCACCGCGGCGGAGTCGACCGCGCCCCAGAGACGGCGCAACGCGGCATCGGCAACGGCGGTCCGCGCCTTCAGCGCGCGCTCCGGGCTCGAGAACTGCCATGCATCGGGAAGCGCCCTCGCAACCATCGCCGGTTGGAAGTTGTAGAAGACGGCGGTCACCAGGCCGGCGCTCACCGCTCCCATCGGGGCGGACCGCGACGCGAAATACCCCATCCAGCCGCCGCGCAGCCCTGCGACCTTGTACGCGTCGGGGGCCTCGGGCGCGAAGTAGACGATCGCGTGGATCGGCTCGTACAGCTTCCAGGCACGGCGCGCCAGGGTAATGGTCACCGCACGCATCCTATCGGTCGACGCGTCAGCGCGGCGTTGCGCCTGTGGGGGTCAGCGTGCCGTGGAAGATCCCCGAGTGCGTGAAGGTCGGCGACGTTCCCGGGCTGAAGACGTTGCCGGTCAGCTCCGACGACGGCATGAATTGCAGAAAACGCGAGTCGGCACGGGCGACGTCGACGATCGACTTCTCCAGCACGCACGAGTTGTACTGACGCGCGGTGTCCTCGAGGGTGTTCGCGTTGAGCACGACCTCCTGCTGCCAGGTGCGCGTGTACCGGCGCACGCCGGGAATGCGGCTGTGCTCAGGCGTCAAGCACTCGGCGGCGATCGCATTCTCGCTGCTTGCCCAGATGCCGCTTTCGGTGTTGACCACCAGGGTGTGATTGCCGATCGTGTGCCCGGGTGTCGAGAGCAGCGCCACGCCCGGTCCGATAAACACATCGCCGTCGATCGGCAACACGGCATCGGGCCGCAGCGCGGTGAACGTCGAGGCCTGATACCAAGGGACCTGCAGTGGATGCAACGACCGCAGTGACTCGAGCTCTGCCCGTTGCACGATGAGGCGCGCGTTCGGCAGCGCGGGTGCGATGGGAGCCGCCGGCGAGAGGTCGTTGGCGGGGTCAGTGGTCCCGATCCATCGACGCACGTCCTGGGTGTGCAGGTGGTCGAAGGTGATCCAGTCGACGTCCTTGGCGTCGATGCCGACGCTGCGCAGATGCCCCATCACGTCGCCGAGCGGTCGCGCGAACGCACGCTCGAATGCGGCCGGCGTCGACTCGCTGAGCCTCGCGAAATACGCGGTGCGCCGGGCGAGTTCCACGTCGGTCGGCTCGAAGAGCAGTACCCGGCGCCGGCCGTCGGGCTCCCGCCAGCGCACCACCACGAGGCGGTGGGTCAGCGACAGATAGGGTGCGGGGCTGATCGCCGCCCGAAAGAGACCGAACCGAGTGGGATAGGGCAGCGCGACCAGGTCGAAGGTGCCGACCCAGTCCGGCATCCCCGTGCCTCGGAACCACGACCGAAATCCTGGTGCCGCCTCGCGGATGAGATCGAGCTGGCGTCCCGGCTGAGGCTCGCCCGCAACAGCCGCAAAGTGCGAGATCGCGGTGATCTCCCCGACCGGAGGTGGGACGTGCGTTGTCATCGCGGTCCTCGGGAGTCTAAGCGGTGGTGAAACCGCGGGTCGATATACTCGATCGCGGTGACCGAAGGAGCATCACGGTGAGGCGCTGGGGGCATTTTGTCTACCGACGCCGCAAAGGGGTGCTCGCCGCGTCACTCGCATGCTTCGTGCTCTCCATCGTCGGGCTGCTCACCGGCGGTCAGCCGATCAATGCGACGAACTATGACGTGGAGTCGGTCCGCGCAGCGAACCTGGAGAGTGCGCAACTCCCGTCGACGACCGGTTCGTCGTTCACGTTGATACTCACGAGCGCGCAAGCGACCTTCGGTCAACCGGCGTTCGAATCAGCCATCAATTCGGCGGTAAGCCCCTTGCGCAGCGACTCGCGCGTGAGCGCGCTGGCGACACCGTATTCGGTGGCACCAACACAGGCGCTACTCATGGTCTCGACGGACAAGCACAGCGTGCTCGTGCAGGTGGGACTGAAGATCGACTTCTCAGAGGCCCGCGCCCAGTACGGTGAGATTCGCGGCGAGGTGAAACCCGGGTCTCTCAGCGTCACGTCCACGGGTGATGTCCCACTCGCCTACGACTTCGACACGTACCTGGCCAGCGATCTGCGCCGATCGGAGGTTGTGTCGCTGCCGCTCGCCCTCATCCTGCTCGTCATCGTGTTCGCCACCGGCGTGGCCGCCCTGCTCTGTCTTGGCGTCGGTGTCTTCGCCGTGCTCGGCGGCGTGGGTGCGGCGCTCGCGCTCGCGCACGTCATCGATGTTTCGACCTACGCCGTCAACGTCGTGACCCTGGTCGGGCTCGGCATCGCAATCGACTATTCACTGTTCATCGTCACGCGATTCCGTGAGGAACTGGCCGCGGGGCACAGCGTCGAGCATGCGCTCGGCACGACCATGGCCACCGCGGGCCGGGCGATCTTGTTCAGCGGGCTCACGGTTGCAATCGGCCTCTCCGGGCTGCTGTTCTACACCGGAACCGCACTGGTCTCGATGGGTGTCGCCGGCGCGATCGTCGTGGCCGTCTCCGTGCTTTACGCGGTCACGTTGCTGCCCGCGATGCTGGCACTCCTCGGTCCGCGCATCAACAGCATGAGGATCCCCATCCTGCAGCCCAAGCCGTTCGGCGAGGGACTGTGGCATCGCCTCGCAACCTGGGTGATGCGCCGCCCCTGGACGGTGCTGATTCCGACGGTAGCGATCCTGCTGATCGCGGGATCGCCGTTCCTGGACCTGCAACTTGCCAACAGCGACGTCAATCAGCTTCCCACCTCCGCCGAGGCGCGACAGGGGGCGGACCTGTTGCAGGCACAGTTCCCGCAGGTGGGACAGAACACGATCGCGGTGGTCGTCAATTTCCAGACCGGGACACCGACGAGTGCCACCAACGTCGCGACCGCATTTCAACTCGCTCAGCGCCTTTCGAGTCTCAAAGGGGTCACCGGGGTCCGCAGCTACGTCACCGTCGAGCCGAGCGCGACGCTCATGTCGTACCAGGCGCTGTACGCCCAACCGAGAAGTGCGCTGCCGTCAGGCGTGCAGTCGGTGCTCACGACCCTCACCGGTTCGAGCATCGCGGTCCTCGACGTCGCCAACCCGTATTTCGTCACCAGCGACCAGGCACATACGCTGGTGCGCGACATCCGTGGGATTGACACCGTGCCCGGCGCGACGGTACAGGTGACCGGCGACACCGCTTTCGACATCGACCTCGTCAACTATATGATCGGCCACACGCCGCTCGCGATCGGCTTCGTATTGATCACGACGTTGATCGTGCTCACCGTCCTGCTTCGCTCGGTGGTGCTTCCCTTCAAAGCCGTCCTGATGAACGCGCTCTCGTTGAGCGCGGCATTCGGGGCGCTGGTATGGGTCTTCGACCAGGGCCACCTCTCGAACATCCTCGGCTTCACCGCTGGTCCGCTCGACCCCACCATCCCGGTGCTGCTCTTCTGCGTCGTCTTCGGACTCTCGATGGACTACGAGGTGTTCCTGCTGACGCGCATGCAGGAGGCATGGGTCCGCACCGGCGACAATCGCACCGCCGTGGCCGACGGCCTCGAACGCAGCGGCCGGCTGGTCACGGGCGCCGCGGCGATCATGGCCTGTGTCTTTCTCGCGTTTGCGCTTGCCAGTGTCGTTACCATCAAGTCGATCGGAGTCGGCATGGCGGTTGCGGTGATCGTTGATGCCACGCTGGTTCGAGCGCTCGTCGTCCCTGCGGTGATGCGCCTCCTCGGTACCGTCAACTGGTGGGCTCCGCGCTGGCTCCGTCCGCGCGAACATGTGGTCAAGGAGATTGCTCCAGCTGCCTGAGACCACGCTGACGCCCGCAGCGGCCCCACCGCGCCCGACGTTGCGTGGCTGGAGCCACCTCGCCACGGTGCCCATCGCCATCGCTGGAGCCATCGCGCTCGTGCTCCTGGGCGGTGGCAACACCACGCGTCAGATTTCCCTTGCGGTGTATGGGGTCTGCCTCGTGCTCCTCTTCTCGGTCAGCGCCAGCTATCACCGCGGGCCCTGGTCCTTCCGGACGCGCCGGGTCTGGGGTCGCCTCGACCACGCGACCATCTTTCTCGCCATCGCGGGCACGTACACGCCGGTGGTCGTCAACGT
>JBAQGL010000127.1:0-8587 GCA_049287785.1 Candidatus Dormiibacterota bacterium | reverse complement strand
GTCTAGGGTGGTGATTGGAGTGATGTTGTCGGAATCCCCATTCACAACATATGCGGTCGTTCCGTTCGGTGTGATGGCGATCGACTGGGGTCCGCTGCCGACGGCGATCGGGGTGCCGGTCGCACCTGTTGCTGTATCGATTGGGACCACCGCGTCGGACCCGTGGTCGACCACGTACGCGGTCCACGCGGGCGTGGCCGCTCCAGCTTTCGCGATCGGACTGCCGTAACCGAACAGACCAACGAGCAGGAAACCAACCGGAGCACCTGCGATCAGGAGTCGGCGGCGGCCAGCCCCTGCACCGTGGGACATCCGGGGCCGCAACTGACGTTTCACCGGCACGCGAGGAGAGCCTCTTCCATCGTCAGACACCATAGGAGACGGTCGCGTGGCGGCCCGCACCATCGATCCATTTGCCACGGAATCGTCACCGGATCGACCGGTGGCCCGAACTCGGTCAGCCGCTCAGCAATGGCACCTTCAGATACTGGTGGAGATCGACCACCCAGAGGTGCAGCGACACCGACCCCGACGTCAGGACGCCGGCGCGAACCAGCTCCGCCCCGTAGGGCTTCAGGGAATTGAGCGAGTCTTGGAACCCCTGGCCGTTGAGGCTCATCAGGAGTATCTGCGCCGGGTGGCGCTGGCCGAGGAAGTATTTGTCGAGCGGGGTGAGGGTCCCGAGGTCGGTCGGGATGGAATCGAAGAACGCGTGGAAGATACCGATGGGCTCACGCAGTTCCTTCAACTGAGCGGTGTCCCACCACATCAGCAACTGCTCACCCGAGTACGACGCGTCACCAACGAAGGAGTGCATGGCGGTGGTGTCCGCGTACAGGTTGACCCACGTTGAGTCGTCCCCCCATTGCGCGGAGGTACCTCCCAGGGTGTATGCGTAGTCCGGGAAGGTGTCGACGACGGTGCCGCGTTCGTGTTTGTGCTGTGTAGGTGTGACCGTCAACACCAGCAGCCCCGCGGAGATTGCCGCGATAGCGCCGCCGATCAGGAGTCGCGACCGCGTGATGTCGTGCGACGCCGCTTCTCGTCTCGCGAACCACGCGAGCCCCACGATCATCACGACGATGGCCAGCCCAACGGGCATCCATCCGAACTGCGGCACTGTGGGATTGAGCTCGAACACCAGCGGGATGGCCAGAAGCACCACGGGGATGAGCCAGCGGTAGCGCACGTGCTCGAGAATCGGGGCACCCAGCTCGGCGATGGTGATCGCGAGCGTGAGCATCACCGACGCCCACAGCAACGACGAGAAGTAGTGAACCTCGAGGACCTGGGTGCTCCCGAAGAACTGCAGCACCGCGTAGATCACGATCTGAAAAGCGCATGCGACGCTCACGATCAGCTGCGAGGTGGGGATCGACGCCAGACGGCGCCCGATGCGCGTAAACGGTTTCACGCCAAAGAAATCCTTGAGTCGTCCTCCGAAAGCCGCGTAGCACGCGAGGCCAACAGCGGGAGGCACGAGCAAATAGGTGATATACGGTGCCCACAGGGGGCTCCGTGAATGGTTGACGAGGGTTTGCGCCGGCTGGGCGAGGTAGATCAGCGATTGGATGGTCGTGAGGATGTAATCCCACGGCCCGATCAGCACGGCCGATGCGATCGCGAGCAATCCGGTGACGCCGACAGCGACACCGAACATCACCGAAAGGTCGCGCCATACCTTCGCTCGATCGCGCTTGAGCCGTATCAGCCAGTAGGCCAGGACAGTCACGATGACCAGCGGCGCCGACGACGCCAGCGCCCACACCGAAAGCGTGAAGAGCACCGCGGCACCGATCAACCAGCCGACGCGGTGTCGCGCCGACGGCATCGCCAGACATGCGAGTCCGCCGACCAGGTAGGACACGCCTGCCGAGTCGGGGAAATCGCTGCCCCAGGCCAGGATGATGACCGGGCAGCTGAGAATCACGATGACCCCGATGACCCCCACCACGCGGCTGTACAACCGTCGGAGCAGGAGGTAGGCCGGCACGATTGCGATGAGCGCAAGGACGTACCGGAACACGACGAAGCCGGGGACGCCACCGAACAGGAGGTAGGAGATCCGGCCGGGTACGAGGAATCCGACTCGCGCCCCCTCGCGAAGCCGTTCTGTCGGTTGAAACACGGCCGCGTAGCGAAGGTAGATGTCCTGAGGATCGACGATGAACGTGGTGTGCATCGCCGGGTCGTTGAGATCCGGCGGCGCCATCAGCGTCAGCCTCAGGCCGAAGAATGCGGCCACCGGGGCGATGGCGAGGAGCACTGCCTCGACGCAACTCCACCAAGGCGAGCGGTGCTGCCCGGGCGCAGCGTCACCGAGCCGATCCTGGGGAGCCCGCACCGCCACAGGATAGGGCCCGTCAGCCCCGATGCGCGGCGGTACTCCATTGATCGATGTCGATGATGAACTCGATCAAGCCGCGAAAGTAGGTCGCCTGGTCGTCGTACATCGCCATGTGGCTGCCGTTCCGGCAGAGCAGGAAACGACCGTGGGGAATGCGCCCGGCGACCATCTCCATATGCGCCGGGTCCATGGTGTCGTGGGTGGCACCGATGACCAGCGTCGGAACGTTGATGCTCTCGAGGTCGTCGGTCCGGTCCCATTCCGACAGGATCCCGCTCGCACCGAGCTCGCTCGGCCCCTGCATCGGCACGTAGATCGAGCGGTTGGTGTGACCGAACGCGCGGATGACCGGGTCTGGCCATTGGTCGAGCGGCATGCGGAGTACGTGCTGTTCGTAGTGATCCTTCAGCAACTCCATGTAGCGAGGCGTCTCGGTCTCCCCTGACGCTTCAAGCCGCCTGATCTCCGCGAGAACGTCCTGGTCCATGGTGGGCATCAGCACGCTGCGCGCATATTCGTTGTATGCGGGGATGCTCATCATCATGTTCGAGATCACGAGCCCCTTGAGGTGCTGCTGGTACTTCAGAGCATATTCGGTGGCGAGAATTCCACCCCACGAGTGGCCCAGCAGAAAGAAGTTCCCGGCGTCCAGGCCGAGTGCGACGCGGACCTGCTCCACCTCGTCGACGAACCGGTCGAGCTGCCAGAGCTCCGGCTCGTCGGGCTGATCGCTGTAGAACGAGCCGAGCTGGTCGTAGTAGTAGTACTCGACGTTGGCCGCCGGCAGGTACGAGTCGCAGGGTTCGAAGTACTCGTGGGTGGCCGCCGGACCGCCGTGCAGGAGCAGGAGCTTCGCGGTCGGGTTGTTGCCGAAGCGCTTGGTCCAGACGTGAAAATCACCCTTCGGGGTGCTGATGGGAATCCTTCTCGCACCGCCGCCGAGGACGTCGTCCCGACCGGTGTTGTCCAGGTAGGCCTCGGCGTTCATCGACTCTCCTGTTGGGGGTGTGCCGCCCTGCTGCCGTAGTCCGAAAGCGTAGCCGCCAGGGCACCGCCTCTGGACCGGGGCCCACCCCCAAGACAGACTGCGCAGCCGGTACACAAACGAAAGAGCCCGGCAGCGCCGGACTCTTCCTGTGCGCGGATGCTGACCCCCAATCGGCCGGCCACCGCAGCGTGTCGTGCGCCGGCTACGCGGCCAGCTTTGCGGCGAGGATGCGCTTGGCGGGTTTCACGGTCTTCACGCCGATCACGAGCAGATAGACGACCATCCAGGGCTCGGCGATCGCCGGCACGATGGCCGTGAAGGCGTGAATCTGCCTGTCAAGGTTGGGGAGCAGGAAGGCCGCGAGCACGTCGACGAGGTAGGAGACGCTGGCGACAATCAGAACAACGCCCAGCGCCTTGGGGAACCAGCCTGACTTGTACGCGAGGTACCCGAGCGGCGCCAGCCAGAGGCCGAAGAAGATCTGCGCGGTGAGGAGCCCGTAGTGCTGCGCGTCAAGCAGGAGGAGCACCAGCGCATTCGAACCGCCGATGCCGAGCGTGGCCGCGCTGACCCCACCGGTGGCGACCCGCAAGCCCTCGAACTCGAACACCGCACTCATACAGGTGATCACAGCCGCGAGTGCAACAAAGACGAGCATCGCCCGCGCGGCGCTCTTGTGCACGTTCTTGAGGAGCATGTAGAGGGCGAGAGCCGTGAAGACGAAGAACGTCCCGTCAAGCAGGTCGGCGACGACGCCCATGCGAAGCAGACCGGCGTTGGCGACCACGTTCCCCGCGGTTGCGACTGCATTCCCGGCGACGTACATCTTGGGTTCCACGAATCCTTCGGCAAAGCCGCCGAAGAGGCCGACGAGCAGGTAGAGGCCGCCCGCGATTCTCGCGAGGTGCTTGGGTGGGTTCATCGAGGGTCTCCCTTGAACGTACGTTGTAAGCTTATGTTGTAAGTTACGCTTACGCCGTAAGTTTGTCAAGTCCCGCTCGAGCCGAACTTACCCTGTACGTTAAAGTCAGCCTCGGAGGATCCCCATCGCCACGCAACCCAGCCTGAGCGCCTCGCCCCGAGCCCCGTTGAACCGGGAGCGGGTTCTACGCGCCGCTCTCGATCTCGCGGACGAGGGGGGCATCGAGTCCCTCACCATGCGGCGGCTCGGACAGGCACTCCAGGTCGAGGCGATGTCCCTCTACAACCACATCGCCGGGAAGGACGACATCCTCGACGGCATCGTCGACCTGGTTTTCAGCGAGATCACGGTGCCGTCGGATATCGCCGACTGGAAGACGGCGATGCGTCTGCGAGCGATCTCCTCCCGTGATGTCCTCACGCGCCATCCCTGGGCGACCAGCCTGATGCAGTCGCGGACCAAACCCGGGCCTTCGACCCTTCGCCACCACGACGCGGTGATCGGCAGTCTTCGAAAAGCAGGCTTCACCATCGACATGGCCGCCCACGCGTTCTCCGTCATGGACGGCTACATCTACGGGTTTGCTCTGCAGCAGGTGAACTTGCCGTCCCATACCCCGGAGGAGAGCGCGGCGCTCGCGGATAGCATCCTTCGCGAGCTGCCCGCCGACCACTATCCGTACCTCGCCGAGATGATCGTTGAGCACGCGCTCAAGCCCGGCTACGACTACGCGGAAGAGTTCGAGTTCGGGATCGACCTCATCCTCGATGGTCTCGAAGGGCTCCGTCAGCGAGCGTGAGGTCGGTCGCCGCTGCCGCGAAATTCCGCGACCGCCCTGGCGATGCTCTCCTGAAGGTACTGATAGAAGAGCTGGCGCTGGGCAACGTCGATCGCGACGTCGACGTCCTCGCCCATCCGGCGACGAGCGATCCAGGGCGGGATTCCGTCGGCGACCATCTCGCTCCCGACGATGATTCGGACGAGCGCGTCATTCTCCTCGGACACGTTGATGCTGATCTTCAGCACCAGTCCGGTGTTTTCGACGAGACGCCAGCTTCGTTCCCAGCGCAGGTTCCGGTTGTAATCGCGCGAGAGGTGGACGGCGTCATCCACGATGACGGTCTCCCCCTCACGCGCGGCCGCCTCCAGCTGGGTTCGGATGTGCCCGTCGAGCTCACGCGAGATCCAGTTGACGAGCGACGGGGTCCGGTCGTTGACATCGGGCCGGCCGTTGGGATCGGTTGCGCGAGGCCCGATGGCTCGCACGGTGCTGGCGTGCCGGCGGCAGTAGGGCACGCCCTCGATCACCGAGCCGTGGTTCGGGCAGAAGGCGAGCTGGCAGATGCGTCCACGGCGATCGCGGTACTCACAGGTCAGCGCGTCGCTGTTCGGACAACCGGGCACGCTGCAGTCGATTCCGGTCGCGACGGGCTCGTCGGGGGCGGGGGGCGGCGGTGTTGAAGGTTCCGAGCGCCGGCGCCGGAAGAGGCTGGTCATCGACGGAACTCCACGGAGCACCCATCCTACCCCCGGTTCGTGCGAATGATTCGCAATTCCGTGGTGGGATTGCTGCGTTAGGCGTATAATTTGCGATCAGGAAGTCGGGTCCTGAGGGAGATTCTTGGGCCGACACGTCGGAAACTTGAAGAGGTGTCGGTCGTGAAGCACGTTCGATGGATCGGGGTACCCGCAGCCGGAGTGCTCGCCGCCGCTGGAGTGTTATCGGTCGCCGGGGCGCCGCTCGCGTCCGCTGCGCCGGTCCTGACGTCCGGCGGCCTGGCGGAGCTGGGCGGAGTCAGCGGAACCAGCAGCAGTAACTGGGGCGGGTATGCGGATACCCAAACCGGCGCGTACACCTACGTCTCGGCGAACTGGACAGAGCCCTCGTACAAGTGCGACGGGCATTCGCCCGAGTCCGCAGCGATCTGGGTCGGGCTTGATGGATATTTCAAAACGAGTCCCACTGTGGAGCAGGGCGGCACGATCGCGATCTGCCACGGCACGAAGCAGGGCACGCACAAAGCCTGGTGGGAGATGTACCCGACGAACGCGGTTCAGGAGGTCTTCTCGGTGAAGGTCGGGGACAAGATGTTCGCGTCGGTAACCTACGGCAGCGGTGGCACGCCGTACGACATCGTCGTTACGGATCTGACCAGCGGTACGTCCCTGAACATGCACGAGGCGTGTGGGAGCACTCCCTGCAACCGCAGCTCTGCCGAGTGGATCGTGGAGACACCCACGTTCAACCCGGGTGGAACGGCGTACCTCCCGAAGTTCATCAAGGCGATCAAGTTCAGCGCAGGGTTGGCCAGCCAGGCACCCAACGGCGCGAGCCCAGTCAGCATCGCGTCGTTCACGCACGTCTCGATCACATTGACCAACAGCACCTTCGCCACCATTCGCGCATTGCCGTCGGCGCTCAGCTCGAGCGGTCAGGCGTTCAGTGTGAAGTGGGTGTCAAGCGCGCCGTAGTTGATCGGTAGACATCGCGTGTCGACGGAGGTCAAGCCTCGTCGGCGCGCGGATGCCGACGCGAGGCGTCGTGCCCAGGCCGTCCCGAAGGTCGACGCTACCCGAGGTCTTCGAGTCCACCCGTCTCAGCGAAAATCAACTCCTCGGCGATGTTCGTGACGCGGTCGCCGATCCGCTCCAGATAGTGAGCAACAAATACCAGTCCGGTCGCGCGAGGGGCGAGACTCCCGTCTGCCGTCATCTGGTTGACGTACGTCGAGAATATTTGCCGGTACGTCATGTCCACGGCGCTGTCGCGTCGAGCGATGTCGCGCGCAGCCAATGTATCGTGGGCCTCGAACGCGCCGAGAATGTCGCGCACTTGTCCTTCGGCCTCCTCCGCAAGCATCCCCAGCGGCTCAGAAGACGGCACATCGGGCAAGTCCACCATTGACCTGCCGATTCGAGCGATCGATACACAGTGATCTGCCATTCGTTCCAACTCGGAGGCGATGTGATCGAAACCGTGAATATCGCGCAGGTCCCGTGCCACGGGAGCTTGGGTGAGGATGACGTGAAAGCAAGCGTCCCGGATCTTGCGGTGCTGGTCGTTGATGGCGGCGTCACCCTCGATGACGGCCGTACAAATCTCGGCATTGCGCTCGCGCAGGCCCCAGATAGCTCGTTCGATGGCAACCTCGACGTGCTTCGTAAGCTCGACGATGGCACCGCGGATGGAATCAAGCTCCGCCTGGAGAACCGGTCGATGAGTGGACGGCGTACTCGACGGGGTCGGCTGGCTCATCCGAATCTCCCCGTGATGTAGTCCTCGGTTCGTTTGTCCACCGGATCACTGAACATCTCGTCGGTCTTTCCGAGCTCAACCAATTCGCCGGCCCGCCCCTCACCCATCAGCATGAAGGCTGTGTAGTCGCTGACGCGCGCCGCCTGCTGCAGGTTGTGGGTCACGATGATGATGGTCACGGTCCCGCGGAGTTCGCGCATCAACTCCTCGATTCGAAGGGTTGAGATGGGATCGAGCGCGGCACACGGCTCGTCCATGAGGATGACATCGCTGCCGGCGGCCAGCGTACGGGCCAAACACAAGCGCTGCTGTTGTCCTCCGGAGAGTCCAGTCGCCGCAGCCTTGAGACGATCCTTCACCTCGTCCCAGAGCGCCGTCTGTTGGAGACAGCGTTCGACTGCATCGTCCAGCGTTGATTTGGATTGGCGCCCGTCGAGACGCAGGCTGTAGATCACGTTGTCATAGATGCTCATCGGGAACGGCGCCGGGCGCTGGAAGAGCATGCCAACGCGCCTACGGAGGCTCGCGACATCGACCTCTGGGGCATAGACGTTCTGATCCCCAAGCATCACCTCGCCCTCGAGGCGGAATGACGGGATCAGGTCGTTGATCCTGTTGAGGCTTCGCAGCAGTGTCGACTTGCCACAGCCAGACGGTCCAATGATCGCTGTGATCTCACCGTGGGGCGCCGAGATGGAGACGTCCCGAAGGGCGAGGAATGACCCATACCGTGCATTCACATTTCGGGTACGCAGCGCAGGATCCTCCACCTGCACGATGCTGGGTCGCTCGGGACGTCCCTTCCCGGAGTCGGATTCCTGCAGGCGCCCCAAGATGCTCAACTCACTCGCCATCTCAACCCACCCTACCACTCACATATGCCTCGGTCGCCGCTTGAGCCGGGGCCCCAAAGATCTGATCGGTTGCGCCGAATTCAACCAACCGCCCGGGCTCGCCGGCGCGTTCAATGGTCATGAACCCGGTGAATTGCGATACCCGTGTCGCCTGCTGCATGTTGTGGGTCACGATGATGACCGTGTACTGATCGGCGATCTCACGGATGAGCTCCTCGAT
>JBAQGL010000126.1:0-1572 GCA_049287785.1 Candidatus Dormiibacterota bacterium | reverse complement strand
TTCGCGGATGGCGGTGCTAACTGCCGGTTCCAAGCGTGTGGCAGCCCCTTCAAGCCAGTAGATCGCGTGGCCACTAGTGGATTGAGGGAGCGGCTCGAGCAGTTCTCTTCCAGCGAGATCTGGGTTCGTCGGGGCCGCCAAGAACCAGCGCAGCCCAGCGTCCGGGTCGTGGGGCGGCGGGAGCAGCGTCCATCCGCCGTCTAAGCGGTACGGGTGGTCGTTCAGCCAGGCGGCAAGCAGGTCACCGAGAACTCTCGAGGGCAGTAGCGCTTGAAGGATGGGCGGATCCTTCACAGGCATCTTCACTGTCGACAGCGGATCCGCGGCCGTCAGGTGCAGGCGGGTGCGAAGCGGCTGTAGCTCCCCGGATTCGTCCCCCAGCCGGCCGCAGATGCGCATTGCGAGGCTCGGCCAAGCACGCTCAAAGCGCGTGGCCGCTTCCCGAGCATTGAGAAGACTGTCACGCCAGGACTGGTTGGTCACGAGGATCATGCTAGCGGCCGGCGGTCGCCTGGTCCGGCTGGGGTCGGGGCACACTCGGGATGGCCCGTGCCGGGGCGAGCACCCAGGTCGTCTGCCGACAAATTGCCGACCAACTTATCGGCACTCCCCGGTACGACGTAATCTAGGTCGGCGCCGGAATCGCCACTGCCTGTGGGAAAGCTGATCGGGCGTTGATTTTGGAGGCCGGCGCTTGCGCCGGCAATGACCTCTGCGTACCCCACAGCACCAAGAGCGCTCTCTCTGTTCATGCCGCGTCGCCGAAGCGATACGAGAATTCAACCGTGATAGATGCGTTGGCGCTCTCGCGGGACACCCCCGTCTCCCGCCGCCCCGTCCATGAGACGTCCATGAGACGTCCACGCCGCGCCTGAGACGGTATGGAGCGCCGACACCATCGCCACAACTAGTCTGACCTCGGCAACATGCGCACGAGGACGTCTCGCGCGAGCAGCGCGTGCCCGCACGCGACGCACTTTGCACTCGGCCGTGCCTCGGTCAGACCACGTGCCCCTTCGACGGCTGGCTCCGTGTACGTCAGCGGAACGAGCCGGGTGGAGTGACACCACGGCAGAGCAGCAACGTGATTGTGAGCATGCGCTGATACTTCTGGCCGCTCGGTGCGGTACCGAACAGACGTCGTTCCGGGGAGAGTCCACGCCGTGCGCTCGCCCAGGGTTGATCTCCTTCGGCGCAGAGATGGGAAGCAAGCTCATCGGCGAGGGCGTTGAAACCGCCACCGAGCCGGCCACATTGCAAAGCCTTGGCGTTCCGTACGCACAGGGATACTATCTGGGCAGACCCGCTGCTCTGCCGCGCATCTGAGGATCTCAGCGCCTACTCCTCTTGATGTGACTTGGGTTACAGCCATGCGAACCGGTCGTCACGGTTCGGACACATCAATGCATGGGGCCGATGATGGCCGTATCACTGGCGCTTGCCGCGACCGAGGATGGTCGTGCTCCGGGGTGAATGGTGTCCGTTCGTCCGGCGCTGAGGCCGACAAGTGAAGCGAGTCCGACGCGCGGTGGGGGTTCACTCAGACACGTCCACTGGCGAACACGCAGCCGC
>JBAQGL010000125.1:0-4839 GCA_049287785.1 Candidatus Dormiibacterota bacterium | reverse complement strand
GAGCGACATCGCGCGCTTCACAGCCGCGTCGGCCAGCGCCGGTGCCGCAGCTGGAGGGAGCGCCGACACCAGCAGGTTGTGCGGCGGCGTCCAGTTCGCCGCGCCGACCACCGCGGCGCCGTCGGTGACCCACCAGAAGCTCGGGGCGCCACTGTACGTGCCAGGCGCTGCGCGCACGATGTCGATGATGGTCAGCAGCACGTTGCGCGCGCACGCGTCGGCCTTGAGGAACGCGTCGGCCGCGGCGGCGTACTCCTCGACGTCGCCGGTGGTGTGCACCTGGATCATGGTTCGATTGTGCCGCGCCTAGAGCGCGAGACGTCCACCGGTCGCAACCTCGGCCACCACGTACACAACCCACGGCGCAGCGGCAAGGGCGAGCAGCGCACCGCGCGCCTGACCGCGCCAGAGCAGCGCGAGGAGGAAGACGGCGGTGAGCAGCGTGAGCGTGGCGCTGATGAGTCCCGCCGAACCCGGTTTCCAGGTGGTGAAGACGATCCCGATCGCGGCGAGGATGCACGCCTGAAACGCCGCCGAGCCCGCGACGTTCCCGAAGGCGAGCATGTCGTCGTTGGTCCGAACCCACAGCACGCTGTTCAGCGTCTCCGGCAGCTCGGTCGCAACCGGGACGATGACCAGCGCGAGCAGGAGCTGGGGAATCTGCAGGGCCGTCGCGGTCTGATCAAGTGCGGTGACGAAGAGCTGCGAGCCCACGACCAGAAGCCCGATGGCGATGAGGAGCTGCACTGTCACGAGGATCGGATGTGGCTCGCCGGGGCGCCATCGCACGATGTGCAGCGGCTCCGGGCTGTCACCCGCGGCCGCGCTCCCTCGCAGCGTCGCAACCACGAACACCGCGTATGCGATGAGCAGCAGTGCACCGACGGCAATCCGCGGTCCGCTGGGCAGCACGCTCGAGACCACCGCGACGGTGAAGGCGCCGATGAAGACGCCCAGGTCCCGGCGCGCCTGGCGCCGGTCGATGACGAGACGGCGCGCGCCACCGCGAACCATGACCGCGATGCCCGTGGCGCCGGCTCCGAGCGTCAACAGCAGAAACGGCGAACCCAGCACCGCACCTGTCGCGACCTTGTCGGCTCCATGAGAATGTGTCGCCAGCGCCACGACCGGGACGACCGTCTCCGGAAGCGACGTGCCAAGTGCGGCGAGCAGGCTGCCGGTCGCGCCGGTGCCGAGTTTGAGGAGATAGCCGGCCCATTCGATCGCGTTGGTGAACAACTCCGACGCGATCACGACGAGGAGCAGGCTCGCGACGAAGAGCAGGGCCGTGGTCATCGGCGGCGCATCAAGCGATCGAAGGGCGTATGCAGCCAAGCGGTCGCGAACCCGAGCACGTGGCGAATGGTCACCGGTTGCACGCGATGTACGGCCTCGCCGCCGCCGGCAACGTCGACGGCGTCACGCGCTCGCTCGCGAACCCATGGAAAGACCGTTCGCGGCAGCGCGTCGGGAGGCGCCATGCGCAGGGCCCACGCCTCGATGCTGCGTCGCGGCGCCCCGCCGATGACCTCACCCAGGAAGACGACGTCACCCGCTGAGCGGAGTCCCCGCCACGAGTACACACCGACGATGCCGGCGATGCGCACTCGATAACCCGTCTCCTCCTCGGTCTCGCGTGCTCCGGTGACCGCCGGGTCCTCGCCCGGCTCGACGTGTCCGCCCGGAAGCTCCCAACCCGGCGGCCACGGTCGGAACTGGAGGAGCACTCGCCCGCGCTCTACGATCGCGACCTGGGCGCCCTCGACCGGCCACTCCATGCCGTTGATGACGACAGAATTCATGGCACGACGGAGTTCATGACAGAACGCAACTCATGAGAGCAGGTGAAACACGTTCGGCAGCCCGATGAAGATCGGCCGCATGCCGGGCTCGATCAGATGCTCGAACGCCAGCATCGCTGGGCCGACCGACATCGCGGACGAGACGTCGACGGCACCGTGCGTCAGCGGCGGTGGCAGCAGCACCGCGAGGGTCGCGAGGGCATAGATCGCGTAGCGGTACTGCTCGAGGTAGAGGAAGACGCGCGGTGCCGCGCCGAAGACGAGCGCACGCATCACCGCGTACCCGTCGAGCCCGGGCAGCGGCAGCGCGTTGAAGACGAAGAGCGCGATGTTGACCAGGAATCCCTGCAGCAGCACACCGAGGATCACGCCCTGCAGGGTGAACTGCGCGAGGATGTCGAACCCGGTGGCATCGATGCCGGAGCCCTGCAGCTCCACGCGCAGCGCCACGGCGAATATCGCGGCCACAACGAGGTGTGCGAGCGGGCCCGCAGCGGCTACCTGCGCTCGCTGCCTGCCGCTGCGGAGATACAGGGGATCAAGCGGGACGGGGCGCCCCCAGCCCACCCCGGCGATGAGCATCGCGAGGCATCCGAATGGATCGAGGTTGCGTCGCGGGTCGAGCGTCATGCGTCGGTCGCGGCGCGGAGTCGGGTCGCCAAGTCGCAATGCGATGGCCGCGTGGCTGAGCTCATGGATCACCGATCCGAACACGAAACCTGGCAGCGTGTAGAGGATGATCGCCAGGTAGGTACCGGGGTTTGTCACCCGGCGCCGGCTACTCGAGCTCGACCCGCGACGGCCGCCGCGAGCGCTCTGTTCCGCTCCGTGAGCGTCTCCGTCCGCGCGACGGGGACTCGGTGGGCTCCTGCTCCTGGGTGTGATGGTCGATCACCGCTGCCAGGGCGAGCAGCAGCTCGCGCTGGGCGATCAGGAGATGTCGCTGCGCCTCGGGAGGCACGATGTCGCTGAAGGAGGTGCCGAGCAGCCGCGACGCCTCATCAACGAGGCGTGTTGCCTGCGCCCACACCGCGTCGGTCACGGCGTGCGATCCGCGAAGGTCACCGAGAGCATCCCCTCGTCGAGCCGGCCCTTGGTGACGCGCTTTCCATTGAGCACGCGCGGCAGTGAGATCTCGCGTTTGTACGGCCCGACGCTCACGAACAGCTCGCCCTCACGATGCTTGATATCGACGTCCTCCTTGCCCACGAATGGCAGGTGCAGCTGGAGCTCGTACGTGTTGCCGACCTTGCGGATCCGCTGCGGCACGGAGTGATAGAAGATCTGCGAGGGATCAAGGTCGCCGTAGATCGACTCGCCCATCTCCGCGAGCGAGTCGAGCCCCACAATCTCGTGGTCGAACAGCTTGGTGCGAAGGGTGGGGATGGGCGAGAACGCGGTCTCCACCATCAACGAGTAGCGCTGCTGCGCCTCGCGCCACGAGTCGAAGTACGCATCGGTGACCTCAGGAGGGAGCACGCGGTTCACGACCACCAGGTCGGTGAGGTAGTCGTAGAGGCTCAAGTAGGTGAAGGCGCGCTGCGCCTCCTTCACCACCATCTTCTCCAGGTTGAGCACGATGCGCGTGGTGCACACCTTGGGATCGCCGAGGATCTTCTTCATCCCCTCGAGGTCGAGAAGGAGGTCCTTCACGTTGCTGAAAATCTCATCGCTCGGGAGCGGGATGCTGATGAACGGCTGCATCACCGGCCGGGCGACCTTGTTCATCATCCGGTGGATCGGGAAGATCCGGTCGAGATACCACTTGGCCACGTCCGGAAACGCAAGCAGCTGCAGCGTCTCGCCGGTGGGAGCGCAATCCACGATGAGGACGTCGAACTTGCCTTCGCGCTTGTGCTTCTTGATCCACATGAGGCTGGCGACCTCCTCCATACCTGGAGGCGATGCCATCTCCTCGGCGACGATGTCATCGACGCCCTGGGAGGCGAACAGCGACGTCAGATAGATGTGGATGCGGTCCCAGTGCTCCTCGAGCTCGTGAAGCGCGTTGACCTCCTGTCCCCAGAGGTTCGGCGCAAGCTCGGTCGGCTGATCGCCGATCTCCTGGTCGACGCTGTCGCCGAGACTGTGCGCAGCGTCGGTGCTGATCACCAGCGTTTTGTAGCCGAGGCTCGCGCACTTGACGGCAGTGGCCGCCGCCACGGTTGTCTTGCCGACGCCGCCCTTTCCTGTGTAGAGGATCACTCGCACGCGGGTGTCTCGCTGCTCACGGATTGATGCGCGTCACCACGACCGCCGCAATGAGGATGAGCACGATCATGAGCGAGGCCATGATCGCAACGCGACGAAGATCGCGCGGCACATAGGGAACGCGGTCGAAGGGGATCGCCGCGTCGTCGCTGTCGAGCGGCAGGAACATCGCCGCGGCGCTCTGCTGTCCCCTCGGCGCGCGTGGTTGCGCTGCGGGATTGACGCGCTGCACCCGGCGGCGCGCCGAGCTCTCTGCCACCGATACCGGAGTGTCCGCGGTCTCGTACTCCTCGACGGGCTCCGATTCGATCTCGAGCTCGGTGCCCGCGAGCGGCAGCACGGTCTCCGGCAATACCTGGGGCTGCGTCGCGCGCGATGTGACCGGGGCAAGACGCTGAGCTGCGGGGGCCGATGGCGCGGCCTGCCGGGCACCCGCACCGGGGGTCGCCGGCGCCGGCGTTCCGGGTCGCCGAGTTGCCGCGCGTTGCTTCTGCTTTCGGGTTTTCTTGGCCATGAGGTCTTCGAAGCGTATCAGGGGCTGCGGGGCCAACCCGACGTCGAAAGCCCCAGCTGGACCGACGATCGAGCACGAGCTTGGAGCAGGCAGCGGGCCTCCGGATGAGAGCGGCCACGAAAGGAGCCATGGCCTGAGCGATGGGAGGGCCCGGCGCCCGCTGCCCGACGAGCCGTGAGACGTGAGGGGTGCAGCCCCACATCTTGTGGCCTGCGCGGAACGCTAGCACATCATGCAGGGGTATTCAATGGGGTAGCGAATACAATGATGTTTAGGGGGGCGGCGGTGTTTCGTAGGTCAGTGGGGGAAGCG
>JBAQGL010000124.1:0-3062 GCA_049287785.1 Candidatus Dormiibacterota bacterium | reverse complement strand
ACATGCACCTGGCGTCTGAGCGCCTACCCCCGATCGCTTTCGAGGTGGTGGTTGAGGTCGACGTCGTTACGTTTACGATCGACACGGTGACAAGGCCTGAGGGTCGCGGTTCGGTCGCATGCCCGGGCCCATGATCGCCACCATGAGCCTCCAGGTATACGGCCTGCACACATTTTGAGCCGCGCTGATCTCAAAACGCCATCCGAGGCCACCCTAGATCACCCGAGGGTTCTCAGCTGGTTTGGCGTCTCGTCTCTTGCCATGGGTGGAAGCAATCAGAGCCTCTTTCTCCTTGGAGCGCTCTTGGCAGCCCAGGGAAGCGCCGCGATCCCTCTCTTGATTCTGGGTCTCATGCTTAGTTGGGCTGCGGCCCCCGGCTGGATCGAACTGTGCCTCATGTGGCCAAAGCGAGTGGGTGGCATAGCGGCGACGTGCGCCGAGGCGTTCCGACCGTATAGCCCTGTCCTCGCCAACCTCACCGGGGTCTGCTACTGGTGGGGGTGGGTGCCAACCTGCGGGTTGACGGCGATCCTCTCTGCGTCGGCGATCCACCAGTGGTACCTGCCTCAGGCGTCGGTCACGCTCATGGCGAGCCTCATCGTTGCGGTGTTCACGATCGTGAATCTCTGTGGTGTCCGTTGGGTCACCCGCGTGGCGATGCCGCTGGCGATTGTTTCGGCAACGCTGGCCTTCATGTCTTGTCTGATCCCGACGCTCACCGGCAGCGTCGATTGGCAACGTGCCGCGTCCTGGCATCTGATCACTCCGTTCAACGGAATCTTTGGCAGCCTAACCAGTGCCATGGCAGGTCTGTACTTGATTGGCTTTGCGGCCCCGGCGTTCGAGGCAGCCTTGTGCCATGTCGGCGAGATGCGCGACCCCGTGCGCGATCTGCCTCGCGCCGTCTTCGCCAGCGGAGTAATGGCCGGCGTCTACTTCCTGGTCATCCCGATCATCTGGCTGGGTGTCTTTGGTCCCGAGGCGCTCCAACAGGATCTCGCGAGCACATTGGGACCGCTCTTTGCGCCCATCGTTGGGAGTGCGGCGAAAGCGTTCGCCGTGTGGTTCATGGTCACGAACATGTTTCACGGAACGCTGCAACCGCTGGCGGGAGCGTCGCGAACCTTGTCGCAACTGTCCGAGGACGGACTCCTCCCGCGCGTACTCGCCCACCGGATCCGCAGGACCGATGCACCATGGGTCGCGACCTTGCTGACTGCCTCGGTGGCGGTCGCATTCCTCATTGGCGGAGATCCCACCTGGGTGATCGCCGCGGCAAACCTCACCTACCTGATCGGGATCGCGCTCCCAAGCGTGGCGGTATGGCTGTTGCGCAGGAACTCCCCAGAGTTGCACCGGCCATGGCGCGCGCCACGCGGGACGATCGTTCTCGGACTGGTCGCCGCCTCGTTTTGGGGCATATCGACTGTCCTTGGGTTCCAACAGTTCGGGCTCCCGACGGTCATCGTCGGCGTCAGCCTCGCTTACTCCGGGTCGATCTTCTATGCATGGCGCGTCTTATCGGACCGTCGTAGGGCGGGTCTGCCATTCAGCCTACGCTCCATGCATCTGAAGCTCACCGGCGCGATGCTTGCAGTCCTCACGCTGGATGGCACCGGATACCTCCTCGCGCTGAGCGCCATCACGCGTGCGGACGCTGCTCTGATCACGGCGCTTCAGGACCTCTTTGTCGTGGTCGCACTGCTAACGATCACGGTTGGGCTCGTGCTCCCGGGCGTGATTGCCCACGCGACCGGAGAGGTCGCCCATGCAGCCGATCGTCTCGCGACAGGCACACTCGCGAGCCTAACCAACGCGATGGAAGCCCTTGCAGCGGGCCGGATCGACGAGGCGCGTGTCGACATGGATACAACGCCGGTCGTGGTACACACCAGGGACGAGATCAGCGCACTGGCGGTGAGCTTCAACATCATGCAGTCTGAAGTCGCTCGAGCCGCGTTGGCGTTTGACCATGCGAGAGGAGAGCTGCGAGATCACCGTGACAACCTTGAGCGACTGGTCGTGGTCCGCACGGAGGCGCTGGCGGAGAGCAACAGGGAACTTGACATTGCCCGGCGCGAAGCCCTGGCACGCGAAGCCAACTTCCGCATGCTGTTCGAGGGAAACCCACAGCCGATGTGGGTGTATCACCCGACGACCCTTCGCTTCCTCGCTGTCAATCAGGCGGCGATCGAACAGTATGGATGGTCGCGCAACGAATTCCTGGCGATGGACGTCGCGAGCATCAGGCCGGACGATGACAAACCGCGGTTCGATGCATCGGAGCGCCAGGTGCATATGCGCGACGGCTCCGCCGGTACGTGGCGACACCTGCTCCGCAGCGGAGAGATCATCGACGTCGACATCTCAGCCACCGATCTGGTCTTTGAGGCGGAACCTGCCCGCCTCGTCCTGGCCCAGAATGTCACGGCCCGCACAGCTTTGGAGCGAACCCTCGCCGAGGTGAACGAACAGCGCCGCGCCTTGTTGACAAGGGTTGTGACCGCGCAAGAAGAGGAACGACAGAGTATCGCAGCCGACATTCATGACGATGCCGTGCAGGTCATGACCGCGGCCAAGATGCGCCTCGACATGCTGGGAGCAGGGCTCGACGATCCGAGACAGCAGGCAACAGTGCGTGAACTCAGCGCCGTGGTGGGCCTGTCGATGCACAGGCTTCGTCACCTGCTCTTCGCGCTTGCTCCACCGGCTCTCGAGCGGCATGGACTTGGTGTCGCGCTAAACGAACTCCTCCGGGAGTCTGAACACGGCGAGATCAGCGCCTGCTTGGACCTAGATCTCAAGAGGCAACCCGACAAGGACTCGGCGCTTATCGTGTACCGGATTGTGCAGGAGGCACTCGTCAACGTCCGCAAACATGCGCGGGCCACGGCGATAGTTGTCTCGACCCGGTCCACGGATGAGGGGTTATTCGTCACCGTCACCGACAATGGATGTGGCTTCGCGCCCGAGGCGCAACTAGAACAACCCGCGCATGGACACCTCGGCCTCGCCGCCATGCGCGAACGGGCGCGCATGGCCGGCGGCACCTGCGAGGTGAC
>JBAQGL010000123.1:0-22422 GCA_049287785.1 Candidatus Dormiibacterota bacterium | reverse complement strand
CACGTCCGCCGCCGAGCACACACCGGCTCCGCTCGTCGACCAGCGCGCCCACGCGCCGCTCGCCATCGTCACCTTGGGGAGCTGTGAGCTCGCGGTGCTGGAGGCGATCGAGCTGCTCGCCAAGCGCGATGTCATCGCCGACTACATGCGCATCCGGGGTTTCCCCTTCGGTGCGGGGGTGCGCGCGTTTCTCGAGGAGCACGAGACCATCGTCGTCGTCGAACAGAACCGCGACGGTCAGCTGCGCACCCTGCTCACCCTCGAGACCCCGGTGCCGAAGGAGAAGCTTCGGTCAGTGCTCGCGTATGGCGGGTATCCGCTGAGCGCCGAGGACGTCGTCGATGGCGTCACGAAGATCCTGGAGGCCTGAGCGGTGCCATCCATCGTCAAGCCGATCGTCACCCACCCCGGTTTGGAGCACAACGCGCTCGGGTTGACGATTCGCGATTACGAGGGCGGGATGTCGACGCTCTGCGCGGGATGTGGCCACGACTCGGTAACCGCGGCGATCACCCACGCGTTGTGGGAGAGCGATACGCCGCCACACATGATCGCGAAGCTCAGCGGCATCGGCTGCTCGGCGAAGACGGCCGCATACTTCGCGCGCGGTGCGCACGGTTTCAACGGCTGTCATGGACGCATGCCACCAATTGCGACCGGAGCAAGTGCCGCGAACCGCGACCTGCTCTGCATCGGCATCTCCGGTGACGGCGACTCCCTGTCGATCGGCCTCGGACACCTCGCACATCTGGTGCGACGCAACGTGCGCATGGTGTATGTCATCGAGAACAACGGCGTATACGGGCTGACCAAGGGGCAGTTCTCCGCGTCCGCGGATGTCGGTTCGACAACCAAGCGCGGCGAGGCCAACCACCTGCAGCCGATCGATCCCATCTTCCTCGGGCTGTCGATCGGCGCCACGTTCCTCGCACGCGGGTTCTCCGGCGACAAACGCCAGCTGGTGCCGATCTTCCGTGCAGCGATGGCGCATCGCGGCCTCTCGATCATCGACGTCATTTCGCCATGCGTGACCTTCAACGACCACGAGGGGTCGACGAAGAGCTACCTCTTCACGCGCCAGCACGATGTGCAGATGACCGTCACCGACTTCGTGCCGCCGGCCGAGGAGATCTCGGCGACGATTCCCAGCGAGGGCGTGGTGAGCATCCCGATGCACGACGGTGCGACGCTCCGGTTCCGCAGCGTGCCGGAAGGCTATGACCCCACGGATCGCATGGCGGTCATGGAACACCTGCTGTCCGCCCGCGGCCGTGGTGAGATCGTGACGGGCCTCCTTTACATCGACGAGCAGTCGTCAGACCTGCACGAGCTCGGCAACACCACCGACGCGCCGCTCACGCAGGTGCCGTACGAGCAGCTCTGTCCGGGGTCGGCCGCGCTGGCCGGGGTCGGCTTCCGCTAGATCGGGCCTCTGGCCCGGGCTGTCGTGTCGAGGGACAAGGTGCCGGCGTGCGACACGATAGTTCGCACGCGCTTCCGGCCTTGGACTCACAGATCCTTCTTCATGCGCACGGATGTTTCGCGATATCCGAGCGAGCCAAAGCCACCCCACCGGCTGAGCATCCGCCTCCAGCCGGAAGATCAAGTGTCCGGGGGTATCGAGGCCCTGAGGTAAGAGCTCGGCATCCTCGCGCCGAGCCTGGTCTTCAGCCGCGGCGCGACTCAGGCTTCCGGATGCAACGATCTCGGAGATGTACCCCTCGAGTTCCAGCGCAGCCCAAGGCTGGTACTCGCCGGGAGTTGGACGACGGAGCGTCACGGTCACGCGCCTATTCTGGCGCCAAGGCGCCGCGTACTCTGTGGCCACAATTCGGCAGTTCAGGCGCTGCGCGGTGGTACAGCCAGCCTCGGGCATGCGCGTTCACCAAGCTCGCACAGTGTCAGGGAGCATTCCGATGAGCGTGTTCAGCATCACCGGCATCCTGAGTCCCCAACCGAGCGGGGCCGGATCAATCAGCCTGAGTGCGCAGGTCGTGTCCCGGACCAGGTCCGATAACGATCGGTCCATTCAAAACCGTCCCACCAGCGCAGCGCCCCGGCGTCTTCGTCCAGGTACCAATCGGCGGGTGCCTCGGGATCATCCCAGTCGTCCACGCTCAGGACACGCTCTCGTCTTGAGAGCAGCCAGGCGACGGCTCCAACGGCGGGGAGCGTGAGCACGACGAAGATCCAGAAGACCTTGTTCGAGTCAGCGGCCTCGAACTGCCATGCCGGCGTCCGCGCAATCTCAGCGAACGCGACGATCCAGTAGATGGCCGCGGCCAGCGACGCCACACCGCCGAGAACACCGGCCAAGACGTCCACGCCGACAGGATAGATCCGGGCCTGCTCCCGGAGTTGGCACTATCCAAACGGCGCTCCGCGGTAAGTCGCACAATGGCTGCAAGCTGATGCCTCTACCGGTCTGGGTCGTCGCCATCCGTGACCCCGCCTACGCGTACATGCTGCGGAGCAGCGGGTTTCGGCGGCCGCGTGCCCCCCTTCCCTGGCGCCGACCGAAACCCTTCTCGCAGGGATATGCCCGGGCGGGCACACGTCTCCCGCAGCTGACCGACGCGGAGATCGCCGAGTACCAGCGCCAGGCCGAAGCCGACGCCCGTCGCTACATCGCGAGCGTCGACGACGTCGAGGAGCGACATGGCGAGGTGATTCGCACGACGGTTGTCGAGCTGATGCGTGCCGGCACCGCAACGCTCCAGACTTCCGCAGGACCAATTGAGGCTCGAGTCATTCACTTTCCCAAGGAAGCGGTGGTCCTCGAGATCAACTTCCCGGGAGGCAGAATCCAGGATCGGACCACTCAATCCGAGGTCGAGCGACAGGCCGTCCACCAGCTGGCCGCCGCACTCGTCTCAACGCGTCCGGAGGCGGAGCCGCTCCCTTAGGCCGGGAAGCGTAGCCGGGACAATCCGGTGGCGGCGAGCAGTTTTGCGGCGCTAAGGTAGGGACCATGAGCGCACCCAAGAACGTCGACGAGTACATCGCCGGGACACCCGAGGCAACGCGGCCGATGCTTTCCCAGCTGCGCGAAGCCATCCGTGCAGCGGCGCCCGATGCGGACGAGCGCATCAGCTACGGCATGCCGTTCTACCACCTGGATGGACGTCTTGCGTATTTCCACAAACATGCGCATCACATCGGCATGTATCCATTCGCCCTCGAGGAGGCTCGTGCGGCTGGGTTGGAGCAGTACGTTGCCGCCAAGGCGACGCTGCAGTTTCCGCTTGATCAGCCGTTGCCGGTCGCGGCGATCAAGGACCTCATCGAGCAGCGTGTGAAGAAGAGCGCACGGAGCGGCTCGATAACGCGGCGATAATCGTGGTCGACATGGCGGAAGCAAGGCATCCGGAAGATCCGACGGCCGGCGCGAGTCCAGCCCTGGTCGTCGATCACCTCACCAAACGTTTCGGCGAGCGCGTGGCGTTCCAGGACGTGTCGTTCACCGTTGCACCCGGCGAGGTGTTCGGATTCCTCGGACCCAACGGGGCCGGGAAGACGACCACGGTTCGAACCCTGGGAACCCTGATCGCCCCGACCTCGGGGTCGGCGAGCGTTGCGGGCATCCCGCTGACGTCGAGCAACGGGCCCGAGATCCGCCAGCGAATTGCGATCATGCCGGAGAATCCCGGCCTGTACAAGAAGCTCACGGTTGTCGAGAACCTGCAACTCTTCGCCGGTCTCTACGGACAGCGGAATCCTGGCCCGCGCATCGATGGGGCGCTCGAATCCGTCAACCTCACGGCACGAGCACACGATTTGTGCGGCAATCTGTCGAAGGGACTGCGCCAGCGTGTGGGGCTTGCTCGGGCGCTGCTCAATGAGCCTTCGGTCATGTTCCTCGACGAGCCGACGTCAGGGTTGGATCCGGTCGCCGCGCATGAGGTCCACGACCTCATCAACGGATTGCGCCAGCGCGGCGTGACCGTCTTCCTCACCACCCATCGCCTGGACGAGGCCGAGCGACTCTGCGATCGCGTCGCCATCCTCAACACCACGCTGCGGTCAGTCGGCCGCCCTGACGAGCTTCGCGAGCGACTGTTCAGCCGAGGATTGGTGGTGGAGACACTCGCGCCCCTCGCAGCGCCCGACGCAGTCTTCGGCCACACCGCCGGCGTGGAGAGCTGGCGACCCGAGGGACCGAGCAGCTACATGCTGAGTGTCGCCGATCCACGCAACATCGCTCCGCACGTTACCCGAGCGCTGGTGAGCGCGGGTGCGGACGTCGTCTCGATCACCGAGTCCCGTCACTCGCTCGAGGACGTGTACCTGCAGTTGATCGACGACGATCCTGAGGCAGCCGCGCGATGAAGTTCAGCGTCGGCCGTCTGAACGCGGTGCTCCGCAAGGAGCTTCGGGAATATCGGCGCAGCCCGTTCATCATCGGAACCATGGCGGTGCTGCCACTCGTCTTTCTGGTCGAGCCGCTGATCATCATCTTCCGGATCGGTCCGTCGGTTGGGGCAGCCGCTGTGGACAAGGCGGTCGGGTCCACGTTTCTGCTCCTGCTCATCGCGCCCGCATTGCTCCCCGCGGTCATCGCCGCGTACTCGGTGGTCGGCGAGCGCGAGCAGGGCACGCTCGAGCCGCTGCTCACGACACCGCTTCGACGCGAGGAACTGCTGCTTGGCAAGGCGATCGGAGTCGTCGTCCCCGCGGTCGCGATGGGGTACATCCTCTTCGCACTGATTCAGATCTGCGCCCGCCTCTTCGCGACCAACGCGCTGGTGGTCTCCGCGCTTGGACAGGGACCCCACATCCTCGCCGAGATCCTCTTCGCGCCGCTTCTAGCCGGATGGTCGATCTGGGTGGGGATCGCGATCTCGACGCGCGCGAGCGACGTCCGGGTTGCTCAGCAGCTCGGGACGCTCTCGAGCCTGCCGCCGCTCGCGGTGGTGGCTCTGGTGTCCTTCAATGTCTTCACTCCGAGCGTCACGCTCGCCGTCGTGTTCGCAGCGGTCCTCCTCGTCGCCGACGTCGTGCTGTTTCGGATTGTCTCAGCGATGTTCGACCGCGAGCGGCTCATCACCGGCGCTGGGGCGCAACGGGCACCCGCGGGCGGGGGCGCCGGTCCGCCACCGGGCGTGGTCCGACGCATCCCGAGGGTTGGAGGTTAGCGCCGAGGCAGGCGCTCCAGCGCGTAGTCGAGACGGGCAAGGCTTTCGGCCCGGCGCGCCGCCTCATCGATCGCGCGCAACAGCTGCACGCGGGTCGGATAGCGGATCAGGTCGAGATCCTCGTTCACGTCGGCAAGCCACTGCCGGGCGCGCTTTTGTTCTGCCGGCGACAGCAGTACCTTCATCCCCATTCCCCCAAATCGGCCCCTGCTCACAAAGAATAACGTTTGGGGCGTTCGGTGTCTATGGGCGAGTTTTGGTGCGTGGCGCAGGCACCGGCCAGCGCGCCTCGGGCACCATTGGAATCCAGTACAGCCGGAGACACTGGAGCAAGCGGTGATGAGCACGTGGACCAACCAGGACTTCTCGAGGATCGGGGCGGCCGAGGAAGTGAGGCTCACACCGATACGGCGAAACGGCGCAACCGGAAAGCCGGTGACGATCTGGGTCGTTCCGCACGGTGCCGACCTCTATGTCCGCTCGGTTCGCGGGCGCGAATCCGGTTGGTACCGTGGCGCGCAGGAACGCCACGAGGGCCAGATCCAGGCGGGCGGCGTCACCAACGACGTCGCGTTTGTTGAAGCCGACCACGATATCGACGACGCGATCGATGCCGCCTACCGAGCCAAGTACCGCCGCTACTCCGGGGACATCGTCGGCAGCACACTGACCCCTGCGGCGCGCTCGACGACACTCAAGATCCAGCCGCGTCAGCGCGCATGAGGAAGTGAGTCACGGTGCACACCACGAGACTGGGTAACGACGGCCCCGAGGTCGGCATCCTCGGCCTCGGATGCATGGGCATGACGGCCTCCTATGACCTGGCGACACCACGCGACGACGCCACATCGATCGCGGTGATCCACACGGCGCTCGACCTCGGCATGACGCTCATCGACACCGCCGATGCATATGGCCCGTATACGAACGAGGAACTGGTCGGGAGGGCGTTGGCCGGCGGCCAGCGCGACCGAGCGGTGCTGGCCACGAAAGTTGGGCTGGTCATGGGCGTGCCGGGGCCGTCCTACGGTCCCGGGACAGCGTCACCGGGCGCGGGCCGCAACGGCCGCCCCGAGCATGTGCGGACATCGATCGATGGCAGCCTGCAGCGGCTCGCGACCGACCATGTCGACCTCTACCAGCTGCATCGGGTGGACCCGCAGGTGCCGATCGAGGAGACCTGGGGCGCGATGGCCGAGACGGTCATCGCAGGCAAGGCGCGGCACATCGGGTTGTCCGAGGTATCGGTTGACGAGATCAAGCGCGCGCAGTCGGTCCATCCGGTGACGTCCGTGCAGTCCGAGCTCTCACTCTGGACCCGCGACGTCCTCCCTGAGGTGCTCCCGTACTGCGAAGCACAGGGCATCGCGCTGCTGCCCTTCTCGCCGCTGGGACGGGGGTTTCTCACCGGTCGGTTCTCGTCGTTCGATGACCTTCCGGAGGACGACTTCCGGCGCGACCTGCCCCGCTTTCAACAGGAGGCGCTGCGCATCAACCTCGCCATCGTTGCCCGTGTGCGAGACATCGCAGATCGTGCGGGCGCGACGCCGGCGCAGGTGGCGCTCGCGTGGGTCCTCGCGCGGGGCGAACACGTCGTGCCGATCCCGGGTACCAAGACCCCGAAGTACCTGATGGACAACGCCGGTGCGGCCGACCTGCAGCTCAGCGCATCAGACCTCGCCGAGCTCGACGCCCTGCCTCAGCCGGAGGGCACCCGATACTGATCGGGTACCCCCCAGCTCGGGACGAGCACTGTGAAACGGCCCACGTCACGCCGGACAACGTAGGGGCATCGCCCTGCCGGTTCATAGTGGGGAAACCCTACGTGTGGGTCCTGGCTACCCTTCGCTCATCGAGAGCGTGAGCGGCGAACAGGAACGCGAGCGCAAGAGCGAGATATACCGGGCGCATGCGTCGGAGCTCGTGGACTAGCATGAGCCCGGTGGAGGAGGCCACTCTCGCTGTCGCGTCCGGGGAGCTCGAGCTGCAGCTGGAGGAACAGCGCAAGGCGCTTACCGGATATTGCTACCGCATGCTCGCCTCGCCGTTCGAAGCGGAGGACGCCGTCCAGGAGACGATGCTTCGGGCATGGCGCGGCTTCGATCACTTCGAGGGGCGGGCGGCCCTGCGCTCGTGGCTTTTCCGGATCGCCACCAACGTCTGCCTCGACATGTTGAAGGGGCGCGATCGTCGTGCCATGCCAATGGACTTCGGTCCGGCGCAGGAACCGATCGAGGCGAACCTGCACACCCGCCCGGAGGTGACCTGGATCGAACCCATCCGGGACAGCTCGCTGGCAGGCGAAGCCGACCCTGCGGACGTGGCCGTGGCGCGCGAGACGATCAGGCTCGCTTTCGTGGCCGCCCTGCAGCACCTGCCACCCCGGCAGCGGGCCGTGCTGATCCTGTGTGAAGTCTTGCGCTGGCAGGCCACCGAGGTCGCCCAGCTCCTCGACACCAGCGTCGCGTCGGTGAACAGCGCGCTGCAGCGGGCGCGCGCCACGCTCGCCGCCAGCCCGATCAGCCCCGAGGACACGGCACCCCTGACCGACGCGGCACAGCGCGAGTTGCTCGAGCGCTACGTGGCCGCCTTCGAGCAGTACGACCTCGACGCCCTCACGGCGCTGATCAAATCGGACGCCAAGCAGTCGATGCCGCCGTTCGACATGTGGCTCGCCGGTCGTGACGACATCCTGGCCTGGATGTACGGACCGGGCATCGGGTGCCGCGGCTCGCGAGTGTTGCCGGTGGCGTCGACGAACGGAACCGCCACGTTTGCGCAGTACAAGCCGAGTACGACCGGGAGCGGGCTCGACCCGTGGGCGCTCCAGGTGATCGAGTTCCGGAACGGCGAGGTCGCCGAGCTCACGTTCTTCCTGGACACCGCTCGCTTCTTCCCGCTGTACGGTCTCCCAGCGCGCCTCGATTCGTAGGCGCCGGCCGCCCCCCGATCGTCAGTCTCAGAGCAGGACGTCGCGCAACCCCACGAACGCGATCAGGTCCTGGAGGTCTTGCGATCCGCCTTCGACGCTCACGGAGCAGCGCCACCGGCACGCCTCCAGACGCAGCCGAGCCAGAGCGTCCACGGCGATCGCGTCAGCGTCGAGGCCGCTGATCTCGCACACGACGTGCGTGGCGTTCTGCTGGGCGATCCTGTCACGGAGGCGATCGCAGAGCCCGGGGAGATCAGGACGCGCGATCGGACCCCGGACAACGAAGCTGATGGTGGTCTGCTCGGTCACCGACACTCATAAGGACGGCCGGGCAACTGAAAAATCATCGAAGGGCTTGAACCGATGATTTCTCGCGGCGCTCAGCGTCAATACGAGCATCACTGCCGGTTTGAGAGCGGCAAGGCCACCAGGAGGACACACCGTGCCAAGAAGAGTCGTCGCCACCACCTACCTCACGCTCGATGGATACTTCGACGAACCCGGGCTCTGGTCCATGCCCTTCTGGTCCGATGAGGCGGCGCAGTTCAAGTCACGCGAACTGGTCGCCAGCGATGCCCAGCTGCTCGGCCGTGTCACCTACGAGGGCTTCGCCGCCGCCTGGCCGACGATGCAGGGGACGGGCGAGTTCGGCCAGAAGATGAACACCATGCCGAAGTACGTGGCCTCGCGCACGTTGGACACCGCGACCTGGAATGCGACGATCATCAAGGGCGAGGTTGCGGACAAGGTGCGCGAGCTCAAGCAGGAGGACGGGGGCGACCTGCTGATCGCCGGGAGCGGCCAGCTGATCGATTACCTCACCACGCACGACCTGATCGACGAGTACCGATTGATGGTCTACCCGATCGTGCTCGGCAACGGGACCAAGCGCCTCTTCAACGGCGTGCCGCGCCGCACCTTCACACTCGTTGAGTCGCTGACCCTGCCCAAGGGTGTCGTGATCAACACCTACCACCCGGCCGCTCCGGCGTCGGAGTAGCCGGCTCGAGGCCGCAGACCCGCGGAGGGTTCGCCGGTGCCGAGAGGGAGGCGTTAGGCCGACAGGAGCGCTGCCACGGTGGCGGGGTCAAAGTTGCCGCCGCTGAGGACGATCACGGTGGGGCGCTCCGCGGTTCCTGCCGGAACACGGCCGGTGAGGTACGCGGCCAGCGCCAGCGCGCCGGTCGGCTCGATGGCAAGCTTCAGACGCGTCCACGCAACCCGCAGCGCCGCAATGAGCTCGTCCTCGGACGCCGTCACGATCTCGCTGACGAGCGCGTCGCCGACGATGACGCCGAAATTCCGCTCACCCACGGATTTGGACTTCACGCCCTCGGCGAGGGTGGTCGGATCCGACGAAAGCGTCTGCAGGGTGCCGGTCCGCAGACTCTGCGCCGCGTCGTCGGCAGCCTCGGGCTCGACACCGATCAAGGCGGTCTCGGGTGACAGCGCGGCGAGCGCGAGCGCGATCCCGGAGATCTGACCACCCCCGCCGATCGGCACCACCACGGCTCCGGGCGAGACCGCATCCTCGGTGATCTCGAGCCCGGTGGTGCCGGCGCCGTGAATCACATCCCAGTCGTCGTAGGGATGAATCAACCGCAGGCCCTCGGTTCTTGCGATGGCCTCGGCGATCTCCTCGCGGTTGTCGTAGGTGACGCCCTCGGTCACGACGGTTGCTCCGTTCGACCTGATGCCGGCGATCTTTGCCGATGTCACCCCCTCCGGCACCACGATCGTTGCGCGCAGCCCCGCTGCACGAGCCGCACACGCGAGCGCCTGTCCGTGGTTCCCCGAGCTGTGCGTCACGACACCTTCGACGGCCGGATCTCGCTCAAGAAGGCTGAGCACCGCATTGAATGCGCCCCGGGCTTTGAAGGACCCGGTGACCTGCAGCGATTCAGGCTTGACCATCAACCCCGCAGCGAGGTCGGTCGCGAGCAATGGCGTCCGGCGGACGTGGCCCCGGATGCGCGCCGCAGCGTGCTGGATCTCCGCGAGATGCTCATCCACCCGCGCGACCTGTGCCATGCGTCCTCAGGACGAGACGGCTACCGGAATCTCCAGCGCCAGCTTGTCCATCTCGAGTTGCGCGGGAACGTCCACGGGATAGGAGCCGGTGAAGCACGCGAAGCAGAATCCATTGCCGTCGGGCTGTCCCATGGCACGCCGCAGGCCTGCGAGGCTGAGGTAGCGCAGCGAATCGGCTCCGAGCATCGCACCGATCTCACGCTCGGTGTGACCGGCTGCGATGAGCTCACGTCGCGACGCGATGTCGATACCCATGAAACACGGCCACGCGATCGGCGGCGATGCGATGCGCATGTGCACCTCGCTCGCGCCGGCTCGACGCAGCTCATCGATGATGCGACGCGACGTCGTCCCGCGCACGATCGAGTCGTCGACCAGCACCACGCGGCGGCCTTCGAGCACGTGGCGCATGGGGTTGAACTTCAGACGAATGCCGGCCTCGCGCAGCCGCTGCGTGGGCTGGATGAAGGTGCGTGTGATGTAACGCGACTTGATCATGCCCTCCGCAAAGGGGAGACCCGACTGCTCGGCATAGCCGATCGCCGCTGGAGTGCCGCTGTCGGGAAGGGTGATCACGATGTCCGCGTCGGCAGGCGCTTCGCGCGCCAGCTCTCGGCCCATCTGACGGCGCGACTCATAGAGCGACTTGCCCATCA
Source organism: Candidatus Dormiibacterota bacterium (assembly GCA_049287785.1). Classification (GTDB taxonomy): domain Bacteria; phylum Chloroflexota; class Dormibacteria; order Aeolococcales; family Aeolococcaceae; genus Palsa-851. The sequence goes on along the minus strand of JBAQGL010000123.1, from coordinate 11,668 downwards.
TCACGCTGTCGGGCCGCGCGAAGTAGATGAACTCGAACGAGCACATCGCTCGGTGCGCGGCGGTGCGCTGGATCCTGGTGCTGCGCATCCCGGTCGCGTCGACGGTGACGATCTCACCGGGCTCGATCTCGCAGATGAACGTCGCGCCGACGACGTCGAGCGCGCAGGTCTCGCTCGCCATCACATACCCGGTGCCGCCCGGCGCGTCGACGTCGCCGAAGCGGCCGAGACACAGCGGCCGGATGCCGAGCGGATCGCGTGCGGCGACCAGCGAGTCCTTGGTGAGGAAGACGAGGCAGTACGCACCCTCGACGCGCGGCAGCGCTTCGGCGAGCGCCTGCTCGAGCGTGTCGGCCTTCGTCTGCGACAACAGCGCTCCAAGCACCTCGGTGTCGCTCGTGGTCTCGAAATCGAACCCCTTGGCGATGAGCTCGTCGCGCAGCCTGGTCGCGTTGACGAGGTTCCCGTTGTGCGCGATGACCACAGGACCGATGGTCGGATGCTCGACGGCGATCGGCTGCGCGTTGAGCAGCCGTGCACTGCCGGTGGTGCTGTATCGCGTGTGCCCGATCGCGATGTTGCCCTTGAGACCGTCGATGATCTCCTGGTCGAACACCTGCGAGACGAGCCCCATCTCCTTTCGGATGCGAATCTCGCGACCGTCACTGACCGCGATCCCCGCGGACTCCTGTCCGCGATGCTGCAACGAGTACAGGCCGAAGTACGTCAGATTGGCGACGTCCTCGCCCGGGTGGAACACCCCGAAAACGCCACATTCCTCGTGAAGGTGGTCGTCGTCGAAGGCGTCCATTCCGGCCTGATCACTCACGCTCGATCAACGCTCCTCCGTGCACCCGCCGCACGTCGGCGAGTGACACGTCGATGCACCGGGTCACGGTGACCCTCTCGCCTCCGACGGAGCCGAGACCACGGAAGGGGACCGAGTGCCGCCCTGCCAGCTCGTGCAATCGCACAAGTGCCTCCCTGGCGAAGCTGATGACGAATCGAGATTGACTCTCACCGAAGAGTATACCGGCAGCCCCCTTAATCAACCCTTCACCGCCATCGAGCTCGTCGATGCCCACCCACGCGCCTATGTCGCCCAGCAGACATGACTCGGCGACGGCGACGGCGAGGCCGCCCTCGGAGCAGTCGTGGGCGGAGTGGAGAAGCCCTGCCTCGATGGCCTCGAGGACGAAGGCGTTGACGCGTCGCTCGAGATCGATATCCAGGCTGGGCGGTATGCCCGCATTGACGCCATTCGCAAGCCGCTGGTACTCGCTGCCGTCGAGCTCGGACGCGACCGGCCCGACCAGCCCGACGAGGTCGCCCTCGTCGCGAAACCCGGCGGTGCAACGCCGCGCGACGTCGTCGATCACGCCCACCATGCCGATGACGACGGTCGGATCAATACCGGTGCCGCCGGTGTCGTTGTACAGGCTCACGTTGCCGCTCACCACCGGGATGTCCAGCGCCCGGCAGGCATCGCTGATGCCGTCGATGGCATCGTGCAGGTCCCACCACACGTCGGCGTGCTCGGGGTTGGCGAAATTGAGACAGTTGGTGACGGCAGCCGGCCTCGCTCCCGTGGCGACGACATTGCGAGCCGCTTCGCAGACCGCGATCATCGCTCCCTGACGAGCATCGAGCGCGGTGTAGCGCGAGTTCCCGTCAGTGGCGAGCGCAAGCCCGAGCGTGGTGCCGTCGACACGGACCAGCGCGGCATCGCCACCCGGGAGGATCACGGTCGAGTCGCCGACCTGATGGTCGTACCTTCGGTAGACGGAGCTGCGGCTTCCGAGATTCGGGCTGCCGATCAGGGCCACGAGTGCCTCGTCCGGTGTCCAGGCCGGCGACGGTTCATTGGTCGCGACCGGAGAATTCCGTCGGTCCGGGCGAGGTCCGGGTGCGCCGCGCGGCGGCGCTCCGTCGACGAGCAGGTCGAGGGGCAGGTCGCAGACCTGCTCGATGCCATCACGAACCACAAAGCGTTGCTCGGGAAGGATCACCGCGACGACGTCGGAGTGCAGGTCCCACCGCTCGAACACCTCCTGCAGCGACCGCACGTCTCCAGGCTTCGCGACGATGAGCATCCGCTCCTGCGACTCGCTCAGCATCACCTCATACGGCGTCATGCCGGTTTCTCGGCGTGACGCGCGCGCGACGTCGACCTCGATCCCGCAACCGCCTCGATGCGCCAGCTCCGCGGTGCTGCCGCACAGTCCGGCGGCGCCGAGATCCTGCATGGCGATCACGCGCGGATCGCCGGCGAGCTCCAGGCACGCCTCCATCAGGCATTTCTCGAGAAATGGATTGCCGACCTGGACCGCAGGGCGGCGTGCTGCGCTGTCGGCATCGAGAACCACGGACGCGAAGCTCGCGCCATGGATCCCGTCACGCCCGGTGTCAGCGCCGACAAGCAGGACCAGGTTGCCGGGGCCGCTCGCGGTCGCCCGGGTCAGCTTGCCCTGCTCGACAACGCCGACGCACATCGCATTGACGAGGCAATTGGTCCGGTACGACTCGTCGAAATACAGCTCGCCGCCGACCGTGGGAACACCGATGCAATTGCCATATCCGCCGATCCCCGCGACCACGCCGTCGAACAGATGGCGTTGATGGGGTTCGTCGAGCGGGCCGAAACGGAGTGAGTCGAGGAGCGCGATCGGGCGCGCTCCCATCGTGAAGATGTCCCGCAGGATGCCGCCGACGCCGGTCGCCGCGCCCTGGTACGGCTCGATCGCGCTCGGATGATTGTGCGACTCGATCTTGAAGACGCAGGCGAGTCCGTTGCCGATGTCGATGGCGCCCGCATTCTCGCCAGGTCCCTGGAGCACGCGCGGACCCTTGGTGGGGAGCGTACCGAGCATCGGCTTGCTCGTCTTGTAGCTGCAGTGTTCGCTCCACAGCGCACCGACGATGCCGAGCTCGAGGCGATTCGGCTCACGCCCCAGCGACTCGACGAGATGGACGTACTCGGTGCGCGTCAGCGCGACCTCAGCCAGCTCCGCATCGCTCGCCGCCGCAAACTCGACGCTGGTCACGACACCGCCGCGACCGGCATCACGCCGTTATCGCTGACCGACTTCGCAACATTGCCGAACAGCCGCATCCCATCCGACGAGCTGAGCAGCGACTCACACGCCCGCTCCGGGTGCGGCATCATCCCCAGCACGTTGCGACGCTCATTGACGATGCCCGCGATGTCGTGCAGCGACCCGTTCGGCGTGTCGTCCTCGACCGCCGACCCGTCCCGATGCACATACCGAAACGCCACCCGCTGGTCGCGTTCGAGCATATCGAGCGTTTCCTCGTCAGCGACGTATCTACCTTCCCCGTGCGACACCGGAATCTGCAGGACGTCTCCGCGCGCGCACCCAGCGGTGAACGCAGTACCACTCGTCTCCACTCGCAACCACGCTGCCGCGCAGCGAAACTCGAGCGAACTGTTGCGCGTCAGCGCTCCCGGCAACAGATGCGCCTCACACAGAATCTGGAACCCGTTGCAGATGCCCCAGACCAGTCCGCCGCCCTCGGCAAATTCGGCGACGGACTCCATCAGCGGCGCGAAGCGAGCGACAGCGCCCGCACGCAGGTAGTCCCCGTACGAGAAGCCGCCGGGAAGAATGACGCAGTCAGCCCCCTGCAGATCTCGATCCTTGTGCCAGAGCATCACGGGCTCGTGGCCTGCCAGCTCGACGGCATGCTTGCAGTCGCGATCCGACCAGGTACCGGGGAAGACGGCGATGCCGAACCGCATCACCCGGTGCCGCACACGGAGGCGGGGAGGGCATGAGCTACGGCGGGCACGGGGGGGTAGCCCGGGCTGCGAGACGGCCCGTCTCCGCTCATGCCCTCCCCGCCTCTCACAGAGTGGTCTCGGTCAACTGGCGGATAGAGCCGATGCGACTGTCCTCGATCACTGTGTTACGCAGCAACTGCTCGCACATCGCTTCGACCTGGGTGCGGACAGACGCCTCGTCGTCGCCTTCGACCTCGAGCTCGAGATGTTTGCCGACGCGGACTGCGCGCACACCGGGGAAACCGAGGCGGTGGAGCCCGTCGCGAACAACGAGGCCCTGGGGGTCGTTGACGACGGGCTTGAGCGCCACGATTACCTCGACCGCGAAGGTCATTCGGCGGTAACCCCTTCGATCTCGATGCCGCAGATGCGTCGTGCGGCTTCGAGGTAGCGCTGGGTGGTGCCGCGGACGACGTCGTCGGGCAGCGCGGGTCCGGGATCGGTCTTGTCCCAGCCGAGGGTCTCGACGTAGTCACGGACGAACTGCTTGTCGAACGAGACCGCGGGCTCGCCTTCGCGCCACTGCGAGATCTCCCAGAAGCGCGACGAGTCCGGGGTGAAGATCTCGTCGATGAGCGTGAGCGTTCCGTTGATGAAACCAAACTCGAACTTGGTGTCGGCCAGATAGATGCCCACGCTCTCGCAGCGCGCGGTGGCGAAATCGAAGAGGCGCAGCGAGGCGGACTCGAGCTGATCCGCGAGCGGCTGGCCGAGGAGCGTACGAAGCTCGACACGCGAGATGTTGATGTCGTGGCCGTCGTCCTTCTTGATCGCCGGCGTGAACCGCGGCGCCGGCAGACGCGATGAGTCGCGCAACCCGGGAGGCATGGATTCGCCGGCCAGCGTTCCCTGGTCGCGATATTCCTTCCAGCCAGAGCCGCTGATGAATCCCCGGACCACGCACTCGACGTCGATGCGCTGTGCGCGAGCGACATGCATGGATCTCGGCAACCAGTCATCGCGGACGGCCTCGGGAATCGCCTCCTCCATGTCGGGGAGCAGGTGGTTCGCCATGATCCCCGCGGTTTGCGCAAACCACCAGCGCGACATCTGCGTGAGCACGGTGCCCTTTCCCGGAATCGGAGTCGGCAGAACCACGTCGAAGACGCTCAACCGGTCCGTCGCGATCATCAACAGGGTGCCGTCGGCGAGCTGGAAGGTGTCCCGCACCTTGCCACGCCGGAAGAGGTTCAGGTCGCCGACATCGGCGGCGCTCATCACTTGCATCAACTCATCCTCCCGCCGGCGAGGCCGGCCTCTATCGCGAGCACGGGCGTCGAAGCATCCGGCTCGGCTGGTTGCGGTGTGGTGGTGGACAGACCGAGGCGGCGGTATGTCTCATCGATGTTGGCCAGGTAGGGCTCCACGTCAAAACAGCGCTCGATGGTCTGCTCGGAAAGCGCAGCGGAGATCTCAGCATCGACCGACACCAGGTCCCGGAACGACCCTTCATCGTCACGTGCCCGGGCTGCGAGGGCCTGCACAGCGCGGTATGCCCGCTCGCGCGGCCACTCCGCGTCGACGATCAACGCGGTGAGCACCTGCTGCGAGAAGACGACGCCGCCGTGCAGCTCGATGTTCGCCGCCATGTGCTCGGGTTTCACGCGAAGGCCTTCGACGATTCGTGTTGAGAGCCGAACGATGTAGTCGCTGAGCGCGCATGCGTCGGGAAGGATCACGCGCTCCGCCGATGAATGCGAGATGTCGCGCTCGTGCCAGAGAGCAACGTCTTCCATCGCCGTCATCGCGTACCCTCGGAGCACGCGCGCGAGGCCGCAGATGCGCTCGCACAGAATGGGATTGCGCTTGTGAGGCATCGACGACGAGCCCTTCTGCCGCTTGCCGAAGGGTTCCTCGACCTCATCGACCTCGCTGATCTGGAGCAGCCGGACGGTCGTCGCCAGCCGCTCGAGGACCGCTCCGAGCAGTGCCAGCGCCGTGATGAATGACGCGTGGCGGTCGCGTGCGAGCACCTGCGTGGCCACCGGGGCGGTGGTGAGCTCCAACATCTGGCACACGTGTTCCTCGACCTCCGGAGGAACGCTCGCGTGCGTGCCGACCGCACCGGTGATCTGACCGACCGCGATCTCCGCGGTCGCGGCGGCGAGGCGCTCACGGGATCGACGAACCTCGTCGACAAAGTTGGCGAGCTTCACTCCCAGGGTCAGGGGCTCGGCGTGGACGCCGTGGGTCCGGCCCATCATCACGGTGAGCCGGTGACGTTCCGCCTGCTCGATCAGGGCCCCGACGAGGGACTCGACATCAGCATCGATCACGCCGGCGGCATCGCGTAGCTGGGTCGCGAGGGCCGTGTCGACGACGTCGGACGACGTCAGCCCGAGGTGGAAATAGCGGCCGGCGTCGCCGACCGTCTCCTGTACGGCGGCCACGAAGGCGGCGATGTCATGCCCCTGTTCGGCCTCGAGCTCCGCGATCCGCTCGGCGTCGATGGTGGCTCCCTGCAGGGCGGACAGTGCCTCGATCGGGATGCGGCCGATCTCCGCCCATCCTTCGCATGCGAGCAACTCGACGTCCAACCAGCGCTGCAGGCGCGATGAGTCACTGAAGATGCTCGCGATCTGGTGCGGGGCGTACCGGGGGATCACGTACGTTCATTCTATCGGGGTGACCGTTGGGACCTCTTTTCCTCTCGTGATCGCGCACCGGGGCGCCTCACGCGAGGCGCCGCAGAACACGCCCGCGGCGTTCGAAGCCGCGATCGCGATGGGCGCCGACGCGGTGGAGCTGGACGTGCGCCGGACGTCCGACGGCGTGCTCGTGGTGCACCACAACGCGTCACGCCGGGGCGTGCCGCTGGCGATGCTGACCTACTCCGGCCTCGTGCGCCTCAGCCGCCACGAGCCGCCGAGGCTGGACACGGTCCTCGATCTCTGCGCGGGCAGGATCGCCGTCGACATCGAGGTCAAGGAGGTGGGATTCGAGGCCGAGGTGATGGAGGAGGCGTCGAGGCGGTTTCCTCGTGATCGGCTGCTCTACACGTCCTTTGAGGAGCCGGTGGTCAGCACCATCAAACGCCTCGACCCGGATGCTCGCTGCGGCCTGCTCCTCGGACCCGGCCGGCTGAGAAGCCGGACTCAGCGATATGAGGGGTTGCCATTCGATCTCGCTGAGCGCTGTGGCGCGGACCTCCTCGGCGTCCATCAGTGGCTGGCGCCCGTCCGGCGCCGCGTCCGGCGAGCCGCCTCACCCGATCTGCTCGCCGAGGCGCAGGTACGAGGGTTCCCCATCATGGTCTGGACGGTCGACGGGCCCCAGCGTCTGCGCGCATACCTCGCAGATGGGCGCGCGGCGGCGATAATCACTGACCTGCCTGGGCTCGCGCTCGAGACGCGCCACGAGTTGCAGACCGGGGCCAATCGGGAAGGGGGGACGGTCCGCCGAGGTCCGGCACGCGGAGATCAGGACGATTCCATTGCCACCGCACGTAACCGGACCAACTCGGCCCCCGTTGAATGACCAAGTGCGCCCGGTGATCCCGAGATGACGCTACCTCGGGCGTATGAAGACCAGCTTGTCGAGCGTGCCAAATCGGACGCCGACGCCTTTGGGGAACTGTACGACCACTACTTCGGCCAGATCTACCGGTTCGTTTTCAGCCGACTCCGAGACCAGGAGGCAGCCGAGGACGTTACCTCAGAAGTGTTCTTCAAGGCACTCCGCGCAATCGGGCGATACAAACCCTCGGGCCATCCGTTCAGCGCATGGCTCTATCAGATCAGCGTCAACGCAATCAATGATCATTACCGCAGCCGTAAACCGACCTCGAGCCTCGACAGCGCCATCGCTGTCGCAGATCCGGCACGCCCTGTCGACGACCGCGTCGTGGACAGCGCCGAGGCTGCGCGCGTCTGGGCGGCGATCGACGATCTCCCGGCCCAGCAGAGGGCAGCGATGACGCTGAAGCTCGGCGAGGACATGAAGCTCGCCCAGATCGGCGAGATCCTCGGCAAGAGCGAGGGCGCGGTGAAGCTGCTCATCCATCGCGGGATGATCGGCGTCCGTACACGCCTGGGCATCGTCGTCGCGGTCGAGGAGCAGAGCTGATGTCCTGGATGGGCGGCTGGTTCGATCCCGAGCTCGAGGACCTGTTCCACGACGAACCCGAGCTCCTCGAGACGGCACAGCGGGTGCGGGCGTCCCGCCCTCGCGTGGAGGCGGATCCACGCTTCCAGAACCGCCTGCGCGCCCAGCTCGTCGCCGAGGCCTCACGCGGCCGGGGCGCGCTGGGCGTCCGGCGCCGCTGGCTTCTCGGTCCTGCGGGATTCGCATGGGGTGGCGCGGTCGTCGGGGCGGCATTGATCACGGCCACGGTCTTCACCTTTGTCTCGAACAGCACGCAGTCGCAGACGGTGACTGCGTTCTCGCAACTCACCGCCCAGCACTCGGTCAGCCCGGACCAGGTGATCACGGTCGCGTTCAACCAGCCCATGAACGAGCAGCTCGTCGTGGCTGGCGTCCACATCCAGCCTGCGGTCAAGTTCTCGCCCTCGTGGAAGGGGAACAACCTGGTGATCAAGCCGCTCTATCACCTCGCGGCGAACACCGCGTACACGGTGACCATCGCCAAGACGGCCATCCGCGCGGCCTCTGGGGCTTCCGCGGCGGCACCGATCAACATCAGCTTCGGGACTGCCCCGACGCCGACCCCCACCCCGGCTGCACCCCCCACGCTCGTCCCCGTCACCCTCGGGACGAACGGCACGGGTGGCTCGCTGCTCTACGCTCCGGATGGCTCAACGCTCCTCAGCACGGTCGGTGTGGTGCCAGGATCGCCGACGGCATCCCCATCGGCGTCAGCGTCTCCATCTCCGACCCCCACACCCGCGAATTCCACGCCGACACCCGAAGGCGCGACGTCCCAGACGCCTGACGTTCCAGGTGGATTGGTCGAATTCCCGAGCTCGGGGACAGCGACATCCATCGGATCCTCGCCGAGTGCCATCGCGTACTCGCCCAACGGCGGGCGATACCTGGCGATGGCGATCGACGACGGTAATGGCGGGTCGCGGATCGTGACCAGCCTGAGCAATGGGACCCAGCGCGCGAAGCTCACCGACTCACCCACGCCGGTCACCTCCCTGACCTGGGCCACGAACGACCGGATCATCTATAGCGACGGCACCACCATCGCCTCCGTGGATCTCTCCCATCGGACCGCCGTCCTCTACAAGCTTCCCGCCGGGTCGGGGACGATCACCGAGCTCGCACCCGGCGGCGCGTATGCCTACGTCTCGCCGGCCACCGGCACCGGCGGCGCGCTGCTCAATGTCACCACCCAGGCCGAGCAGATTCTCCGCGGCGCCACAACTGACGTCGCATTCAGCGGCGATGCCGCCACCGTGGCCTGGGTCGACAGCTCAGCGCAACCGGCGCGCCTTTTCACCGAACCGGTGGCACAGAACGCGGCAACGCCGGTCTCGATGCCCGATGAAACCGCCACCCCGAGCGACGTCGCCCTCGACTACCGGGGCGACGAGATCACCTACATCAGCACCGGTTCGACCGGCGTCACCGATCTCGTGGTTGCACAGCTGGCGAACGGCACGCCGATGGCAGTGACCCAGGTCTCGAATACGTCGCAGCTCACGCTGTCTCCGTCGGGCGATGAGGTGGCCTTCGTCTCCACCACCGCCGCCGGCGCGACCATCGAGCAGGCAGCGGTGCCAGGCGCTGCGGGGATCCACTTCAGCGGCCCACGCATTCCTGACGGCGCCAACGACACCCTCCAGAGTTTCGTGCAGGCGCAGGTCGGATCGAATGGCCAGCCCGACCTCGCCACGCTGGCCGCGCTCAGCACCGCGACTGCCAATGCGGCGGCCAACACACCGCAGAACCTCAGCCGGGCCTACGTCATCAGCGCATACCTCAAGGCGCAGGGAGTCGTCCAGGCCAGCGTCGAGTTGATCGTCGATCCGGATGCGCAACACACCAACGCGCGGGTCGCGAGCGAGACGGTGCTCCTTGAACTGTCACCCACCGGATACCTGGTCAGCTCGGTGGACACGTCCGCACTTCGCGACGAATCCGCCGGCCCACACGTCATGCAGGTGACATCGAGCACCGCGAATGGCGTCACCACGCTCCTGGTGACGTTCGACAGTGACCTCAACCCCGGCACCGTTGCGGCCGCGATCTCGGCGATGTCCAGTTCGGGCGCGCCCCTCGCGTCGACCACCGTCTACAACGCGGACACGCGCACCGCGACGGTCACGATCGCCAACGCTCCCGCCGGTACGCTGACGCTCGATATCGCGACGACACTCGCGGATGTCGAAGGTCAGGCGCTCGCCAACAGCTTCGACACGACGTTCGCAGCCGGCTCCTAGCCGGCTCCTCCCCAACGGGAGCACCAGAGGCTCGCGAGCACCGGTATGCGCATCGTCCCGTCCGCCGCAGTCCAGGCGAGCAGCGCGCGCTGACACGCGTCGCGTACCGCGGCAATCACGCGCTCAGGTTGGTGTTCAAGCTCTCGCACGACCGGGCGCTCGACGACCATCGCGGCCCAGTACTCGCGGATACCGTCGAAGCGCACGACGTCGTGGACCGCAACGGGCTCCCATCGCCGTGATTGTTCTGCATCGGGAGACGCGAGGCACTGCGCCAGGAATCGCGACTGAATTCCGGCCACATCGCGCAGCGCCTCGACGAGCGCGGCCTCGTGTGGGGGTTGCAGCGACGAGTCCCATGTGAGCACCGCAGCGCGACCGGTTGGACGGAGTGCTCGGGCCGCAGTGTCGAGCAGCGACCCGTCACGCCAGAACCCGAAGGTGCAGAGCGTTGCGATGCGGTCCAACGACGCATCGCCGAGCGCTGAAGCAGCGCCGGCCGCCAGGTGCGTCGTCACGTGACACCCATCGGCTGATGCCGCAGCCATCGCGGCAGCGAGCAACGCCGCGTCGGTGTCGACGAGCACGACCCGGCCCATGTCCCCGACCGCGGAACCGAGCGCCACGCCCAGCGTCCCCGCATCACACATCAGGTCGCAGGCGGTGTCGCCCGGGTGCACGTCGAGCGCATCCACCACCTGCTCGGCGAGCGGCCGCAGCACCGCCTTCGCGTACAGCCGCCCGTATCGCGGCTCCAACGTCGCTACCCGGAGACGGCGATCGCAGCGGCGATGGCCGCGGCGCGCGCCGGATCGCGCACGACGCGGCGCAACGGCTCCTGACGCTTCGCCCATTCGTCTGCCGCTGCGACGAGGTCCGGGTGTTCCTCGATGAACGCGGTGCTGTAGTCGCCGGCGCGAAAGTCGGGATCATCGATCACCGCGAGGTGGTAGGCGATGTTGGTGTGGATCCCCGTGATGACGTATTCGAGGAGCGCACGGCGCATGCGGTCGAGCGCCATGTCACGCGTCGGCGCATACGTGATCAGCTTGGCGATCATCGGGTCGTAGTTGGGGGAGACGAGACCCGCGCTCACCAGCGAGCTGTCGACACGCACGCCCGGGCCGGCCGGTTCGTGGTACCCGGTGACCTGTCCCGGGGACGGGAGGAAGCCGCGCGCGTAGTTCTCCGCATTGATCCGGCACTCGACGGCGTGGCCGCGCGGAATCACCTGGTCCTGGGTGAGCGACAATCGCTCGCCGGAGGCGATGCGCAACTGCTCGGCCACGAGGTCGATGCCGTACACGAGCTCGGTGATCGGGTGCTCGACCTGGAGGCGGGTGTTCATCTCCAGGAAGTAGAACTCGCCATTTCGATAGATGAATTCGACGGTTCCGGCATTGACGTACCCGACAGCCTTCGCAGCGGTGACCGCCGCATCACCCATGCGCGCGCGGGTTGCGGCGTCGATGACCGGCGACGGCGCCTCCTCGACGATCTTCTGGTGCCGGCGCTGGAC
>JBAQGL010000122.1:0-2910 GCA_049287785.1 Candidatus Dormiibacterota bacterium | reverse complement strand
ACCTGCTTGATGGCGTCGCACTCCGCGACGGTGCGCAGGCCGAGCACCCCAGGGAGGGTTGCGCCAGGGATCGACAAGCGCCGATTGCGACCACCGGTAGCGAACAGGAGCCGGTCGTACGGGGTGCGCTGACCCGAGCCCTCGTACACGACTTCACGCGCTCGCAGGTCAATCGACTCGACGCGTTCGTGCACGCGCTCGACGTTGTTCTGGTCAAACCAGTCGGGGGTCTTGACACTCCATGCCGTCCAGTCCTCTTCGCCGCGGAGGTACGTCTTCGAAAGCGGGGGGCGACCAAACGGTGCCGTCGGTTCGTCGCCGACCAGCACCACGCGTTCCCGATACCCCTCCTCGCGCAATGTTGCGGCCGCATTGCCACCACACAGTCCGGCTCCGATGATCACGGTTCCGACGCTCGCCATATCAGGTCCGAAGCCTAAACCCTGGTACCTGGGCTTCGTGTCAACCCCGAACCTCGCAATAAGATTGGGCGGCCGATCAGGTCGCCGGATTCGAGACGTCCTCGGTGTACATCCGCTCGGCCGCGTCAGGCTGAGAGCGGTCAGATGCCCCGGTTTCGACGCGGACGGAACCAGAGCGCCTGACCCACCACGAGCAGCCCGATCAGCAGGATCGCGAGGCCGGACGACACGAGCAACCCCTGGCTTGCGCCGGTTTCAGGCACGGTGATCACGAGCGCCTCGACAGCGAATGACACCGTCGCGGGTGCTGATGTGGCCCCGGTCGCGTCGGTCACCGTGTATTCGACGTTCGCATGACCGCTGAATGCTGCTGTCGGGGTGAAGGCGATGACACCGGTTGCCGCATCGACGCTGAATGTGCCATCGCCGCTCGGTATGGACGCGCTTACCAGCGCGTAGATGAACGGAGCAGTCCCGGTCGGTGCTGGTGGCGTGACCGTGATCGTCGTGCCCGCAGTGCCTGTTGCGGTGCCATCCATGGCGATCGGATCGACGGTGATGCTGACGTTCTGCTGCGCCTGCTGCCCGTACTGGTCGGTCACCGCATACACGAAGGCGGGAACGACTCCGCTGAAATCGGTGGCGGGCGTGAAGGTCACGGCGCCTGTCGTGGCGTCGATCGTGGTGGCGCCGTCCGCCGTGGGCGGTGTGGTCATGAGGCTGTAGGTGAAGGGCCCAACACCGGTCGGCGTGGCTGGCGTCAGCGTGATCGCGTGATTGGCGAGAGTGCTTCCCGCCAAGGCGTTGGTGGTCGGAAGTTGCGGCACGACGTTCACGGTCGTCCCCAGGGCGTTGGTATTGTGCAGGCCGTCGCCTGAGTACTGCGCGCTGAGCGTTTGAGTCCCGGTGGATCCCGGGTTCGCGGTGAACGAGATCGTGCATTGTCCCGCGCCGTCGAGCGAGCACGTACCGGCGGCGCTGAACGTGTCGGGGCCGGGCGAAGCGCTCCACGTCACAGCACCCGTGGGGATGGTGGGCTGGCCGGGATCGGAGTCGATCACGGTCACGGCGCACGCATCGGTCGGCCCGACAGCGACCGTGGGTGATGCGCAGCTGACGGTCAGGCTGACGTTGCGCAGGCTTGACGCGATCTGGATGTTCCCGGTCGAGGCCACGTGGTCGGCGTCACCGCCATAGCCGACGAGCATGGTGCGCACGCCGGAGATGGTCGGTGTGTACGTCACTGAGCAGGCGCCGGTGTTGTCCAGGGTGCAGGAAGCGGCGCTGAAGACTCCACTTCCCGCGCCGACGCTGAATGCGACGGTGCCGGTCGGGATGATTGGCGTGCCGCCGTCGGTGTCGGTGACCGTCGCGGTGCAGGTCGCTGCGACACCGGCCTCGAGGGTTCCGCACACCGTGTGCGTGTGGTCCTGACGCTGAGCGGCGGTCAGCGAGATGGTCGTGACGCCACCCGGAAAATTCACATCGCCCGAGTACGTGACCTGGATGACGATGCTTCCCTCCGTTCCAGCAGTGGCCATGAAGCTGACCTGACACGACGCCGTACTTCCCACGGTTGCAAGCACGCATGCGCTGCCAATGGAACCTCCACCTGTCTGAATCGCCCACACGGCCGCTCCCGTGGGCCCAGCCGTCACGCCGGAGCCGGTATCGGTGACATGGAGCGTGCACCACACCGGCACATTCACCGTGACAGTGCTGCTGCCGCAATCAGCTGCAATCGAGTCAGTGCGCTGGTCGACGGTGATCGACACCGAACCGCTCGACGTGAGGTGATCAGTATCGCCGCCATAGTTCGCCCCCACGGTCGCCGAGCCGGCATGTCCGGCGGACGGCGTGTATGCGGTCGAGCACCCACCGGCCGACAAGCCGCACGTTGGTGGCGAGAACGTGCCCGCCGCACTGGTCCATGTGATCGTTCCAGCCGGGGTTATCGCCGTCCCGGTGCTCGCGTCGGCGACAGTCGCCGTGCAGCTCGTGGCGACCCCGACATCCGTGGGAACCGGGGCACAGACCACGCCCGTCGTATCCGATCGCTTCGCGGCGGTGACGTTGGCGGTCATCGCGCTGGGCGAATGCGTTGAGTCGCCGCCGTACGTCGCGGTGAGTGTATGAGTCCCCTCGCTGCCGGCTGCGGGCGTGAGTGTCATCGAGCACGAGGCACTTCCGTTCAAGGTGCACGAGGCGGGGGCGGTCGTTCCGTTCTGCGCGTCGTTCCACGTCACCGTTCCGGTCGCGGGAACGAGGTCACCGGAATCGACGTTGCTGACGGTCGCGGTGCACGCCGTCCCGATGTTCACCGGGTCCGGGTTTGCGGCACAGCTGAACGCCACAGTTGTCGGGTTGAAGGTGACCACCACCTCGGGGGCGGTGCTCGCGACCGCGAAGTGCGGGTTGAGCGCACCGGGCTAGACGTAGCTCGACCCCGCGCCGCCGCCACCACCGCCGCCGAGCGCGTAGGTGGTGT
>JBAQGL010000121.1:0-4557 GCA_049287785.1 Candidatus Dormiibacterota bacterium | reverse complement strand
GGAGGTCACGATCATGACGCTGGTCGCCGGCTGATCGAGCGCGACGTGCGCGGGGAGGTCGCCGCTCAACGACACCACCACAAGCGGTGGCGGTTCGGCGGCCCCGGTGCGCTCCGCGCGATACGCCTTGATCACCGCGGCGTCGTCCCCCGCCACTGACGCGGGCGTCCACTGATGACCGCGCGTCGTCCGCAGATTGCCAGCGCCGATCACAAGGGCATCGGCACTCGCGCGGAGCAGCCCCATGAGGTATCGGTCGGCTCGCGAGCCGCCGCTCAGCGTCGTCGAGTCAGTTCCGTCAGTCAGTCCGAGCGAAGCGACGCCATCGATGGACGCCACGAAGTTCGCAATGACGTAGGGGCGTGGCGAGTCCGGAAACCGCAGCGGCCTCCCGTATGGACTTTCGGCCGCGAGCACCTCACCGGTCGCCGGGTCGGTCAGAACCTCGAAAGCCGGCGGCACGAAACGCTCAGGCGGGGGCGACCGGGGTCGCGGCGAGCACCTCGTCGAGCATGCGAAGAAAGCGTTGCACCTTCACGGGTTTGGTCAAGTATGCGTGAGCCCCCGCGGCGATCAGCTGCTTGCGTCGACGCTCGGTAGCGTCGGCGCTGCACATCACCACCGGGATACCGGCTGTTCGCGGGTCGGAGCGGAGTTGTGCGAGCACCTCGTCGCCCTGGATGTCGGGAAGGTGGAGATCGAGCACGATGAGGTCGGGGCGATGCTCTCGCGCGAGCTCTAGCGTGAGGCCGCCCTGCATCGCGGTCAGGAGATGGATCTGCGGACGCATCGAGAAGACCTCCTCCATCAGGCCGATGGTCGCGAGGTTGTCCTCGACATACAGGACCGTGCGCTCCGAGGTGACCACTGGGGTCACGGCCGGCGCCTTGCGCCGGACGCGCGGCTTCGACGCCGCCACCGGCGAGCGCGCGAGCCGGATCCAGAATGTGCTCCCGACGCCCCGCTCGCTGTCGACGCCGATGGTGCCGTGCATGGCCTGGACGAGCTTTCGGGTCAGCGCCAGACCGAGCCCGGTCCCGGGGACCGTTGTCCGCTCCGCCCCCAGCCGTTCGAAGGGTTGAAACAGGCGCGCTTTCTCCTCGTCGCCGAAGCCTGGACCGGTGTCGCGAACTGCGAGGCGGACGACGTCACCACTCGGACGTACCCCCGCCTGCATGGACATCTGATCGGTGACCCGCTCTCGGGCCGCCTCCACAAAGATGTGCGCGTCATTCCCCGAGTACTTGACGGCGTTGGACAGCAGGTTGAGCAGCGCCTGGATGAGTCGCTGGCGGTCGGCGAGCACGTAGTCGCCGGCGCACTCCCCGAGGGATCGCGTGATCTTGATGTGCCGGCTCAGCGCGGACGGAGCCACCAGGCGGACGCACTCTTCCACTGTCGCCTCGAGCGGGATCGGTTCCAGCGAGAACGACTCGCGCCCGGACTCGATGCGCGCGATGTCGAGGACGTCGTTGACCAGGCTGAGCAGGTGACCGCTCGCTTCCTGGACGGCGGCGATCGCCTCGGTCTGATCCTCGCGCGGCTCGCGCATCTCGAGGAGGTCGCTGTAGCCGAGGATCGCGGTGAGCGGCGTGCGAAGCTCGTGGCTCATGCGCGAGAGGTACTCACTCTTGGCCTGCGACGCCTGCTCGGCGACGTCGCGGGCATCGCGCAACTCAGCGGCTGCCACCTTGTCGGCGGTGACGTCGCGGCCGATCTCGATGACCGCGTCCGGCGCGCCGGCACTGTCCTTCTGGAGCGCCCAGCGGACCGCGACGTGGATTCGCGTGCCCGACCTGGTCGTCTGGATGATCTCGCCCTCCCAGCGCCCGACCTCACGGAGAACGGTGAGGATCGCCTCGCGGCCCTCCGGCAGCTCCGACCGGAGCAACTCGCCCGGGTCGCGACCGATCGCCTCGTCGGGGCCCCAGCCGTACAGCTCCTCGGCGCCCTTGTTCCAGAAGGTGATCAGTTGGGTGCGGACGTTCCAGGTGGTGACCGCGTCGTAGGCGAGGTCGAGCAGTTGTGCGCTGCGTCGCATCCGCTCCACGAGCATCACCCGATCGAGCGCCGGGGCCAGCGCTGTTCCGTACTGGGTGAGCCGGAGCGCCTCGTCGGCGCCGAACATCGGAGTGAGCGGTCCCGAGATGGCTGCCATGACGCCGCGGCTCAGCTGCGCGTCCAGCACCACTCGGATGACGCTCCGCGATGTGGTCGGATGCGTGGTCACCGTGCGCGTTCCTCCGGAGCCGGTCATCTCGGAGACGAGCTTCCAGCCGGCAACACGGTCGAGGCCGTGCACGGCGAGCACCTCGCCATCGTCAGTGGCGATCACAGCGCCGTCGGCGCCGACGAGTCGGGCGGCCCACTCCACCGCGCGCTCTGCAAGTCGCTGCCGGTCAGGCGAATAGAGGACAAGATCGGTGAAGGCCTCGCGGAAGTGCTCCTCCTCGCGCTGGCCCCACAGACCGCGCAGCCAGCGCGGCGGTTCGAAGCCGACGTAGAAGAAGGGCAGGATCGCGAGCGCCGGGATCGCGACCGTGATCTCTGTGTGTGCGCGTCCGAGGATCAGATCGGCGCCGATCGACAGCAGCAGCGCGGCGATCACACCGACGTAGGCGATCGTGATCGAGCGAAGCCTGGCGCGCTGGACACGCGGCATGGCCTTCGAGATGCCCCACATCTTGAGCGCCGGCTCGATGACGCACCCCAGCCAGACGACCGCGAGCACGACCACGGCCAGTTTCTGTGGGGTTGTGTGGGCTCCGCCGAGCGAGATGCCCGAGACGTCAACGAGGACCGCCGTCGCGATGACCAGCGCGGTGACCGCAGCCACCATCAGGACGGGCACCCGGCTCATCGCCGCCCGGAAACCGAAGAAGGCCCAACCCGCCGCGATGAACAGTGTCAGCGCGACGCCGCTCGTCCAGGTCTGCCGATCGCCGGTCAGCATGGTGGCGGCGACGGCGATCCCGCAGGCGCAGAGCAGGACGATCGAAAGCGCGAGGAATGCGCGCGTTCGGTCGCGCTGACGCAGCCACCCGTCGACGGTGAGTACGCCCAGGAATGTGCAGGCACCCCCCAAAGCCCACGACAGCACAAGGGTCGCAGTGCTCAAGGCACCGCCCAGTATCAGCCCGAATCCGCGAATTGCCCCGACTTCACTGTTTTGTGAAGTCCCGAAGCTAGCCGGACGTCGCCAGCGCCTCGATGACCGCGTCGGCGACCTGGGACGTCCCCACCGCGGTGGGATCGTCTCGATCGGGCTTCATGTCATAGGTGACGTTCCGGCCTTCGGCGATCACCTGAGCGATCGCCCGCTCGAGACGATCACCCGCGTCAGCCTCGCCGATGTGTCGCAGCATGAGCATGCCGCTCAGCATCATCGCCATCGGATTCGCCTTGTTCTGGCCGGCGTACTTGGGCGCGCTTCCGTGCGTCGCCTCGAAGACCGCGACCTCGTCACCGATGTTGGCGCCGGGTGCGAGACCGAGGCCGCCGGTGAGGCCGGCGCACAGGTCGCTGAGGATGTCGCCGAAGAGATTCGGCATCACCATCACGTCGTACAGCTGGGGGTTCTGCACCAACTGCATCGCCATGTTGTCGACGATGCGGTCCTCGAACTCGATCTGCGGAAACTCGCGGCTCACCTCCTCGGCGACCCGCAGCCAGAGCCCCTCGGTGTGTTTCATGATGTTCGCCTTGTGGACGGCCGTCACCTTGTGACGCCCGTTGTCGATCGCCCACTGGAACCCGAAGCGAAAGACTCGCCGGGTGCCGAAGATGGACGCCGGCTTGATGCTGATGCCCGAGTCCGCGCGGATCTTCCGTCCACCGAGCCGTTCGATGTCCGCTATCAATTCGAGGGTTGCGGGGTCGCCCTCCGCAAACTCAATGCCGGCGTAGAGGTCCTCCGTGTTCTCGCGGATGACCACGAGGTCAACGTCCTGGTAGCGGCTGCGCACGCCGGGATATGACTTGCACGGTCGGATCAATGCGAACAGGTCCAGCTCGCGACGCAACGCGACGTTGACCGACCGGATCCCTTTGCCGATCGGCGTTGTCAATGGACCTTTGATGGCCACCTTGTTGCGACGGATCGAGTCGAGCACGTGCGCCGGTAGCGGATCGCCGTACTGCTCCATCACGCCGAGCCCGGCATCGTGCACCTCCCAGTCGATGTCGACACCGGTCGCGTCGATGACTCGTCGGGCGGCGGTGCTCACCTCGGGGCCGACGCCGTCGCCGGGAATCAACGTGATCGTGTGTCGCGCCATGCTCATGCTCTCCTCAACGTGTTTGCAGCCGGAAGTCTGACAAACTGCGCTGCGTGTGGACCCGCGGGCTCGCGCGCTGGTACGACCTGCGCGGGCGCCATCAGCTGCCGTGGCGCGCGACGAGCGACCCGTGGGCCATCCTGGTGAGCGAGGTCATGCTCCAGCAAACCCAGGTGGGGCGCGTCGCGGGCCGCTGGGAGTCCTTCATGGCGCGCTGGCCGACGCCCGAGGCGTGTGCTGCCGCGCCGCTCGCAGCCGTGTTGCGCGAATGGCAGGGTCT
>JBAQGL010000120.1:0-3318 GCA_049287785.1 Candidatus Dormiibacterota bacterium | reverse complement strand
GGTTCGCGGCGGGCAACACGCCGGGAGCGAGCACGCTCGGCTTCCCTGGTCTCGTCGCCTCCTGGCTCGGGGGCAGCACCGACGCGGTGGTAGTCGGCCTCTTTGGATCCCTCGTGGCGCTGATCGGGTGCGGCGTGCTCGGATCGCGCTCGCGTGGCAACCCGGGGACGCTGGAGGTCTCGCTCGCGGGCGCCGCGGCGCTTTCGCTCCTTGCGTCACCGCATCTCCTGCCCCACGACCTCGTGATCCTGGCCCCGGCATTCGCGTGGTGCATGGCGCGCGCCGCGGCAGTCGACGCGAGACCGTGGCCGGGCCTGTTCTCCATCCGCCTGATCGCGGCGTGGGCGGGACTGGGAGTGCTGACGCTGGTCGACACTGGGAATGCATCCACAGCACCTCCCGGCAGGCTCGTTCCCCTTGCTCTGCTCGGCGTCGGAGTGGCGGCCCTCATGGTCCCCACATCGATCACCCGCGCCGGACCTGCAGCGCGGACCGCCCTGGCTCAGTCCGGCAGCGGCAGGGGTGCCGGCGGATCCACCGCGTAGTCGTAGAAGCCGCGACCGCTCTTGCGTCCGAGCCGACCGTCGGCGACCATGCGCTCGAGGATGGCAACCGTGGCCACGTCACCCGGTGCGTGGTCGCGCTCCATGCGATCCCGGCGGATGGTCAGCACCGTGTCGAGACCGGAGAAGTCCGCGAGCTGGAACGGGCCCATCGGCCAGTTGAGCCCCTTGCGCACCGCGATGTCGATGTCCTCCGCCGAGGCGACGCCGCCCTTGAGGAGCGAAAACGCCTCGCGGGACGCGGCACCGAGGATGCGGTTGACGATGAAGCCGTCGATCTCCTTCTCGACGACGATCGCCGTCCGGCCCATCCGTCTCGACCAGGCGACGGCTCGCTCGCAGGTGTCATCGGACGTCTCGGGTCCGCGCACCACCTCGCACAGGTCCATGACCAGCACGGGGTGAAAGAAGTGCATGTTGCAGCAGAGCTCGGGGCGGGCGGTGGCATCGGCCAGCCGCGACACCACGATGTTGCTCGAGTTGGTGGCGATGCCTGCGCGCGCCGGGAGATGCGCGTCCAGCTCGGCGAAGATCTCGCGCTTGACCGACGGCAGCTCAACCACGGCTTCGATCGCCCATGCGGACTCGGACGCCGCGCTCGCGAGATCCGTGGTCGCGGTCACACGGCGCGCCGCGTCGTCAGCTTCCGCGCGCTCGAGCTTGCCCTTCTCGACGCGGCGGTCGAGCCACTGACGGTTTCCCGTCATGGCCCGCTTCAGGTGTTTGCTGTCGACGTCGACGAGCGAGACGTCAATCCCGTTCAGCGCTGCCTGCTGAGCGATCTGCGCGCCCATGGTGCCGGCTCCCACGACGAGCAGACGGCCCTGGGCAAGGCCGTCCGGCACCGAGGAGGTCATTCGGTCAGGCCTCGTCCGGCCACCGGACAGGCACCCGGGTGGTGCAGTTGGTCAGCTCCTGCGAAGCCTTGGTGTAGCGCACGATCGTCGGGAAATCGCCCTTCAGCTTGAGGCGGCCGAGCATGATTCCCTTGGTGGCATCGAGCTCTTTCTGAGCCACCTGCTTCCAGCGCGAGTAGGCGCCGGTGATGACGAATTTGGCCTGCTGGGCGTCCTCCCGCGTCCCGACGCGGACGTCACGCGCCTCGCCGTGCCAGAGGTCCAGGAAGACGCCGCGATCCTCAGGGAAGTTCTTGTCGGGCTCGGCGAGGACGACCAGGCCCACGGTGCCTTCCCAGCTCGCCGCCGCCTGCTTGTACACCGGCGACTTGTTGATCTCGGCCTTGAAGGCCTCGGCCCACTCGGGGCTGTAAGCGTCGACCACCTCGGTGTCTGCCACGTGCTGCCTCCTTGGACGGGTAGCCCGGCACCGCCGGGGCAGCCAAGTGTGCCCTGACCGCCGGCCCGTGCGCCACCTGCCTGGACCTGCCATCCTCTAGTGATGGGCCGCGATCTCGTCGTGCCGGTGGATCCTCCCTGCGTACGCTGCGAGGGCACGCGCCTGGTCCCGCTGACGTTTGGTGATCGTCAGACCGGTTACGACCAGCCGGGATTCAAATGCGCCGACTGCGGGGCGCGCTTTCAGACGCTGCACAACCAGCGGGTGCCTCGCATCATCTGACCCGTCGGTGGCGATCGGATCGGATCGGCACCGCTGCTTCAGTCGACCACAGGGTCCTTGAGCGCACGCGCGACGTAGACGGCGACGTCGTCGACCGCCAGGGTGTCGCCGATCTGCTTGGCTGAGATGCCCTCGTCGAACATGGCGAGACAGAACGGACACGCGGTCGCGACCTTGGTGGCTTTCGTGTCCACCGCCTGGTCGACCCTGCGGTGGTTGACTCGCGGCTGATCCTCCTCCATCCACATCCTGCCGCCGCCGGCGCCGCAGCACATGCCCTCGCTCTTGCTGCGCGCCATCTCCACGACCTTGAGGCCGGGGATGCGCTCGAGGATCTCCCGCGGCGGCGCGAAGATGTCGTTCCAGCGGCCGAGATAGCAGGAGTCGTGGTAGGTGATCGTCTCCTCCTGCGCCTTGGCTGCGTCGAGTGTGATCCGCCCTTCCTTCAACAGGCGATCGATGAGTTGGGTGTGATGAATGACCTCGTAGTCACCACCAAAGTCGCCGTACTCGTTGGCAAACGTATTGAAGCAATGCGGACACGACGCGATGATCTTGCGCACGTTGTGACGCTTGAGCACCTCGACATTCTCCTTGGCGCGCTCCTGGAACAGGTATTCGTTCCCGATCCTGCGCGCGGGATCCCCGGTGCACTTCTCCTCGGTGCCGAGGATGGCGAAGTCCACCCCGGCCGCCTGAAGGATCTTCGCCAATGCCGCGGCGATCGTCCTCGCGCGCTCATCGAACGAGGCCGCACACCCCACCCAGTACAGGTACTCGGCGTCCGGCTTGTCGGCGATGAACGACACGCCGAGATCCTTTGCCCAGTCCGCTCGCGACTGGTGGGAAAGGCCGTACGGGTTGGCGACTACCGGCATGCGGCTCAGTGAGGCATTTGAGATTGACGGCGAAATGACGGAGCGAAGTTGTCGCTTTGTCATCGTCGGCAAGAAGACGCCGCAATCGCATCGCCGCGTCCCGCTGCCCGCCGCCGCGCTGGCGTATCTGCCGGCGATCACGGGCCAGCTATTCCCGTTGCTGCCCGCCTCCGCTCGGCAAACCACCATTGAGCGAACTTCCGACGCCGCGTCAAAGCGGCTGATGCGCTTCCTTCGCGACGACTGCGGTATCCAGGACGCGCACAAGGTGGTTCATTCGCTCAGGCATCGGGCACAGG
>JBAQGL010000119.1:0-4237 GCA_049287785.1 Candidatus Dormiibacterota bacterium | reverse complement strand
GCGTCGGGGTCGGCGAGCCGCCGGTCCCAAAGAGCTTCACGGAGTTCGACGCGGTGTGGGTGTATTCCGAGCCGGCGCCGTTGTTGAACCAGATGTCGTTGCGCCCGCTCGGAAAGCTCTCCGCCGGCACGCTCCCGGTGAACGTGACGACGTATGCGCACGTGACCTCATCTCCGGCGGTCCCGCTCACCCTGGCAAGGGTTCCGGACACGCTCGGCTCGGTCGGATACGTCGCCGCGACCTCCGAATCGTCCTCGGACGCCGGGTTCGGCCCGGCGGCAAGACTGTATGCGCCCGCGACCGCGGTAACAGCGTGTGCCGCGTTGGTGTGGTCGACGCAGTCGGACAGCGCCAGCGCGTAACCGCCCACGTAGAAGTCCTGGTCTTTGCCCACTGATTGCAGGAGATCGATCGCGTCGGTGGTCCCGCCGGCGGCAATGTCAAACGCGATGTAGCCGCTCGCGGGGTTGGAGGTTGAGTTGCCTGCAACGTCGCAGGTTCCCTGGTCGTTGCTGATCACCTTGCCCGGGTTGCCCTTGTTCATCGCGTCCTGGGCCGTGCAGTGGTTCGCGACAGCCGCTGTCCGCGCGGTCGCCCCAACGCTCGATGTACCCACCCCGATGAAGACGATGCTGGCGGCGCCGATAGCGATGCCGGCACCTCGTCTCGCTGATCCCTTCAATCGGTACCCGAACATTCCACGCGTCTGCGTGTCCCCGCCCTCTCGCTCAATCCCCACGATCTGCTCCCCTCGGTCGAACCCAGTCCTGATCCAAATGCAGCGATCCGATCGAATCGCTCAAACGCATCATCTCGTCCGACCCCCAGCATGTCAAGTGCGACGTTTTGGTGGCGAATCAGGTACGGGTCGCCAATGAGTTCCGACCGCGCGTCTCGCCGGCTCAGACCATCCTGTTCTGATAGGCGTAGCGCACCGCCTGGGCGCGATCGCGCGCGCCCGTCTTGGAGAAGATGCGGTTGATATGCGTCTTGACCGTGGCATTGCTGAGGAAGAGCGCGGTCGCGATCTCGCCGTTCGACATCCCCGCGGCGATCAACTTCAGAACCTCGACCTCCCGCGAGCTCAGGCCGTCGGGAGGTGGCTGCGACGGTGCCGACGCAGGGACTTGGCCCTCGAGAACCGCGGCGATGAGCCGCTGCTGAATCGCGGGGTCCAGGTGGGTCCTTCCGGCGGCAAGCGCCCGGATGGCCTGCTCGATCTCCTCGGCGCTCGCGTCCTTGGTGAGATACCCACGCGCACCAGCCTTGAGCGCCGGAAACAGTGACTCGTCATCGGCGTAGGTGGTGAGGACCAGCACCTGCGTTTCGGGAAGCGATGCACGGATGTGACGGGTGGCCTCGGCTCCTTCCATCCCTGGCATCCGAAGATCCATGAGCACGACATCCGGACGCTCGCGTCTGGCGCTCTCCACAGCAGCCACCCCGTCACCTGCGGTCCCCACCACCTCAACGCCGTCGATGAGTCCGACGAGCATCGTCAGTCCATCGCGCACCACTCGCTGATCGTCGGCGATGAGCACGCGGATCGGGGCTTCGGTCATGCGGGTACCACGACCTCGACGCGCCACCCGTGCTCGATCGGGCCCGCCTGAACGGTGCCGCCCACCCGTTCGAGCCGCTCGCGCAACCCGGCAAGCCCGCGGCCGCCGCCGACATCGCGCAGGCCTTCGCCAGCTCGAAGATCAGAAGCAGAGGCGACGCAATCCTCGACCACCAGGCAGGTCGAACCCGTGTCATACCGAAGGAGAATGTCGATCGTGGCGCCGGGCGCGTATCGAGCCACGTTGGTCAGCGCCTCCTGGACGCCGCGATACAGCGCGAGGCCGGCGTCCGGCGGGATCGTCCGCGCGGCTCCCTCAACGCTCAGTTTAACGTCGGCGTTCAAGTCGTTCCTGAAGCTCGTGATCAGCGACTCAATCTGCGCGACCCCGGGCAGTTCCTCGCCGCGTAACGCGCCGACAGCCTGGCGGGCGTTGACCAGACCGTCCTTCACCAGGTCACCGGCGCGGTCGATGGCGGCGCGCGTCGACGGCGTTGCACGATCGCGCTCGGCGAGCTTCCGCGCCGCCTGGAGCTGGATTGCGGCCGCGGAGAGGGAATGTGCGAGCACGTCGTGCAGCTCACCGGCGATGCGGCTGCGTTCGGCTATCGCCGCAGCTCGCGTCTGCTCGTCGCGTGCGTCCTCGAGTTGAGCCAGCAGCAATTCCACCCGATCCTGATTCGCGCGCGACTGTCTCATGAAATAGCCGACGAATCCGAGCATCGCGAGCAGCAGCCCGGCGGCAAGGAGTGCCGCAGGTGCGCTTCCCGCGAGAGCGGCGGCGCTGACCGACGCGACGGCAACGGCGACGCCGATCGCCACACCAGACTTCAACGGAAGACGCACGAGCGCCATCCACACGGCCGCGCCACCGGCGAGGTCGGTTGCACCCTGAGGCTGCAGCGCCACAAGAGCGGCCCCCGCCCCGCCCATCAGCGAGATCACCGCCGCCTGGAACCAGCGCTGTCGCGCGGTGAACCCTGGTCTGATCGCCTGAGCAAGTGCTCCCGCGAATGCGACGAGCGCGAGCGTGACGCCCAGGCCCCGGCCCTGGAGTGCAGGGGAGGGACGCTCGGCGATCGCGCTGGCCACGACGACAAGGATCACCGCGAGCCCCAGCGGTCGCAACGTGTCTCGCTGACGTCGGACCCGTTGCTCGGCACGCTCGCGAGCCTCGACGACCCGCCGACTCTCGCCGTCTGAAGCCGTGGAAAGGTCCGTCATGCTGGTGAGCTCTCCGGGGGCGAGCATTCGCTGCAGACAATAGAACGCCCCCGGCCCATTCGAGGGATCCGGAGGCGTTCCAAGGCTGCGCGATCGATCAGGCTGCAGCACCGAAAGCGCTGATGGTCGCTGCGGGGACCGCCTGGATGAGGCGGCCGCGGAGGTACACGGTCACCACGCGAACCGTGACTTCGCAGATCGCCATGGAGACCAGGGCCACCGGCCAGGCCGCTGCGCTGATCTGGTGGGCGATGCTGAAGCTGCGGATCGCCGGCTCAGCGCCGTGGGTAACGACGAACGCGAAGACGATCCTCGAAGAGATTCCGGCGATGAGCAGGGCGCCGGCGAACCAGCCGACTCGAGCGAGCGCGAAGCCGTCGTTCCCGCGGCGGACGTGGGTCGCGAACCCGCTCAGGAGACCAAGCGAAACGCCGGCGCCTGCTAGGAGCCCGATGAGCACGAGGTTGTTGCCGGACACCGGGATCGTGTGCAGGTACTGCCGGGCGACGAAGAACAAGATCACCAGCGGGATGACGAGGGCCCTGCGATCCAGCCGCTTCTCGCGCGCCTGCCAGCACACCATGAGGATGAATCCGGCGTTGATCAGGTAGTCCGTCGTGGTCATCGGGGCTCCTCCGTGAATCTGCGGTGTCGTCCGAATTGGACGATCCCCATGATTCGGCGGCGGCGGTCCGAAGTCGTCGGCCCTTGGGTTGGACTTTTGGGAGGCCCTCAAACGGCTCGCTCAACCCGTGGGTTGATCGAGCGCCCGACAATCGGGTGCGCCGACTGGCGTCAGGAGACCCTGGCTCTACTCCGTGTAGCGCCGGATGCGGTCGTCCTCTTCCCCGTGCTCCGCCTGGTACAACCCGCAGGATTCCGGCTCGGACACGCACGGCGGTACCGGGTGGCGACCGGTGAACTTGTGGGTCCGCCGATCGACGTGGCAGTCGGCCTTGTAGCGGGTCAGCAGACCAAACGGACCGGCACTCTCTCTGATGATCTGCTCGAGGTACGGGCAACGCCGGCCGCGCGGCCGGGGTGGCGCCGACTGGCGCTGCGGCTCTGGCCGGCCGCGAGGCGGCGGCGGTGGTTCTGCTCGCATCGACCCCCCGAGTGTAGAACTCCTTACGGGGCGAGCATCGACTGGATGCGCGAGGCGAGTTCCTTGATCTTGAAAGGCTTCGCGAGCGTCTGGACGTTTCCGTACGCCTCGAGCTTCGGCGCGGTCGACGCATTCACCAGGGCGCTGACCACGAGAACCTTCGGGTCGCTGCCGTGGTCGGAGCGGATCCGCTCGAGCACCTGGGTTCCGGAGAGGTCGCCGGGAAGCATCAGGTCGAGCAGCACCAGGTCGGGCTGGAACTCCACGAACGCCGCGAGGCCCTCGTCGCCGCTCTTCGCCACCTTCACCTCATAGCCCTCCATCGTGCAGAGCAGAGATTCGATGTC
>JBAQGL010000118.1:0-4846 GCA_049287785.1 Candidatus Dormiibacterota bacterium | reverse complement strand
ATTCATCAGCGCATCACCTACCGCTACGAGGGTCCGGTGCGATCCCTGCAGCAGCGACTCGTCATTCAGCCCCGAAGCGTCCACGGGGATCAGCGACGGCTGAGCCGCCGGCTGAGCGTGATCAACGCGATCCCACGAAGCGTCGACGCGCGAGTCGACCTGTTCGGGAACACCGTGGTCACGCTGCACATCCCGCGGGTGGAGGAGGAGGTGACCTTCGTCACCTCGAGCGTGGTCGAGCGTGACGCCCGGCACGGACCACACCTCGAGCCGGCGGCCATGCTCGAGGACCGCCGCTTCCTCGACGCGTCGCCGCTCACCGGCGCCGACCACCCGATCGATCGTCTCGCTGAGGAGCTCCGCGCGAGCGGGCTGACCGGGGGCGCGCTCGCGACCGCGGCGAACGAGTCCGTTCACAACGGCCTGACGTACGAGCACGGCGCCACGTCGGTGCACACCACCGCTGCCGAGGCGCTCACTCGTGGAGCCGGTGTCTGCCAGGACTACGCTCACGTGCTCCTTGCGTTGACGCGCCGGCTCGGGATCGCGTCCCGATACATCTCGGGCCAGTTGCTCGGATTCGGCGGCTCGCACGCCTGGGTCGAAGTCCTGGTGCCGGACGGAACCGGACATGCGCGGGTGCTGTCACTCGACCCCACGCACGGCCGCGCCACAGGGTACGAGTACGTCACCGTCGCCGTCGGTCGCGATTACGGAGACGTGGCGCCGCTCTCGGGGACGTATCACGCTCCGTTCGCGGGTTCACTCACAGCGACCAAGCGGGTCTTCATGACCGCTATCGGCCCAGGCGATTGCGACGACGCGGACCTGCGTGCCATTGCCTGAGCCGTGGGTGTCCCCGGCGGCGGGGGAGCTGGTCAGCTCTGGTCGCCGACCAGCTCGTAATACTGGTTCAGGATGGCGAGCTGGCGCCGCCAGCGTCCGACCATTCCCTCGACCAGTACCCGCGCTCCCAGCTCCATGCCGGGAATCCGCCGCCTCCCGGGAAACACGAGCAGCAGGCTCCCCGCCTCGTCGCCGATCTCGCAGCCGAGGCTGGACCCTGTCTGGGTCTCCTGGACGCGGAGCGCCCGGACGGTGCCGGTCGCGCGAATGCGGTTGCGCCACCTCGCCTGGTTGATCGGCGCGATCGCCGGGACGTCAGAGGCACCGCCAATAGCCGCCAGACCCTTGGAAGCGGTCATGTCACCGGCTCCCGTGTCGATGCGGCGAGAGGCTGTCATCGTCAGCAACTGTGTCAGAGCTCATGTCGGGAAACCTCGTCCCTGGCGCACACATCTGGCCGGCTTTCGCTGTGCATGCGGCATCAACTCGCGATCGACTCGACGGTCGCGAGCTCCGCAATCGGGTCCTCGTTGGCGTTGTCGATCCGCGAGACGTCACTCCGCCGCACTGTCGCCGCCAGGATGGCCGCGCCGGAGAGCATGAGGAAGGCTACGACGAGGAACGCCACGTGGAAGCCCGAGACCAGCGCGGTCACCCCCTCGGCCGGGGTCGGGACGTGGCCGAGGGCGGACACGGTGTTCAATGTGGTGTTGGCGGCCAGCGTTGACAGCACCGCCAGTCCGATTGCACCGCCGAGCTGTTGCGACGTGTTGAGCAACCCCGACGCCAGTCCAGCGTCCTCTGCGCCCACGTTGGTGGTGGCGATCAGCGTGATCGGAACGAAGGTCAGCCCCATGCCGACGGACATGATCATGAGCCCGGGGAGCAGGTCACCGAGGTAGGTTCCCGCCACCGGGATCCTGCTCAGCAGGATGAGCCCCACCGCACCGATCGACATGCCGGTAAGCCCGACCGCGCGAACGCCGACTCGGCGGATGAGCTGCTGTGACAAACCCGCGCCGGCGATGATCCCCAGGGTGACGGGGAGGAAGGCGAGCCCGGCGCGCAAGGCACTGTAGCCGAGCACCTCCTGCACGTAGATGGAGGCGAAGTAGAACAGGGCGAACATGCCGCCGGCGACGAGGAGCATCGCCGAGTTGGCTCCGGTGATCGAGCGCATCCGGAAGATTCCGAGCCGGATCAGCGGATGGCGGAGCCGCGTTTCGATCATCACGAAGCCGGCCAGCAGCGCGAGGGAGAGAGCTCCGAGGCCGAGAGTCTCCGCTGAGATCCAGCCTGCCGTCTCGGCGTTGACGAGCGCATACACGAGCACCACGAGCCCAGCAGTCACCGACACGGCACCCGCGATGTCGATCCCGCCACGAGCATGCTCCACGCGGCTCTCCGGGACGAACCGCAGCGCCAGCAGGATGGCGATCACGCCGACCGGAACGTTCACGAAGAAGATCCATTGCCACGAGAAGAGGGTGGTCAGCACGCCGCCGAGGAGGAGCCCGATCGCCCCGCCGCCGACCGCCACCGCGCTCCAGACGCCAAGTGCAGTCGTGCGCTCGCGGCCCTCGGCAAAGGTGGTGGTGAGCACGGCGAGAGCCGCCGGCGAGACCAGCGCACCGCCGAGACCCTGCAGCGCCCGGCCGGCGACGAGGATTCCTGCCGAGCCGGCGAACCCGTTCATCAGAGATGCGGCCGAGAACAGCACGATCCCGATGAGGAACAGCCGGCGGCGGCCGACGAGGTCGGCAGCCCGTCCGCCGAGCATCAGAAAGCCACCGAACGCGAGCGTGTAGGCGTTCACGATCCACTGCAGGCTCTCGGGCGAGAAGTGGAGGCCGCGCTGGATCGATGGCAGCGCGACGTTCACGATGGTGGCGTCGAGGATGACCATGAACTGGGCGAGGCCCACGATCACGAGGACGAGCCAGGGGTTCACACGTCTTGGTTGCATAGCGTTCGTCCTCACTTTGGGGTAGAATCGGAGCGTGGGCTCCGGTTAGGAGTACTATACGGAACGATGGTTCCGTTTGTCAACCAAAGGCCAGGACGATGATGAGCACGGGGACGACCGAGAGAGAACAGGGCGACGCTGCGCCCTTGGGCTCTGAGCGGCACATGCGCGCCGACGCGTTGCGCAACCGGGAGCGCATCCTCGAGGCGGCCACGACGTTGATGGCGGTCCACGGCATCGACGTGCCCATCGACGATATCGCCGACCTGGCGCAGGTTGGCGTCGGCACCGTATATCGCAACTTCCCGACCAAGGGGGCGCTCTTCGAGGCGCTCCTCCTGGCCCGGATCACGCCGCTCGTGGCCGCGGCGCGAGCCGCGGCTGCTGCCGACGAGCCTGGTGAGGCATTCGTCGCCTTCGTGCGCAACCTGTGCGACGAGTTTGCCGATTTCAAGGCGCTCGCGGACGCGATGGTCGAGTCGGGTGTGGACCTGAGCGCCACCAAGAGTCAGATCTCCGGCGAGCTGATCGATGCCGTCTCGCTCCTCCTGGAGCGGGCGCAGGTGTCCGGCCGGATCCGGCCGGACGTGAACATCAGCGACGTCTCGGCGATGATGGCCGGGCTCAGTCACGCAGATCCGATGTTCATGGATCCATCGCAGCGCAAACGGTGCGTCGCGCTGGTGTGCGATTCGCTGCTCGTCGGCGCTCGCAGCGTGCTCCCGCAGTGCGCGCTGGGTGCGTCCTCGCCGGATCCCGTCAGGACGGGCTCTCGGTCCTCCTGATCTCCCAGGCAAGCCGGTCGATGGCCCGATGCTTGCCGATTGGAACCTGCAGCGATCGATCTCCGCCGGCCGACCGAACCTTGAGATCGATCAGCCATGTGCCCCGCTCGTCGCGTGAGAGCAGGACGTCGTCGACGCGCATGATCGCCTGCCCGCTCGGGGACTTCTCGACCACCGGTCGCGTCGCCCGACGTTTGGTCATGGTCACCCGCCTGCGCTCGTGGTTTGCAGCTCGCGAGTGACCGATCCGGTCTGAGCGCGGCGATCGAGACCGTACGCGCGATAGAGCAACTCGATCGGGTGCACCGATTTGACGCCGGTGCCATGCGTGATCTGCCAGCGGCAGGTTTCACTGTCGCAGGCCGCCAGGTCGGACCCGGTTGCCGTGATGTCCTTGAAGAGACGGGCCCCGACCGCCATCGAGATGTCGTATTTCTCCTTTTTGAGACCGTACGTGCCCGCGATCCCGCAGCAGTCGACATCGAGCTCGATCATGTGCAGGTCGGGAACCAGCGCGAGCAGATCGAGGGCCGGCTTGCCGATGCCGTGGCCGCGCTGCTGGCATGGCGCGTGGTACGGGACCGTCATCGGCAGCGACGTGAAGTCGGTGCGCAGCTCTCCGCGGTCGTGGAGGCGAAGGAGGAATTCGCACAGGTCGTACATGGACTCGCTGACGACCTTGAGATCGTCGTCCTCGATCCCGAGGATCTCGTGCGCCTCGCGCTTGAGCATGAGGCCGCAGCTCGTCGAGTTGGAGACGATGGGCAGTCCCGCGCGTGCATGCGGCACGAGACGCTTGACGAGGCGGCGCACGTAGGTGCGCGCGGCGGGGAAGTTCCCGTTCGACTGCAGGGGGAGTCCGCAGCAATCCTGGGGAGGAACGATCACCCGGAACCCGTTGTGCTCGAGGACGGCGACGACCATCTCGCCGACCAGCGGCTCATAGTAATTCGTGCCGCAGCCGTGAAAGTAGACGACCGCAGGTGCGCCGTCCGGTCCCCGATGGCGACGTGCGCGACTCTGAAACGTCCTGCCGGCGAAGCTCGGCATCGGCGCGTCACGATGGATGCCGACGACGCTTTGCACGAGTCCCCGCACCGCCCGGTTGTGCAGCGCCCAGTTTGCCAGCGGGGCAACCGGAGTCCCGAGGCGTCCGATCACCGTCGGTCGCGCGATCATCTGGTTGCGAAGCGGGATGCCGCGCCGCTCCCAGAGGTCCGCGCGCGCGCGCGAGTTGATCTCCGCGATC
>JBAQGL010000117.1:0-5829 GCA_049287785.1 Candidatus Dormiibacterota bacterium | reverse complement strand
CCGTCGGGAAACCGGTCCACGTCACCACCAGCGCGAAGATGAGCCAGACGTGGTTCGCTTCCCAGACCGGACCGATCGACTCGGCGATGCGACGGCGCTTGTCGACACCGGCCGTCGCTGATCCGGCCAGGAGATCCCAGAAGCCGGCTCCGAAATCGGCACCCGCGAGCAGCACATACGCGGTGATGCCGCCCCACAGAAAACCGAGCACGATGTTCGCGAGCATCAGGCCACCAACGCGCTCACGTTCGCGTTCTTGATCCGGCGCAGGACGAACAGCGTCACAGCGGTCAGCCCGGTGTAGACGATGAGCAGCACGACCAGGCCCCAGTACAGCCCGGGCGCGGTGTTGACGGCATCTGAGGTGCGCATCACGTTGTACACGATCCACGGTTGTCGTCCCACCTCAGTGGTGATCCACCCGCACTCCATCGCCACCACCGCCCCAGGGCCCGCGACAAGCGCGGCGCGCAGGAACCAGCGAGACGTCGGCGGTCCACGCCGTCTGATCCAGCGAATGAGCATCCAGAGTCCGAGGCCGAGCAGGAGGAACCCGATCCCGACCATGGTGTCGAAGGAGAGGTGGATGAGGGTGACCGCCTCGGGTCGATCCACCGCCGGGACGCTGTCTAGGCCCGCCACCGTCGCATTGGGATCTCCCTTTGCGAGGAACGCGAGCACATGCGGCAGCACGATCGCGAACTGCAGTTGCCCGTTGATGAAGATGCCGCCGATATGCTCGCCCGCTCCCACCTCCGTCTGACCGATGCCCTCCATGGCGGCGAGCTTGATGGGCTGGTTGTCGGCGACCTCGCGCGCCGCGATATCCCCCACCACGATCTGTGCCGGGGTGATCACGGTTGCCACGATCAGCGGCAGCACCAATCCGATGCGGTGATATCGGTCACTCCGTCCGCGCAATCTCGCGGCTGCGTAGACGCTCGCGACCAGGAACCCCGTGACCATGAACGCGGCCAGGATCATGTGGATGGTCTCGACCGGTGTTGCCTTGTTGAACATGGCGACCAGTGGCTGCGGATTCGTGACCCGGCCGTTGACCATCGTGAATCCCTGCGGATCGTTCATCCAGGAGTTGGCGGTGACCACGAAGAACGCCGAGGCAACGCCCGCGACGGCGACGGGTATCCCACTTGCGAGATGCCGCATCGGGCTCAGCCGGTCCCAGGCGTGCAGGTAGATCCCGAGGAAGATCGCCTCGATGAAGAATGCGAATCCCTCGAGCGCGAAGGGTAGCCCGAAGACGGCTCCGAACTCGCCCATGAGTCGCGGCCAGAGGAGGCCCATCTCGAAGGAGAGGATCGTGCCCGAGACGGCACCGACCGCGAAGAGAACGCCCGCGACCTTGGCCCAGGTGCGTGCCAGACGCATGGCGTCCGCGTCGCCGTGGATGCCGCGCCACTCGGCGATGAGGATCAGCGCCGGAAACCCCACGCCGAGGCACGCAAACACGATGTGCCAGCCGAGCGACAATCCCATCTGAGCGCGCGCCGCCCCGAGGTTCGAAGCCGCGTCCCCGACCACGCTCACCGACCCGAACGGGCGCGTGCTAGCACGGTTGTCAGGTTAATGGTTCGGTCCCGGACCTTGACGGGCTGCCGGCCTCCACAAGCCCACCCTGGGTTGTTTATTCTTCCGTGAGGCCCGAACTACAGGGGGGCAACATTGGACCCGACCACGCGGTACTTCCTGGTGCTCACTGCGCTCATGGCCGCGGTTGGCGCATGGATCTCCCTGTCGCTCGCGTGGCAGGTGCGCGACAGGTCACCAAAGAGGCCGCCGACCCGCTGAGGGCACCGGCCGCCAGGCCGCGCGACACGGTGTCCGGATCTGGCGAGCACTGCGCTCGGTCGAGCGCGGATCATCGGTTCGTGGCCACACCTCAGGTGACCCCGTTGCCGATCGTCGAGCTCCGCCAGTACGCGTTGCGCCCGGGCAAGCGCGAGGTCCTCATCGATCTCTTCGATCGGGAATTCGTCGAGAGCCAGGAAGCACTCGCGATCAGCGTGATCGGCCAGTTTCGCGATATCGACGACCCCGATCGTTTCGTCTGGCTCCGCGGGTTTCCCGATATGGCGACCCGCGCTGAGGCGTTGCAGGGCTTTTACGGCGGACCGGTTTGGAAGCTGCACCGCGATGCCGCCAACGCCACGATGATCGATTCGGACAACGTGTTGCTCCTCCGCCCAGCCCACGTTCAGACAGGATTTCTGCCGGATGCGGGTGCCCGGCCATCGCGTGGCGCCGGCGGCGACGACACTGGCCTCGTCATCGCAACCATCTACTCACTGGACCCCTCCGCTGTCGACGACGTTGTGGGAGTCTTCTCTCGCGATATCGAGCCAACGATCATCGACGGCGGCGCCACGGTGCTCGGGCTGTTCCTGACCGAGGAGAGCTCAAACAACTTCCCCGCATTGCCGATTCGCGAAGGTGAGAGCGTGTTCGTTTGGTTCGCCGGCTTCGGAGATGCAGGCCGGGGGCTGAGCTGGAGCGACCGTCACAACGTCCTCGAGCCATCGCCGGCACACAGCCGGACGATCCAGCAGCTGCAGACGCTCCGACTCGCACCCACCGCTCGCTCGCGGCTGTCCGGCTTGTCCGGCGCGCGTCGGACAGGCTGACCCCCCGGTCGGCGCGCTTCTACTCCTCGGCGACCTTCTTGATGCCAGCGAGGACAGGACCCCAGTTGTTCTCGGCCATGCTGTCTGCTTCTTCCTGACTCGCGTTATTGTCCTGCGCGACGGTGAGGACCGTCGTGCCGTCACGTTCGGCGAGTTCATACGTGACCGTGTGGTAGTTCTCGGGCTTGTCCTCGCTGCCGCCCATCGAACTCCAATGAGTCGTCCGCAGGAGCCTGTGGGGCTCGAAGGCCAGGACTTCGCCCTTGTCCTCGTAGGTCTCGCCCTTCCATTCGCCCCTCCACGCGATGGGGCTCCCGACCTTCCAGTCGGTTTCCATCTCGGTGCCGAACATGTACTCCTTGACCTTCGCTGGATCGATCAGCGCCTCCCACACAGCATCGGCCGGGGCGTTGATGGTGATCTGCTTCTCGGCGATGAACGAAGTCGTCACGGTCTCTCCTCCTTGACTCGGGCACTCATGAATCAGTCGCGCGAGACATGCGTCGATATATGATTGGATCATACAATGCCGTGCACACCCGCAGTCAACTCATGAAACGTCGCCGCGACCCGCGCCTTGCAAACCTCCTCGGCGCCCTGTCGACCGGTATCAGCGATGCGATATGTGAATCCACCGCGACGGCCGCCGGTTTCGACGGCGTCGCCTCGACGGCGCTGATTGCGCTGCTGGACTTCATGCCCGGCGGATCGGTACGAAGGCTCAGTCAGGTTGTCGGCCTGACGCACTCGGGCGCGGTGCGCGTCGTGGATCGTCTCGTCGCGGAGGGACTTGTCACCAGAGGAACCAGCGTCGACGCAAGGACGCGGTCCATCACGCTCACTCCCCGCGGCGTCAAGGTGGCCCGCGAGGCTCGGGCGGCCCGAGAACGTGCCGTCAGCCAGGTGCTGGAGCAACTCACGGCGACCGAGCGCACGTCGCTCACCACGCTCAGCGAGCGATTGGTCGCGGGAATTACGGCACAGCGTCTCGAGAAGCGAAGCGGCGGTGAGATACCAGCTGGTGGTGCGTTATGCCGGATGTGTGATTTTGGTGCTTGCGAGCGCGAAGGGGGCATGTGCCCCGCGGCCGAGACCGCTGCGAAATTCAGGGCGGGGCAACGGTAGCGTTTGGGAGTACGAGCCTCCCCCTAATCCTCGGATCGCCATCACACGACTTCGTCTTCGATGTCGTTCGGAGCAGCATAGTTAGCCGGATGACGGCCTGCACAGGAGGTACCGACGATGGCTGACTCGCGAGCCTCGGTCATGGTGGCAGGCATCCTGGGTGGTTCTGGGAGCCACGTCGTCCAGATCATCATTGGCGTCGTGGTCGTTGCGGCGCTCATCGGCTATTTCGTGGTGCGCGTCGGGGGTGGAGGCGGCGGTGACGTCCGCGCCGTTGCAGCAAGTGTCAGCGAACATGACGGCGGCAGCGACGGCGGCGGTGAGCAGGCGACCAGCGAGGCCACAGTCAGATTGGTTCGGATGTGGAGTGGTATCGGAATTGGCGCGCAGAGTCAGCAGTGGGACATCGCGATCGACGGGATCGTGGTGGGCTCGATTGCCAACAGGGAGACGGTCGAGGTAGCTGTGGCCCCTGGGCACCACACGCTGCGTCTCGGGTCCGGGAGGCGCCGCAGCGCGGAGCGGTCGTTCGACGTTGCGCAGGACGAGGTCGCCGCATTCAGTTGCCACGGTCCGCGGTTCTGGCCACAGCTCCTGGCGGCGCTCGTCAACCACGATCTCTGGATCTCGCTGCGCCGGGAGTGAGCCCGGTCCGAGGCAGTAACTGACACGGACGATAGTCGTTATACCTCTAGAAGGGGTCAGAGACCCCCGGCTCGCTGCCAGGGGTCTCCTTCAGGAAGGGAATGAGTTTCTTTGTTGCTTTCCCCGGGCGCATCTTGGCACTCGGCGGGCGCGCGTCGCGCGTACCATCGTCGTGTGCTGGCATGCTCGGAGAGCGCGATTCCCGGCGGTCACGCGCGCCCAGGCTAGGGCGAATAGTCGGCACGTCCAACGCCGCGGCCGCAGCGCCTCTCGGATATCCCTTGCGGTGGTGCCGAGGAAGGGACTCGAACCCTTACAAGGTTGCCCTCACTAGCCCCTCAAGCTAGCGTGTCTACCAATTCCACCACCTCGGCACGGAGGCCGGGCACGGCGCTAGGCCCGCACGGCTCAGCCATTCTACAGGCGCGTGGCGCGGCCACCCTGGCAAGGGGCTGAATCCGACCGGCCGGGTGTGCGATGCTGAGCGGAGCAGTTCACTGAGGATGGCGATGCCACACCACGTCGGGGTGATCTGGGCGCGGATGTCCCGCCGGCTCCGCGGCCTCGAGCGGGAGCTCGACAGCGCCCATGAAGGCAACCGCATCTACAGCTGGGGCCTGCCCGCGGCTGCGCTGTTCCTCTGCTTCACGATCCTGGTGGTCGCCGGAATCCTGAGCGGAGTCCCGATCGTGGAGTTCCTTCCCATCGCGATCTTCGAAGGGCTTGTCATGGCCGGCCTGTTCGTCGCCTGCATGATGCCTGCGGTGTCGCCGCCCGACGATCGCGGCGACCGGGGCCCGGATCCTGACCCGGCGCCGACGCCACCTCCGGCAGATCCGTCAGTCTGGGTGCGACTTCTCGCCGACCTCGAGCCTCACTCGCCAGGCGACACCGGGGAACGGCAGCCGCGCGAGCTCACCGGCACGCCGCGCTGACGTCATCGGTACCCAGGTGATCGCGTAGAGGGCGTGTTACCCTCGGCCGTCGAATGGCCCGGATGCTCACGCGAATCGTCATCTCGTTCGTTATCGCAGTCACGATCGTGCTCATCGCGGCGGTGGCTATCGCGAAGCTGGTGAGCCTGATGCGCGGACCGCACGAGGCGGCCGCAGACCTCGAATCCGCGATCGGTGCGTACTGGCCGTTGATCCTCGTCGCGATCGCAGCACTCACGGTGGGGCTCTCGATTGCCGGCGGCGGCAGGGCGACGCCCGAGCGATAGCTGACTCGCCAGAACCTCAGCGCGCTGTGCGGCACCAGATGCTCAGGGTTGCGGCAACGCCGGGCATTGGCTCGAGGGCGCGAACCGGGAGCGTCGCCCCCCGCGTGAAGGCCTCGTTGAGGCCGGTCAGCCGAGCGGTTCGGTGGCCGCCGTCACCGACCAGTGCGACCACGCTGCCGCTGTAATACGTCAGGC
>JBAQGL010000116.1:0-1860 GCA_049287785.1 Candidatus Dormiibacterota bacterium | reverse complement strand
GGGCTTGTCGCCGAGGGCATGACCAACCGTCAGATCGGGGAGCAGGTCCATCTCGCCGAGAAGACCGTGAAGAACTACGTGAGCAACATCCTCATGAAGCTCGATCTCTCGCGACGCGCCGAGGTGGCCGCGTTCATGGCCAAACGCAAGCGCGGCGGCGACGCCCAGACCTGGTCCTAGCCGCGCCCACCGGGACGTTGGTCCTCCCGGAACCGGGTGCGCAGTCACTGGATCGATGTCATGCGGCACTGGCTGCACGCCGAGCCGAGCCCGAGGATGAGGCTCAGGTCAAATCACCACAAGGAGATACCCACCATGACCAGTGGAATTCGTTGGCGGATTTTCGTACTGCAGATCGGACTGATCGGCATCCTCGGCTTCGTGAGTGGATTCGCCTTCTGGGGAAGCAACTTCGCGACATCGACCGTGCACGACCAGCTGGCTGCACAGCAGATCTACTTCCCCACCGCCGGCTCGCCGGCGCTCACCGCGCTGCCCAAGGCGGACGCCACGGCGATGACCCAGTACGCGGGTCAGGAGCTGCTCACCGGGCAGCAGGCAGAAGTCTATGCAAACAACTTCATCAACGTGCACCTCGGCGAGATCGGCAACGGTCAGACCTACTCGCAGTTGAGCGCTGCTGCGCAGGCGGCTCCGACGAACACCAAGCTCGCAGGTGAAGTCGCCACCATCTTCAAGGGGACCACGCTCCGCAGCATGTTGCTGAACGCCTACGGATGGGGCCAGATCGGCCAGTTCGCCGGCTACGCGGCGGTCGGCCTGCTGATCGCAACCTTCGCGGTCTTCGGTGCCTTCGTCTTCGAAATCTTCAGCTTCATGGGATCGAGGCGCAAGGAGACCAGGCCAGTGGTGTCGGGTGCACCTTCGATCAAGGCACGCGCGGTCTCGTAACCCCGCCTTCGCAGCAATTCACTTGATGACCCATCGGCATCGCGGCCGGTGGGTCATCTGCGTTGTGTGCCTCTGCCGGTCAGGCTCAGCGCATCTCCACCGCGGCGCCGCCGAAGCTTCGCACCGCCCAGGCGACCGCCCCGATCAGGCCCGCATCGGTGCCGAGCGCCGCGGTGACGATCTTGCAGCGGCGGTAGGGGATCTCGAACGCGATCTGCGTCGCGGCCAGCCTCGCAGGCTTGAGGAGCAGGTCGCCCGCGTGGATCAACCCGCCGCCGATGACGATGCAGTCCGGCGCGAGGACGTTGATGAAGCCGCCGATCGCCCTGCCGAGCGCGTGACCGGCGTCGTTGAACACCTGGAGCGCGAGGGCGTCGCCGGCGTTGGCGGCGGTCACGATCGCGCGCGCGTCGATCGTGGCGGGATCGACGCCCTGGAGTGACGACGCGGTGCCCGCTGCGAGCTCGGCGCGTGTGCGAGTCGCGATCGCGGTCCCGGACGAGGTGCCCTCGAGGCAGCCGGGATGGCCCTGACCGCACGGCGGCCCGTCGTCACTGATCGGCGTGTGGCCCACCTCACCCGCCGATCCCGTGGCGCCGTCGTAGAGGTCGCCGTCGATGAAGAGCGCACCGCCGATACCGGTGCTCACCGTGATGAACAGGAGATGGCGCGCGCCGCGCCCGGCGCCGGCCTTCAACTCCGCATAGCCGGCCGCTGCGGCGTCGTGGCAGAGCACGACCGGGCACCCGACTCGTTCGGAAAGCATTGCCGCGGCGGGAACCTCATTCCATCCGCTCATGTTCGGGGCGTCGTGGACCACTCCCGCACCCGGGTCGATCGGCCCGGGAAAGCCCATCGCCAATCCCCGGATGTGGGCGCTTCCGGCCGCCTGGCGGGCGCTCTCGGCGACCGCATCGAGCACCGCGGCGGGGCCGTCCTGCGCAGGCG
>JBAQGL010000115.1:0-1749 GCA_049287785.1 Candidatus Dormiibacterota bacterium | reverse complement strand
GGGGGCACGGGGTCGGAACGCCTTTGGCGTCCCGCCCCTCGCTCTCGCCGAGGGGGGTAGCCTCGGCTCCGAGACGGCCCCCCTCCGCCCATCTCCTTCCCACCTTTGCGACGCTGGGAGTCTCCCGAACGCGGCGTCTTGCGCGGGAGTCAGCTCGGCGTCGAGAGCTGCGCCAGGTAGGACGTGAGGTGGCTGTAGGCTCCCGTCGCGAGCAGGACGCCTAGCGCCACGGTGACGATGCCACCCGCGAGGGTGAGCGGGCGCACCCATCGGTTGAGCCTTCGGGGGAGCTCTGGGAGTGATGCCCAGAGCAGCGCAACCGCGATGAAGGGGATTCCGAGCCCGAGCGAGTACACGACCAGGAGCAGCGCGCCGGTCACCGCGTGCGAGCTGAGCGCTGCGAGGGTAAGGGCAGCCGCGAGGTAGGGCCCGACGCAGGGCGTCCAGCCCAGGCCGAACACGATGCCGACGAGGAAAGCGCCGAACACGCCGCGCCGGCGCAGGCGCTCGGGGAGTTGGAATCCCTGGGTGCGCTCGAGGAGGCCAACCCTGACCACACCGATGATCGCCAGTCCGAAGAGGATCACCGCTATACCGCCGACGATCTCGATGACCCGGCCGCTGACGGCGCCGTTGGCGACCCGCGCGATGCCGCCCGCGGTGAGCCCGAGGAGCACGAAGACGACCGTGAAGCCCGCCACGTAAAGGAGCGACCCCGCCAGGAGGCGGAGCCGGAAGCTGTGCCGGTCGGGATTGCTCAACTCGGCCGCGCTCACGCCGGAGACACAGGCGAGATACGCGGGGAGGAGCGGAACCGTGCACGGTGCAAGGAAGGATCCGAGCCCCGCGACAAAGGTCGCGAGCACCGTGGCAATCGAGAGCATCAGCCGAACGTGAAGGTATAGATACGGAAGCCCGCGGGCACGGTCAGGTCGATGAGATGGTATCCGGGCGAGACGCCGGACAGGAGTTGGAAGAGATCCTGGCGGGTCACCATGAACGCGGAGGCGGTCAGGGCGGATCCGCTGGTGTCTGCAGGCACCGTCTTTCCGTCAAGTTTGACGGAAACAGGCAGGACGGCTCCGGGCGTGCCGGCCACGATGTACGCGGTGTCGGCGACGAAGTTGAGCCGGACCTGGGCGGTGCCGTCGGCCTGCAGATACTGGCCCTCGTCGGTCCAGGTGCCGGTCACCTGGATCGCGTCCTGCTGTTGCGGCGGCCCGGGATCGGGGTACCGCTGAGGCGCGCCGAGCGTTCCGTAGGCCTCGCCGTCCGCTAGCTGACCCCGCAGGCTGCCCGCGTACAGCTCGGGCGTGGTGTTGGCCGGAACCGGCGTCGACGACGGCAGCGGCGCGGTGTGCACGTTGAGGAGCTCCGCCACCGCCGCGTCGGTCTGCGGGTAGTCGCCCTCTCCAAAGCTCGTGTACGCGACGCGTCCCTGCTGGTCGAGGAGGTACTCGGCCGGCCAGTACTGATTCTGATATGCGTTCCAGGTGGCCATCTGGCTGTCGATGGCCACCGGCCACGGGATACCGAGGCGCTTCACGGCGGCGGTGACATTGGCCGGGACCTTCTCGAAGTCGAACTCCGGGGAATGCACCCCGACGATCACGAGGCCGCGGCTCTTGTAAGCGTCGTAGAGGACCTTGAGATGCGGGATCGTGCGCACGCAGTTGACGCAGGAGAAGGTCCAGAAGTCGATCAGGACAACCTTGCCCCGGAGGTCGGCAAGGGTCAGCGGCGTGGTGT
>JBAQGL010000114.1:0-1503 GCA_049287785.1 Candidatus Dormiibacterota bacterium | reverse complement strand
GGAGCTGACTCATCGAATCCGAGTTCAACGGGTCGAGGTAAAGCGATGAGAGCCCGCGCTTGCCGGTTCCCCAGCCCGGGCGGCGATCGTTGAGGTCGGGTCGCGCCAGCGTGATCACGAGGATCGGCGACGATCGCGACCACTCCAGGAGATACTCGATGAAGTCCAGCAAACCGCTGTCGGCCCATTGCAGGTCTTCGAAGACCAGGACGGTGACATGCTGGGTGGCAAGGCGCTCAAAGAAGAATCGCCATGCCGCATAGAGGTCGCGAGGATCGGTGGCGACGCCTTCCTCGAGCCCCACGAGGTGGGCGAGGCGGGGCTCGACCCAGCGGCGCTCCTCGGCATCGGGGACGAATTCCTCGACGGTCTTGCGGAGCTTGGCCCGCGCCACGTCGACAGGTTCGTTCTCGATGATGCCGGCACGCATCCGCACCATCTCGTTGAGGGCCCAGTACGCAACCCCTTCGCCATATGCAAGACAGCGGCCTCGATGCCACCAGATCGTCTCGGTGACGCCGTCGAGGTACTTGAAGAATTCCCAGGCCAGCCGCGACTTTCCGACACCGGCGACTCCGACGATCGACATCAGACGCGCAGTGTTTTCTTCGCCGGTGCTGTGCAGCAGCTCCTTGAGAAGGCGGAGCTCGCGATCACGCCCGACGAACGGCGGCTCGAGTCCGGTCGGCCGCTGCGCTCCTCCGGTTGCGGCCACCACCCGCTCGGCGCGCCACAGACGCAGTGGCTCGGGCTTGCCCTTGAGCTGATGCTCGCCCTCATCCGCATAGACGATTGCCGCTTCGCTGGCGACACGGGTCGCGTCGCCGACGTAAACAGCCCCGGGCGCGGCGGCCGACTGGATCCGCGATGCCGTATTGACCAGGTCTCCGGCGACGCTGCCCTCGCCGCTCACACCGAGCGTCACGGCGGCCTCGCCGGTCAGCACCCCAGCCCGAGCGCGAAGCCCCGGCGCACCGACCTGGTCGCCGAAGACAGCGACTGCATCGACGAGGTCGAGTGCGGCCCGGACCGCGCGTTCCGCGTCGTTTTCCTGTATTGACGACGCACCCCACACGGCCATCACGGCGTCACCGATGAACTTCTCCACGGTGCCGCCGTATCGACCGATGATGGTTCGAGCGGTCGCGAAGTACCTGCTCAGGAGCTCTCGCACATCCTCGGCATCGCGCTGGTCCGAGAGGGTCGTGAACCCCACCAGATCCGCGAACAGGATGCTGACATGGCGTCGTTCCGCGACCGGCTGATCCCCGGCGGGAGCCGCAGACATCGGTCTGCTCGGTGCCGAATCCAGTGGCACAGCGGTCGTTGGCAGAGCCTCGAGCGGGACTCCGCACGCGCCGCAGAAGCGCTCGCCCTCGTCGTTCGCAGCACCGCAGGACGGGCACAGGCGATCCAGAGAGGCGCCACATTGGCCGCAAAACCTCCGGCCCACCCGGTTTGCGGCACCGCAGGCGGTGCATGTCATCGAGGCAAGATTACTCG
>JBAQGL010000113.1:0-18469 GCA_049287785.1 Candidatus Dormiibacterota bacterium | reverse complement strand
GACATGGAGGCGCTGCTGGCGGTGCTCGACCCGGATGTCGTGCTCCGGGTCGACGCCACCGCCGTGCCGCATGGCGGAGCACGGGAGCTGCGCGGCGCGGCCACCGTTGCTCGGGGGGCGCTCGCGTTCTCGGCGCGCTCGCAATTCGTGCAGGCCGCCCTCGTGAACGGGGCCGTCGGTGTGGTCATGGCACCGCGTGGCCGGCTGTTTGGCGTTGGCGTCCTGACGATCCGCGGGGACCGGATCCTCGAGATGGACCTGGTCGCCGATCCCGATCGCCTGCGACGGCTCGAGCTGGCGGTCCTCGACGACTGAGCCCTAGAGTGCCGGTCATGACAGGGCCACGGGTATTGCGCGTCGCATCGTTCGCTGCAGCCCTCGTCCTGACGGGATGCGCAGGCGACGCGGTCGCGACGCCGGCAACGACCGCGAACTACCTCCAGGAATATGCCAACGCGGGCTCGGCGCTCGACACCGCCACCACGACCTGGGACGCGCTCGGCCAGGCACTCGTCGCCGCGAACACGAACACCGTCGCCAATGAGGCGCCGATCGACGCCACGTACGCGCGGGCGTTGCAGGCCTTCAGCACCGCGCTCCTCACCATCCAGTTCCCCGCGTCAGCAACCAATGGCGTGCATCAAGTGGTCAACGCCGCGAACACTGTCCGCACCGACCTCGCCGGCGTCGCAAGCGGCGCTGTATCGACAGCGAAGTTCGTCAGCGACGAATCCAACCTCCAGGCGGCGATCAACGTTGTGCAGCAGGAGCTGGGGCTGGGCTCCAGCACGCCGATCGCCGGCGCGTGATCAGCGATGACTACGCGATCGCGGCGGCGGCGACTCCCAGCCGTCCGCCGTGCGCGAGCAAGGCCTCGAAGGCCGACGGCTCGACCGCGCGGCTGAACAGGTAGCCCTGCGCGAAATCACAACCGCGACTGCGCAGGAAGTCTGCCTGCAAGGATGTCTCCACACCTTCTGCGACGACCTTGAGGCGGAGCACGCGTGCCATGTCGAGGATGCTCTCCGCCAGTGTTGATCCAGCATTCGCATCGGCCAGCTCGTCGACAAAAACCTTGTCGACCTTGAGCGTATCGAACGGGAGCGACCTCAGCCGTGAGAGTGCCGAGTACCCGGTGCCAAAGTCATCGATGGCGAGGCGAAGTCCGAGCGCCTTGAGGTCGTTGAGCGTGGAGAGCACGGCATCGGATTCGGCGATGACCACACCCTCGGTGAGCTCGATCTCGAGGTTCGCAGCCGCGAATCCGGTCTCCTCGAGGATTCTCGCAACGCTGGCGACCAGGTCGGCCCTGGCGAGATTGCTACCCGACAGGTTCACGGCAAGGCGCATGACGGGCAGGCCGGCGTCCGTCCATCTGCGACCCTGCGTGCACGCTTCGCGGAGCACGCCCGCGTCGATGCGCTCGACAAGATTGAGCTCCTCGGCGAGCGCAATGAAGACGGTGGGGCCGATCCATCCGCGAGTCGGATGACGCCAGCGGGCAAGCGCCTCCGCACCCACGATCATTCCGGTGTCGAGCGCCACCACCGGCTGGTAGTGGACCGTGATCCCACCGGCGTCAATCGCGACGCGGAGATCCTCACCGAGCTGCAGGCGTTCGAGCAGCTCGGTGCGCATCTCCGGGGCGAAAACCTGGCACTGTGCCTTACCGCTTCGCTTGGCGAAATACATCGCCAGGTCGGCGTCGGCAAGCATCGTCTGCGAACCGACCCGGCCGGCCGCCGAGGCGATACCGATGCTGACGCGCGGCGCAACCTCTTGCCCGCCGAGCACCAGCGGTTGCTGCACTGACACGAGCAGACGCTCCGCGGTGGCAACGGCTTCGGCGGCATCGATCCCATCGAGCAGAACGGCATACTCGTCACCGCCGAGTCGCGCCACCGCGTCCGACGGACGCACCGCGGCGACCAGACGCTCGGCGACCGCGACCAGGAAGGCGTCGCCGGCCTGGTGCCCCAGCGTGTCGTTGATCCTCTTGAAGTCATCGACATCGACGTACAGCACGCTGTTGACGCGCTGATGACCCGGAGCAGACGTAGCGGCGTCCAGTTGTTGCGCGAACCAATCGCGGTTCGCGAGCCCGGTGAGCGAGTCGTGCAGCGCCTGGAACGTGAGCCCGCTGCTCGTACTGATGACGCTCGCTCACATCGCTGACGTTGATCACCATCCCGGCCACGGCCGGGTCGCCGAAACGATTCGTAACCCTCGCCCAGACATGATGCCAGCTGCCGTCGGTGTGCTTGAGCCGAGCCTCGACATCGATCGCGAAGCCGTCGCCTCCGGCGACACTCCGGTCCCAGACATCGCCAACCGTTGCCAGGTCGTCCGGATGCACGA
Organism: Candidatus Dormiibacterota bacterium; assembly: GCA_049287785.1. Classification (GTDB taxonomy): domain Bacteria; phylum Chloroflexota; class Dormibacteria; order Aeolococcales; family Aeolococcaceae; genus Palsa-851. Next base: position 16,111 of record JBAQGL010000113.1, on the reverse strand, counting down.
CGTTGGCGAGCCGCGCAGTGGCGAGACTCGCCATGTCGAGATAGGCCCGGAATGAGGGTGTGGCGAACAGGATCCTTCTATCGGCGTCAACCACCAGGATTCCATCACCGACGTTCTCGACGAGTGCCTCGAGCCTGCGCTCTCTCGACAGCAGCACCTCCCGTTGCGCATCGAGCTGATCAGCCAGGCTGTCGAAGGCCTGCCCCAGCTCGGCAATCTCGTCGGTCCCTCCTGCCGCGACGCGCTGTCGCAGATCGCCCGACGCGAGCCTCGCCGTGGCGTGCTTCAGAGCATTGAGTGGACGAAGCACCGACTGAGCGAGCCTGCTCGACAACCATAGAGCGATCACAAGTCCGAGGCCGAGAGCGAGCACCACGGCGACGGCTGACGTTCGCACCGCCGCGTCGCGCTCAAGTCGGAGCCCGGCAACGTGCGCGTCTCCGATCGCCTCGAGGGAAAGGACCTTTCCTGTCAACGACTTCACGTCGGAGTCGAGCTGATCCTCGAGCGTGCTCGCAGTGGCCGGAGAGATGGCAGCGGATGTGGCGACGAGTCGGATCGCCGCCCTGTGAGCCGCGGTAGCGTTCCATTCCGACGTCAGAGCGGGGAGAGCCTGGAGCTGGGCGGCGGTCATTCCCGGTTGCGTTTCCAGCGTCTCGAAGTCGGCACCGACCTCCTTCTCCGAAGTGCTCATGGCGGTGAGATCGTCAGCGCCGCGGCCGATCACAACGTCAAGCGCCGCGAGGCCGAAGTGCTGCACATCCTCGTCGGCGCCGGATACCGCGCCATTGACCTGCTGGGCGGTATCGAGGGCAGCCGACGCGCTGGAGCTCACCAGCAGGGCGCCTGCGGATACCCCGGCGAGACCGACCAGGGGAAGCAGCATGAGCAGGGCGGCCCAGCGAAAGCGGGCTCTCAGCCGCTGTCCAGTGAAGGGATCGCGCCACCAGTGCATCAGTTTCTCAGGGCCTCCAATCACTGGTTCAGGCAGCTGTCAAGAGCGCGAACCGTGGATTTGCCATGCCACCTCTACAGTGACCGGTCCCAGTCCTGGGATCCGAGCGTCACCGTGCTCATTCAGATACAGAAGTGTTCGCGACCGGAGCCGTTCGATCCGAGTGGCGCACCCCAGGGATCGGATCGCCGCTGACGAAGTGGCGATCCGATCCCGCCGCGCTCAGATCAGCGGTGGGACGGGCATCATCCCTGCGGCAGAGGCGGGCGGCGCGCTGGGCAATGGCGGTGTCTCACTGCCACCCGGATCGAATCGGAACGGCGGGTACTCGTCGCGCATCAGCAGGACGTAGACGAGCACGCGAAACACCCAGCGATTCGCACCCATCACGAAATCGAAGATGCCCCGCGGGTAACGCGTGGTGAAGAGCAGCGCGAGTGCGGCGAACAGTGTGAGGACGGCGATGAGTCCCCAGAAGTGCACCCCTACTCCGACGCCGCCGGCAAGAACCGCGATCACGATGTACTGCGGGAGTGCGAGCAGCCACCACTTGATGAGCACCAGTCCGCGCGACAGCTGTTCGGGATACGGGATATCGAGCGATGCCGGGTGGTCCGCGCCGGCCGCGAAGGTGAATGGGGGATATCGGTCGGTGCCAAGCGCGCTGTAGCCATAGAAACCGACTCGCCACGCCCAGCGCAAGACGCCGGCGTTGAATTCGAAGATCGCACGTGGATATCGCCCGGTGAACAGGATCGCAAAGAAGGCGATCACCGTCAGCACGAACATCGCGACGAAGAGGAACCCCAACACGATGTAATGCGGGATGAGGAGCACCCACTTGACCAGCCACAGCCAGCGGCTGATGGGTTCGTCGAGTTTCCCTTCGATCCGCAATGGATAGCTGAGCGGTACCGACCGACCCGGCACCGGGGGCGGCACCGGGACACCGGCGGGCGACGGCGTGCCCCGTTGCCGTCGATTGAGCATGACGATCCCGAGTGTCAGCAACAGCACGGCGACCAGGAGGGCCACGGCGCCACCGATGAGCAGGCCGAGCGCGAGGGCGAACAGGAACGGTGCGCTCGCGCCGATGGTCACGTCGGCCGCGATGCCGCGCGAAGCATCGGCATTCATCAGGACGACGATCCACTGTCCCGGCGAGACCGTCCAGGTCAGCGTTTGCGTGCCGGTTCCAACCGCTTCCGCCTGCCAGAACGTCTCCGTGGTTGGGACGGCCGGCGCGCCGCCGCCGTGCGACGTGTAGTCGACGCGGTACGGCAGAAACCTCAGGTCGCTGAGGCTGTCGTAGGCCACGCCGTTGAGGTAGCCGAGTGCAGCGGAGCGCGGGGCGATGCCGATGAAAACGCCCGCAGGCGCGGCACCCGATGCGGTGATGCGCACCGTGCCCAGCGCACCCTGATCGAGTGGCGAGTCACCGCTCGAGAAGTTGAGGTCGATGTTCGAGCTGGCGATCGCGTATGACGGGGCTGAGAGGCTTCCCGTTCCCGAGGTGACGTACCCGGACGCGTCGCGATGAGTCCGATCGACCCACATCAGGAAGCCACCCGCAGAGAGCAGCCCGAGGGTCATGAGCGCCAGAAGGCTTCCGATGACGATGACGATCACCGCGCCAACCCGCGCCGGACGTGGCGTTGGATCGATCGGCGGCGGAGTCCATTGTGTCGTCATGGTCGTGCCTCCATGGCGCGCGTGGTCGAACGTCGAGCAGCGGTCATGACTGCGTCGACTGCCGGTTCGTCCCGGTGAGCTGGTTCGCGATCGAGCGATCGGTGCCCTCATTGGGCATCAGCAGCCAGCCGGCGATGTAGAGGGCGATCCCGGCTCCGCCGAAGACGGTGATAACGGCGATCGCGATCCGGACGATCGTGACATCAACATCGAAGAACTCGGCGATGCCGGCTGCGACGCCCGCGATCATCCGGTCCCTTGGACGGCGAAGGCTGCGGCGGCTGGTGTTGCGGTCGAGAGGAGGCGGGGGCGGCGGTGGGGTGTTCATGGACCTCACCCTAGGGGCGGACACCCGGCCGGACAATCGGGAACCACCCGGATTGAACCCTGATGTCCCGGCAATCGCATCAGGGTGTTCCCCAATAGCCCTGCACGCGCGCGAAGCCCATCATGGCTGCATGGCAGAGCAGACCCGGGGCAAGCGACGCGGAGGCTCCTGGCGCAGGATTCCTGAGCATCGCCTGCTCGGAGGCGTTGCCGCCGGGATCTCGGCGCGAACCGGCATCGGCGTCACCGCGGTGCGCACCGTGTTCGTCCTCTTCGCGCTCGCCGGTGGCGCCGGGATCGCCTGCTACCTCGCGGCGTGGCTCCTCATCCCGGCAGTCGGGGAGCCCAGCAACATCGGCGGCAAGGCGATGAGTGACGGCACCGGCATGACGCTGGCCGCGGGACTCGCCTCGCTGCTCATCGCGGTGTTCGTGCTGCTGTCCCTGGTCGGCGCCGGATGGATCGGGTCGCTCGCCTGGAGCTTTGTGATCAGCACCATCGCGATCGTTCTTATCTCTCGAAACGCCCCGCTGGACGAGCAGGCGACGCTGCGACGGCTCGCCGATCCGTTGATCGGCTTCACCGGTGACACGCGGCGTTCTCGTGTCGCGCTGCGTGCGCTTGTCGCGGGCGTGCTCCTGGTCGCCGGTGTGACCGTGCTGCTGGTCGGGCACCCGAGCATCGCGCTGCTCCGCCCCCTCGCCGGCGTCGCGCTCGTGGTCGCGGCGATCGTGGTCGTCCTCGGCCCGTGGTGGTTGCGGGCGGGCCGCGAACTGGTCGAAGAGCGTCAGGCCAGGGTGCGTGCCGAGGAGAGGGCTGACATGGCTTCGAGAGTCCACGATTCGGTGCTCCAGACCCTCGCGCTCATCCAGCGGCGAGCCGGTGAGCCGCAGCAGGTGATCCAGCTGGCGAGGGCGCAGGAGCGTGAGCTGCGTTCGTGGCTGTTCGATGGTCGCGCACCGGGATCCATGGCCGCGGACACGACCTTCGCATCCGGCGTGCGGCTCATCCAGAGTGATGTCGAGGCTCAGCATGGCGTCGCCGTTGAGGTCGTCACCGTCGGGGACTGCCCGATCGATGAGGACCTGCAGGCCGTCCTGGCATCCGCCCGAGAGGCGACCGTCAACGCGGCGAAGTGGTCTGGGGTCCAGGTGATCTCGATCTATGCGGAGGTGGAGCCGGAGGAAGTCTCGCTGTTCGTCCGAGACCGCGGGCGCGGCTTCGATCCGGCTGCGGTGCCGGCCGATCGCAGGGGGGTGACCGAGTCCATCCGAGCCAGGATGGCGCGGCACGGAGGCACCGCAACGATCCAGAGTGCGCCGGGCGAGGGCACCGAGGTCAGGCTGTCGCTCCTGCGCGCAGCCGGGGCGAGCCCGACACCGTCGCCATTCCCATCGCCGCCGCCCCCGTCGCCGCCACCTCCAGCGCCGCCACCGCCACCACCGGCGTGAACGCTGTACGGAGCGAGCGGCCGCGCGTCTTCATCGTCGACGACCACGGCCTGTTCCGTGCCGGGGTGCGGTCCGAGCTCGGGACGGAGGTTGAGGTGGTCGGTGAAGCCGACGACGTCGCACCCGCGATCGCCGGCATCGCGCGGACCGACCCCGACGTCGTGCTCCTCGACGTCCATCTTCCGGGTGGCGGCGGACATGCGGTGGTGACCGCGTTGAAAGCCACTCACCCGGAGGTGCGATTCCTCGCCCTCTCCGCGTCGGACGCTCCCGAGGACGTCATCGCGGTGATCCGCGCGGGCGCCCGCGGCTACGTGACCAAGACCATCTCGGGCGCGGAGCTGGCGGACGCGGTGCACCGGGTCGCAGCCGGTGAAGCCGTCTTCTCGCCGCGGCTGGCCGGGTTCGTGCTCGATGCCTTTGCGGCACTGCCTCCCGCGGACCAGGAACGCCCGTCGTTCGACCCGGAGCTCGACCAGCTGACCCCTCGCGAACGTGAGGTGCTCCGCCTCATCGCCCGCGGCTTCACGTACAAGGAGATTGCCCGTGAGCTGTTCATCTCCGCAAAGACGGTCGAGAGCCACGTGTCCTCGGTGCTGCGAAAGCTTCAGCTCTCGACGCGTCATCAGCTGACGCGCTGGGCCACGGAACGACGATTGTCGTGAGCGCCGCTACAGCAGCAGATGCAACGCGAACGCAACCCCCAGAGCAACCACGACGGTGCGGAGCACCACCGGGTGGAGGCGGCGAGCCAGCGCGACGCCGATGAACCCGCCGGCAGCGCTCATCGGCACCATGACGAGGACGGCGAGCCACGACACAGGGCCGAAGAAGGCGAAGTAGATCGCCGCGACGATGTTGATGACCAGGGACATCATGCCTTTCAGCGCATTGATCCGCTGCAGGTCGTCGCGGATGAAAAGACCAAGCACCGCAAGCATCATCACGCCCAGGCCGGCGCCGAAGAACGCACCGTAGATGCCACCAAGAAACTGGGCCACCGCCAGGATCGGCGAACGGTGCTGCTCGCGTGCGGGGCGGCGCGCACGCACGCGAGACGTCACCACCGGCTGGAGTAGAAGCAGGGCGCAGGCGGCGAGGATGAGCCACGGAACTATCGTGGAGAACACGTGATTTGACGTGCGCGTCAGAAGAATCGCACCGACGATCGCGCCGGCGATGCTGATGGGTGCGAGAAAACGCACCCGTTCGCGCTGGACGCCGAGCTCCTGGCGGTAAGCGATGCTGCCGCCCGCATACCCCGGGAGCAAGCCGAGGGTGCTGGTAACGTTCGCTGTCAGCGCCGGCAATCCCAGCAGGAGGAGCACCGGAAAGGAGAGAAGCGTGCCGCCACCGGCAACCGCGTTGACGGCACCGGCGATCAGCGCCGCAGCAGCGACGAGGAGCAGCTGCGCGGCGTCGAGGTGAATCACCGCTCGCCGGACGCGGTCCTCACGCCGCCGGCGATGCCACCACTGCGTTGCGGAGCTTGCCGATGCCCTCGATCTCCGACTCCATCATGTCGCCGGGCTGCAGATACTCGGGTGGGGTGCGGGCGAAGCCGACGCCTTCCGGTGTGCCGGTTGCGATCAGCATCCCGGGGAGCAGTGTCATGCCGACCGAGAGCCACTCGATGATCGCGTCCACCGGGTAGATCATGTCGCGGGTGTTGGCATCCTGCTTGATGTCGCCGTTGATCCGAAGCTGCAGGTGCAGCGACTGCACGTCCGCCACCTCATCTCGTGTCAGCACCCACGGACCGACGGGGCAGGATCCGTCGAGGCTCTTGCCCTTGAACCACTGGCCGCCCCAGCCATTCTGGATATCGCGGGCGGTCACATCGTTGAGCACCGTGTAGCCGAAGATGTGGCTGACTGCGTCCTGCCGCTTGATGTTGGCGCCGCGACGCCCGATGACCACGCCGAGCTCGACCTCCCAGTCGATCTTCGAGCTCACCGAGGGGTCGATGCGGATGTCGGCGTATGGGGCGGTGATGGTGGTGATCGCCTTGGTGAAGATGGTCGGCGGTCCAACCTCGACGTTCGAGGCGCGTGCAGTCTCCTCGGCGTGCTTCTGATAGTTCCGCCCGATCGCCAGCACGTTGCCCCGCGGCGGGTCGAACGGCGGCAACAGCGTCAGTTCGGCGAGCGGTCGCACCGCGCCGGCGGGTGCTGAGGATACGAGGACGCGCAAACGTTCGAGCGCAGCCTCGCCGCCGTCGACGACGTCGAGGACCGTCGCGGGCACCCCCGGCCCTGCGCCGTTGGCCGCAGCCGCGACATCGATGACCTCATCGGTCGAGCCATCCCGTCCCACACCCAGGCGCGGCGCCTCACCGTCGCGAAACATGAGCAGCTTCATACCTTGTTCGCCTCCGAGCCGGTCGCTGAGCTGAGGCTCGTCGCCGCTCCCAAGAAGAGTTCCTCGAAATCCTGGCGATCGAGGAGTTCGCCCGGTGCACCTTCCATGCGGATGGATCCAGAGACAAGAACAGACGTGTACGCCGCGATCTCGAGCGCGGCGCGTGCGCGCTGCTCCACGAGGAGCACCGCCTTGCCGAGCGCACCAAGGCCGCTCACCTGCTCGCGGAGCAGCCGGTCCGCAAGCTGCGGAGCGAGGTTTGCGGTGGGCTCGTCGAGAATCAGCACCTTCGGATCGAGCATCAGGACGCGCGCGATCGCGAGCATCTTGCGTTCGCCCCCGCTGAGCTTGTCGGCGCGGCGCTTGAGCATCGGCTTGAGCGCGGGGAACACGTCGATCACCTCGGGAACTCGCGCACGAACGGTCGCCGCAGACAGGAGATAGCCGCCCATCTCGAGATTCTCAAGCACTGTCAACGGCTCGAAGATGTCCTGCACCTGCGGCACATAGCCGACGCCGCGCCGTGCGAGCTCCTCCGGCCGCTTGTTGGTGACCTCCTGGTCGACCAGCATGATCCGTCCTTCGGTGACCCGGAGAATGCCGACAAGCGCTTTGAGCAGCGTGCTCTTCCCGGCGCCGTTGGGCCCGATGACGGCAACGATCTCGCCCGGCCCCACGCTCAAGCTGACATCGCGGATCACCGGAACCCCGCCGTAGCCGGCGGTGATGCCCTCGGCGCGCAGGAGCGGATCGGGCCGCGCCGCGGTCGCGACCGCGGGGCTATCCGACAAGGTACGCGTCAACGATTTCGCGTTGCTGGCGAAGGGCGGCCATGGTCCCCTGACCGATGACGCTCCCCTGCGCCATGACCACGACCGGGTTGCACATGCGCTCGATCATGTGCAGCTCGTGCTCGACCATGAGGATGGTGAGGCCCTCGTCGCGAAGCGCCTCGCAGTAGTCGGCGATCTGGCCGATGATCGATGGGTGCACTCCTGACATCGGCTCGTCGAGGAGCAGGAGCCTGGGCTGCAGCATCAGCGCGCGCATGATCTCGACGAGTCGTTTCTGACCGCCGCTGAGCGAGCTTGCGTAATCCGATTCCTTGGCGCTCATCCGGAAACGGTCGAGCAGGACGCGCGCCTGCTCCACGAGGCGATCCTCATCCGCCTTCCAGTACCGCTTGCCGAGGAGCGCACCACGGAGCGTGTCGCCGCGATTGCCGGGTGCGGCGGCGAGCAGATTCTCGAGCACGGTGAGCTGCGCGAATTCGGATGGAAGTTGAAAGGTGCGCACCAGACCGCGCCTGGCGCGACGGTATGCGGGCCACCCGGTGACGTCGTCGCCGTCGAAGATGATTGCCCCGGAGCTGACCGGCAACGTCCCCGCGAGCACGGCGAGAAATGTCGACTTGCCGGCGCCGTTCGGGCCGATGAGCCCGGTGATCCGTCCCGGGAGGACGTCGATCGAGACATCCTCGACGGCACGCACGCCCTCGAAGTGACGGCTGACGTGCTGTGACACCAGCAAGGGCCGTTTGCCCGGAGCCGGCTCGCCCGCGAGCGGGGTCACCCGAACCGCATCAGTCTCGACTGGCACCTGCACCCACCTCCACGACCTGCCGGCGTGGCGGGAACACGCGCCGCCGCTCGGGCAGCACGCCGCGCGGACGGAACCAGAGGAAGCCCAGGATCAGGCCGCCGATGCACACCCACTCGAGCGCCGGGATCAGGCCTGGAGGGCCGAACGGCGGAATGTAGCGCGTCGCCTCCTCGAATCCCACCGGGACCAGCAGCGCGCCGAGCACCGCCCCGTAGTTGTTGCCCCGCCCGCCGACGATCACGGCGGCAAACAGGATCAGGGTCTCCGGGTAGAGCCATGTGGACGGCGCCCATGTGGTGATGAAGCCGACGAGGATGGCACCGCTCAGACCCGCAATCGCACCACCGACGATGAACACGGTCATCTTCAGCGCGACCGCATTCTTGCCCAGCGCGTTCGCCGCCGCTTCGTTCTCGCGCATGGCTCGCAGCGAGCGTCCGTAGGGCGAGTTGATCACCCGCTGCACGAGGAAGAAGACGATGAGCGCGAGGATGAGCGCGCCGATGGTATATGCCCACAGGTAGCCATCCGAGTATGGGTTGAACTTGTCTGAAAGTGGCTGGGGGACGAGCGAGAGACCCGCGGCGCCATCGAGAAACGGTGGCGTGTTGGTGACCACCAGGCTGGCGATCACCGACAGCACGAGCATCGCGATCGCCTGGTAGTCGCTGCGCAGCCGCCGCAGGGCGACGAGCCCGATTGGCACGGCGATGACGGCTCCCACCACTGTCGCGGCGATCCAGGGCAACGGGAAGCTCAGGTTGAGACCGAGGATGTACGTCTGGAAGCCGCCGTTCGCGGTGTCACGGGGCAGGGACAGCACGGCCGCGGTGTACGCACCCGCAGCCTGGAAGATGATGAAGCTGAAGTTGACGATTCCCGACACGCCGAACTGGAGGCTGATCGCCAGGCACGCGAGGATATCCACTGCCGCATAGACGAGGAGGGTCGTGAGGTAGTAGGTCACCCGGCAGCCGCGAGTGCGCCCCGCTTGGCGAGCAACCCCTGGGGCCGGAGCACCATGACCAGCACGAGGACGGCGAACGCGACGACCTGCTTGTACTCGGGCGAGATGATCGCGGCGCTGAGCTCCGTCATCTCACCAATGATCACCGCGCCGATCATCGCTCCGTACGGACTCCCGGCCCCGCCGAGGATCGACGCAGCGATGATCGGGATCAGAAACTCAGAGCCGCTGGCCACCGAGAACGAGTCCGAGTTCATGCCGGCAACCGTGCCCGCGATACCGCAGAGCGCCCCGGTGATGAGCCACGCGAGATCGATCACCCGTGAGGTGGGGATGCCGCAGTTGCGGGCGAGGGTCGGGTTGGCGGCCGTGGCACGCATAGCCTTGCCCAGGCGGGTGTATCGGAGCAGCGCGTGGATGGCGAGCATGACGACGATGGCGACCCCGATGATCGCGAACTGCTCCCCGGTGAGCGCGATCGATCCCAGGTGGTATGTCGTCCCTGCGTTCTGGTGGTAGGAGACGCTGTAGTACCCGACGATCGGCAGCAACACGTTGGCGATGACCAGTGATACGGCGAGCGAGATGATCACCATGCCGATGAGGTTGGTTCCCTTGCGCTGGAACGGCGCGTAGACGAGGCGGTTGAGCAGGAATGAGAAGAGGGCCCCGAACACGGCGGCCAGGGGCAGGGCAAGCCAGATGCTCACACCCGCGTTGTTCGCCGCGTACGCGGCATACGCGGACGCGATCATCACCTGCCCGTAGGCGAGGTTGATCATGTTGGTGATGCCGAATTGCATCGTGAAGCCGACTGCCGATATCGCGATGATCGACATGGACACTAGGCCGAAGCCGAAGGCGGCGACGATGAGACTCATCGCCGCCACCGCCGACCGATTGGTGGCTCAGCCACCGCCCGCCGCGATGATTGCTGCGGTCTGCGCCTGGGTGAGCGTGCCGATGGTGATCTCATTGCCCATGGCGTCATACCGGACCAGGATGTATCCCTGCTGGGAGTTGTTGTACTGGTTGTAGTTGGTCATCCCGCCGGCTCCGACCCAGCGAACCTTCTGGCCGCTCTTGATCGCGGCGACGCCGGCCGCGTAGGTGTTCACCGTTGTCGCTCCGGTAACGCCGTTCCCGACGTCGCGGATCACCGGGTTGTACACGGTTGGGTCGGTGCTCTTGGTCTCATCCATGGCCAGCGCGGCCTGCATGATGCCGTCGTAGAGGTGGAGGGTGGCGCCGCGCTGCGAATACGTCGGCGCGGCAGGAAATTGTGAGGCGACGGCGTCGAGGTTGGTCTTGAACTCGTCGTAGCCCGGTCCGCTGAACGACACGCCGAGGTCGACGGCGGTGAACTTGTCAACCACTGTCTGGACGCCGATCGCTCCCGTGACCGCCTTGAACCACACCGGGTCGATGGTTGCGGACGTCCCCATGAAGGGCAGCATCACGCCGTTGTTCAGCTGCTTGACCTCGGCCATGTAGGTCGCATCCGTCGGACCGAGCGCCTCGGTGAAGATCACGTCGGGATGGGTTGCCAGCATCGCAGTGACCTCGGTCCGATAGGACGGCTGACCAAGCGCGATCGCCTGGTTGATGGTCACCGTGGCACCGAGATGCTGGAGAGCGGTCATCGCCGGGCCGACAAAGGCCTGAGAACCGATGTCGTTGCCGAAGACGAGCGCGACCTTCTTGTAGTTGAAGTGGTCGAGCGCGCTTCCCACCATCGCGAAAGCGTCGAATTCGTCAGGAGGGACAAGACGGTGGAAGTAGCTGAATGTCGTCTTGTTGAACTCCGACTGGCCGGTCATGCAGAACATGGGGATGTGCGCCTGGTTGAGGATGGGAGCGACGCTCGCCGCCTCGTCCGATGTGCACCCGACCACCGCCATCAGATTCGAGTGGCTCGCGATCATCTGCTGTGCGGCTGGGACCGCATCGGCCGGTTCCCCGCGGGTGTCAAACTCCTGGCAGCTCACCATGTGCCCCATCACCCCGCCGGCGTTGTTGATGGCTCGTGCCGCAGGCAGGCATGCGGCGAAGTACGCGGGTCCAAGCGCGGCGTCGGCTCCGGTGAAGGGCGCGATGACGCCGATGAGCAGCGGCGACGTGCTGGGCGACGCTCCTCCAGAGGGCGTGCTCCCGCATGCGGCGAGCCCGACCGAGAGCGTCGCGAAGAGGACCCCCACCCCCTTGCCGACCCTGTGATGGCTTTCGAGCATCAGATGCCTCCAAGCGCCCGAAGCGCGGCTGGCGAAGATTGTCGACAATAGTAGCGACAGTGTTGTGAACAATCCAGTCCCCTCTTCCGGCCCAAGCGAGCGGCGCTCGCGGTTGGTCAACGACCCCTGCGACCGGCTGCGTGACGCCATCATCAGCGGTGACTTCCAACCCAACGAACGCCTCGTCGAAGCCGATCTCTCGGTCCGCTACGGCGCCGGCCGCACGGCCATCCGCGCAGCCCTCGCCACGCTGGACCAGGAGGGACTCATCGTCCGCGAGCCCAACCGAGGAGCCCGCGTTCGATTGATCTCCGCCCGCGAGGCGTTCGAGATCGAACAGGTGCGCAACTCGCTGGAACGGCTTCTCGCCCGGAGCGCCGCGCAGCGGGCGGCGAGTGAGGATCTCGACGATCTTCGGGGCATCCTCGCCGCGATGGCCGAGCGACTCCGGGAGTCCGATTCACTCGGCTACATGCAGCTCAACCCACAGCTGCACCGGCGGATCTGGCGCATCTCCGACAACCAGGTGGCGATCAAGGTCCTGGTCACCCTGAAGTCGCAGAGCATCCGGTTCCAGTACGGCACCATCCTCCGGCCCGGCCGCCCCGCGCACTCGTTGCGGGAGCACCGCGCGATCGTCGCGGCCATCGCCGCGCACGACCCCGATGCCTGCGATGCGGCGATGGCGGAGCACCTCGGCCACGTTCTCGAGACCCTGCAGTGGGCGATCGACTCGCAGGACCGCCAGCGCGCCTGGTCGTCGAGGGAGGAGTCAAGGGTCAACGCCCCGGTGTAGAAGGGATCTCAGGCCGTCAGGCGCCGGGATTCCATAAGCTGCGCCACGTGCTCGAGGGCAACCGCCAGGCTGTGCCCGGGACGGTGCCGCTCTGGCTCTTCGTGATTCGTCGTGGGGTCGTCAGCGGGCTGGTCATCGCGGGGGTGGTCGGGCTGGTCATCGCGCTCGCCGGAGGGTCCGTCTGAGCCCTGCCCCCGTTGACATCCACACCAGATGCAGTAGGACAATACCCGCCGTGAAAAATTCGGACACCGAGCGTGCCATCCGCTGCGCCAGCTGCGGAGGGTCGCGACTCATCCCGCTGACGGTCCACTACCAACGAGCGGAGCACCTGCAGTCGCTGCAGGTCAGCCGCCCGGTCCGCGCGGAGCTGAAGTGCATCGCCTGCGGACATCGGCACTACGCGCGCCCCGCTGCTCTCTTCGCGGTCTGAGCTGACCCGCCGTCAGCGGGTGACCAGTTGCACAAGGCCGATGACGTTCCCGGCAGGATCGCGTACGGTCGCGAGGAGCCGGTCGGGGCCATCCGGCGTCGGATGCTCCAACACCTCGCCGCCATAGGCTCGGACGAGCTTCATCGCCTCGACCATGCTGTCGACATTCAGCCACGGGAGCATGCCGGCATCGCGCGTCGGTGAGCGGTCAGTCGTCCATTGACCGATGAGGCCGGGGGCGTCGAAACCAGGATGCGGATGCTCGATATTCCAGCCGAAAACTCGCGCATAGAATTCCGCCGATTGCCGCACGTTGAGAGCGGGTATCTGCAGGTAGGACAGCTGACCCTGCGCCGGTCGGAGGGACTGGTTGAAGGCTTCGGCTTCGTCGGCTGCCACCGCCGGATCATGTCACCGAACGGAGAAGCCGCTTCCTGTGTCGGCCAACCGCGCTCTCTTCTCTACAGCCCTGTGACGATTCACGCGGCGTCAAGTGGCGTCACGTCGGACACCGGTACGGCGATTCGTGACTCAGTACATCGGTGCCCCGACGCGTGGCCGGTTATCGGGTCAGAATGGGCCGGTGGCATCCGAAAAGTTCACTGTGCAGCGCGGGACCGCCACCCTGGTGGGCGAGCGCTGGGCGGGTGATGGACAGCCCGTGGTCCTGCTCCACGCCGGGGTGGCCGACCGGAGGTCCTGGTACGCCGTCGCCGATGCGCTCTCGCCGGCGACGGGCGCGGTGGCCTACGACATGCGCGGCTACGGCGAGACGTCCGGGGTCACGTACGGCTTTTCGCACCTCGACGATCTCGACGCGGTGCTCGACCAGGTGGCCTCCGGCCCCGTGTGGCTGGTGGGAAGCTCGATGGGCGGCGAGCTCGCGATCGACGCAGCCCTGGCGTCGCCGGAGCGTGTGGCCGGCCTGGTGCTGCTCGCCCCGGCGGTGAGCGGCGCTCCTGAACCGACCGTCGTCGATGCCGACACCGATCGGCTCGTGCGGATGTGGGAGGCCGCGCAGACGTCGGGCGAGATCGACGAGATCAACCGCGTCGAGATGTGGCTCTGGCTCGATGGCCCGGGCGCACCGGAGGGGCGCGTCTCCGGCCCGGCGCGAGATCTCGCGCTGGCGATGAACGCGATCGCGCTGAAGAACGAGATCCCGGAGGAATCGGGGAAGAGCGGCATCACCGCATGGTCGAGGCTCGAGGAGATCGCCGTGCCGGTGACCGTCGCATGTGGAAGCCTCGACCTTCCCTTCGTGATCGCGCGCTCGAAGGAGCTCGCCGACTGGCTGCCGCGGTCGCGGTTCGAGATGTTCGACGGAATGGCGCACCTTCCCTATCTCGAACAGCCGGCGGTTGTGGCGGACCTGATCAAGTCGTCGATCAGGTGACGCCGATCATGGCCCGGGGGTGATGGTCACGTAGGTCGCGATGGCCGCGCCGGCGGCGGTGGTCGCGATGATGTCGTACCTGGTGGGGCCGCCTGGGACCGTGGCGTCGGCGACGAAATGCCCGATCGGATCGAGCCGGCGGCTGACCAGGATGGTGGGCGGACGTCCGGGCACGGTCATGCCCACCGTGACCGATGCGATGTGGATCTCACTGGTCTCGTTCGAGTTGGTGAAGAACGTGACATGAACCTCGTCGGCTCCTGCCTTATCGGGATCGATGTAGACCTGCGCGAGTCCGCCGCTCGGCAACTGGATCGAATACACGGTGGGCAATCCACTGAACCGGGTTGCGGCGACGATTGGCGCGGGTGTGATGGTCGTGACCTGTAGGTGGACCTCGGTGGAGCTCGTTGCGTTCTCGATGATCGCGGCGACCTCCCAGATTCCGGCGATGGCGAGGTTGCCGCCTCGGGCCGCAAAGGTCCCATCAGATTGACGTCTGAGCGTCAGCGTTGATTCGCCGAGCTGTGGACGCAGCGGTTGCGTGAACTCGAGCTGCACCGAAGTCGCGTGCACCGTCGCGCCGGTGTCGTAGTTGGTGACGCGAAGTACGAAGTTGTTGAAGCCGGCTGTCCCCGGTGACACGGTGAGACGGACTTTCACCGTGGTCGCAAAGTCGCTGCCGGTGACCACGAGCTGGCTCGACCGTGCAGTCGAGACCGCAGCCGCGGAGGCGACCGGCGGCGCGACGTTCACGAGCGCAGCGGCCACGAGCACCACGGCGGCGCCGATGATGACTTCGGTGGACCCGACCCGTCGCAGGCCTCGCAGGACACGCGCGGCGCGCGGCACGTTGCGGTAGCGATTGATCGCCCCGAGAGCTGCCAGGATCAGGAAAAGCGCGACCTTTACCAGCACAAGCAGACCAAAAGCGGTGCCGAAGAGCTGACCGATCGACCCTATCTCGATCACCGCGCGAAGCGTTCCGGTGAGCGCGACCAGGACGATCGCGATGCCGGCGATGGTCGAGAACCGGCGCACCGCTCGGCCTTTGACCTCGGACGGCTGTCCTCGAACGGTCACGATGAGGACCAGCAGCCCACCGATCCAGACGCCGCTCGCCGCGATGTGGGCCCACTGCGCGATGAGATTGACCGCGACCGGCGCCTGCGCGCCGGCGTGGCTCGCCGCGACGTCGACCCATATCGAAGCCGCGGCGCCGATGGCCGCCAGCGTGACGGCGGCACGCTTCGCACCTGTTGGCGCCACTGACGCGGCGATCACGGCCAGTCCCGTCGCCGCCATCGCCGCCACGCGCTCGATCGCTGTCGTCCCCAATGACGTCGAGAACAACGAGCTGAAGCCCACTCCCGCGGCTTCACGCTGTGCTTCAACCACGCCTGCGATGCCGAGTGTCCCGACGATCCAGGCGCCTGCCAGCATTCGCCCGGTTGAGGCCGGGAGGTCCTCCAACGCGAAGAGACACGTCGACGCAATACCGACGATGCCCATAACGCCGATGAAGAACAGCCACCGACTGACGACCGCGAGGAACGAGGGCGGCGGCGAGACCACCGACCTGCTCGCGTGCGCGTTGGCACTCGCGGCCGATTCCCCGACACCGAACGCATACGCGCCGGTTGCCAGATGACCGTCCGTCTCTGAAACGGTCTTCCACGTCACCGTGTACACGCCGTCTGGTATGGGCTTCAGCGACACCTCCAACTCGAGTGGGTGACCCGGCACCACGACAGTCGGCCCGGCGTCGACGCTCACTCCTGACCCGTTGACCACCGTGATGCTGGATAGCTGCGGGTCTGGCGTTTCTCCGAAGGTGATCTCCACAACTTTCGGTGCTGTCTGGACCTCGGCGCCCTCCGGCGGAATCGCGGTCTGCGGC
>JBAQGL010000112.1:0-3692 GCA_049287785.1 Candidatus Dormiibacterota bacterium | reverse complement strand
CACCTTCGACGTGGTCGAGCGCCAGCTCGACGCCGTCTTTGCCCAGGTCGAGAGTCCACCGTCCGTCGATGACTGGGTGATCGCGTACGAGCCCGTCTGGGCGATCGGCACCGGACGCACCGCGACGCCGGAGCAAGCGCAGGAGGTGGTCGCCCACATCAAGCAGCACGTACGCGCCCGGTACCTCGACGGTGCCCCGCGCGTGCTCTACGGCGGCAGCGTCACCGCCGCCAATGCGGCCTCGCTGTTTGCGGAGCCGGACATCGACGGCGCGCTGGTCGGCGGTGTGAGCCTGCGCGCCGAGGAGTTCGGCGTCATCGTCGCCGCTGCGTCCGAGGCGCACGCCGGACCTCGTGCAACCGCGTAGCGCGGGATGAGCGGGGTACGGCCCTTCGTGCTGGTGATCCTGGACGGATGGGGAGACAACCCGGACCCGTACGGGAACGCGATCGCAGCCGCGCGCACCCCGGACCTTGACCTGCTCGAGGAACGCTGCCCGCACACGACGGTCGACGCCAGCGGTGAGGCGGTGGGAGTTCCGCCGGGCCAGCAGGGCAACTCCGAGGTGGGCCATCTCACCATCGGCGCGGGGCGCCTCATCCATCAGCCGCTGGTCGCGATCACCCGCGCCATCGAGAACGGCAGCTTCTACGAGAACACCGTGTTGTGCGAAGCGGTGGACCGTGCCCGCGACCGCGGCGCCGCGCTCCACTGCCTCGGACTGATCTCGCCTGGAGGCGTGCACAGCCATCAGGATCATGCGGTCGCGGTCGCCGAGCT
The DNA here is from genome assembly GCA_049287785.1 of Candidatus Dormiibacterota bacterium. Lineage (GTDB taxonomy): Bacteria > Chloroflexota > Dormibacteria > Aeolococcales > Aeolococcaceae > Palsa-851. The sequence continues at coordinate 2,912 of JBAQGL010000112.1, read as the reverse complement.
TGCCCGTCGCCGCGGCCTGAACTCAGTGTGGTTTCACGCATTTCTCGACGGGCGCGACGAGCCGCCGGCGAGCGCGGCCGGCTTCGTCCGGGGCTTCATCGACGCGCTCGATGCCGTCGGGGTGGGTGCGATCGCGTCGGTGTCCGGACGGTATTTCGCGATGGACCGCGATCGGCGCTGGGATCGCATCCAGCGCGCCTACGAGACCATCGCGGGCGAAAGCGACGATGTCGCACCCGACGCGGTCGCGTACATCCAAGCGCAGTACGCCGACGGGATCACCGACGAGTTCGTGCCCCCGGTGTCGATCCTCAACGACGGCCGGCGCATCCGCATCGAGGACGGCGACTCGATCATCTTCTTCAACTTCCGCCCGGATCGCGCGCGCGAGCTGTGCCACGCGTTGGTGGAGGTGAACTTCGACGGCTTCCCACGATCGAGGGTGCTGCGCGATGTCGAGCTGGTCACGTTCACCGAATACGAGCGGGATCTGGACGCGCGAGTGGCGTTCCCACGCGAGGATGTGTTGCATACGCTCGCTGAGGAGGTGAGCGCCGCCGGGCTGCGCCAGTTCCACGTCGCCGAGACCGAGAAATATGCGCACGTCACCTACTTCCTCAACGGCGGTCGCGAGACACCGTTCGAGGGCGAGGACCGCTTGCTGGTCCCGTCACAACTGGTCGCGACCTACGACACGGTTCCGGAGATGAGCGCCGCCGGCGTCACCGACGCGGTGATCGCTCGACTGGAGCGGGGCGACGATGCGCTCATCGTCGCCAACTACGCCAATGCCGATATGGTCGGCCACACCGGCGTTTTCGAGGCCACGGTTCGCGCCGTCGAGTTCGTGGACACGTGCCTGGGGCGTATCGCGACGGCGGTCGACGCGGCGCACGGCGGCCTGCTGATCACCGCCGACCACGGCAACGCCGAGTACAAGATCGACCGCCGCGACGGGTCGGTGCTCACCGCGCACACCACCAGTCCCGTGCCCGTGATCCTCTGCGGCGCCGGCGACGGACCGTTGCGCGAGGGCGGCGGTCTGCGCGACGTCGCGCCGACCGTGCTGGATGCCATGGGCCTCCCGGTGCCCGCGGAGATGACCGGCAGGTCTCTGCGCAGCCGCTGATTCGGCGCCCGGTTACGGCGAAGGTGTTGCGGGCTGAAACGGCACGGGCTCGATCTGATCGACGGGATGTGGACCGCTCTGCCATCCGTCACCCGGGCCGATCGTCAGGCGGCAGGCGCCACCGGTGTTGGCGTCGCAGGCCACCGGCTGGGTGTGGATCGCGACCCCGTCGCTCCAGCTGACCGTGATCGTCACGGTGAACGTCTCGGTCGCGGTGATGGTCGCACCGGTTGAGACTGCTGCGTAGTCGTGGCTCACCGCACAGGGATCGGTCCAGCGTTGTGTCGACGGGTCATATGCCGGAAGGCGTGCGGGTCCGTGCTCGATCGGACCCGGCGCGATCGAGGTCGTGCCGTCGCCCCAACTCCACGCGACGGTCCCCGGAGTCACGGTGACGTCGTACAGGAGGAACAGCGTGTACCCGCTCACCACCGTGGAGGTGAGCGCGTGCGAGGGATCGGGAGCGGTGGGCACCGTCGACGCCATCCATGCGCAGGTCGGGACATGCACCCAGGTCCGCGACGTCGCCGAGGAGCCCGGGATCATGTCGACGGTGCCGACCGTCCAGTTTCGGGTCAGCGCGGTGGCGAGATCCGCGCCGGTCGGGAACGGCGGAGTGTTGAGCACGCTGACCGGCGGCTCGGGTGCGGCTGCGTCACCGGCCAGGTATGGACTGCTGAAGACGAAGGTGGCGCCCTGGCAGCTCCCTCCATATGGTGCTACCGCCTGCGCGTCGACCCAGGTGCCCCGGGACCGCAGGAATGCCGTGACTGCGACGACGTGACCGCCGACGTTGGCTGCGGTTGCGGGGCTTCCAATGGCAGTGTCCGCGGGGTTCCCGCCGGGTGGAATCGCGCCGGCGACCGCATAGCCGAATCGAGGGTCGGCGCCGTCGTAGCCGCCCGCGCCGTTCTTCGTGAACGTCGGGAGGATGGAGAGCACCAGGACGATCCCGCCGCCGGGACCGTGGACGCGGCGCACGGCCGGACAACTCATGCCCTGCGGATTGACGCCGGGTGGCGGGATCGTGAGTGGATTTCGGGGGTCGGAGCCGCCCGGGGTGATCCCCGCCGGGATGATCGGAAGGTAGGTGCCGCCCGCGCCGGCGACCAGCTTGCCGTGGGTCAGGGCGCCCGTCCCCTGGCTCGACGGCCCCGGCTGAACGTCGGCGACGCTACGGACGGCGACGGCGCTCATGCTCGCCGCGACTGCGATCACTGCACCGGTGACGAGCGCGGCACGGCGGACGCGCCGAATCACCGTCCACACCATGCGGCCGTCAGTCGAGTCGTCGCGAACCCCCTCACCCATCTCCCCTGCAACTCTCGCGGCGCGGGGCGGACACCGAACGCCCAATCCAGCACCGCCATCGACCCTTCCCGTGGGGGCGGCAAGCATGGCATTTCATCCGGGTGGCCGTCCGAACACGTCGCCGGAAGGTCACGATCCCGCAAGTTTTGGGAGCTACGCTGGACGCGATGGCCCCTGGCGAACTCGATTCCGCGCGCCTGCGCCGAGACCTGAGCCTGCTGTTGCGACGACGCATCACCCTCTATGCCGGCATCGCCGCGGCCGGATGCACCGTGGTGCTCTCGGTCGTCGCGGCAACCACCGCCCCGGGTCACTCGACGGCGCCGGCAACCCCTCCGGCAGCGGTCGATCCCACCACCGGGCAGAGCCCGCAGCAACCGGTCGCTCAGCAGCCCAGCTTCTTCAACCCCGTGCAGGCGCCTCAGGCAGGGTCCGGCGGAGGCCCTGTCGCGATCTCCGGCGGGAGCTGATC
>JBAQGL010000111.1:0-2211 GCA_049287785.1 Candidatus Dormiibacterota bacterium | reverse complement strand
GTGCCACTCGCAGGTTTGCTGCTCGTCGGTATCACCGTGACCGGACGCTTCGAAACGTGGGAGCGGCTGATGTTCATCATCCTTTTCGGCAACCTGCTGTGCATCCCGTTGATGTTTCTCTGTCATCCAACCCTGGGTCCAGTGCTGCAGCACTTCGTCATCCCGGGCGTGCAGGGTGGGTTCAAATCCGATGGAGTGCTCCTCATCGTCGCCATCGTCGGAACCACCATCACGCCGTGGCAGCTGTTCTTCCAGCAGTCGAATGTCGTCGATAAGCGCATCACGCCTCGCTGGATCCCGTACGAGCGCGCGGACACAGCCATCGGCGCCCTCATCGTCGTCATCGGCGCGAGCGCGATCATGATCGCCACGGCATACGCGTTCAGTCACGCCGGGACCGGTGCGGGGAATGCGACTGCATTCACCAACGCTTACAACCTCGCGAAAAGTCTGGCGTCTCACGCCGGACCGGCGGTTGGCGCGATCTTCTCGATCCTGCTGATCGATGCCTCCATCGTCGGAGCGAGTGCCGTGACCCTCTCGACCTCCTACGCGTTCGGTGACACATTCGGCATCAGGAATTCCCTGCACAGGTCGTGGCGCGAGGCGCGCCAGTTCTACGCCATGTTCACGGGACTGGTCGTTCTCGCAGCTGCATTCGTTCTCATCCCCGGCGTTCCCCTCGGGCTGGTGACGACTGCGGTTCAGGCTCTGGCGGGCGTCATGTTGCCGAGCGCGTGTCTGTTTCTCCTCTACCTGTGCAACGACCGGGACGTGCTCGGGCCCTGGGTCAATCGGCCGTGGTTCAACCTGCTCGCATCGCTGATCCTGGGCGTGCTGCTGATCCTCTCGGTCATCCTTGTGGTATCGACGATCTTTCCGAGCATTGACGTCGCGCGTCTGTTCCTCATCCTCGCCGCTGTCATGATCGTCGGCCTGCTCCTCGCCATCGCCATCAACGTTCGAGCCCGTCGAGCGATGCCGCCGGATCCTCGGATGCAGGAGGAGCGCGAGACCTGGCGCATGCCGTCATTGGCGCTGCTCAACCAACCCGCCAAGTCGCGCGGCCGATTCATCGCTCTCTGCACGGTGCGTGGTTACGCGATCATCGCGATGGTGAGCCTGCTCATCAAGACGATCCTCGCCTCCCACGGCGCGCACTAGGACGGTATCGGTACCGCCGCAAAAGCGGTGACGCAGGGGCGGCCGGGCGCGTGCTCGTACACGAGTTGCTCGCTTCCCGCCACGACAGTCGACGCCGAAACCGTGCCGTACACATCGCCATGGATGCACGCGGCATCCACCGGTGAGCCACTCGCCGAGGTGTGATCCGCGATCATGGCGCGCAAGCCCGCGACGACCTCTCGGTAACCGTCGCCATCCGCCAGCACTCGCTGCATGCCGGCGCTCAGCATCGCCACCTTCGGGTTCTTCGCGTCGTCCACATCGCGTGTGGTGAGGACATGTGGGCCGGGCGCAAGCTCGACCACGCGTACCGGGCCCGAGTCGTCCACGTGGGCCACCAGCGCCCGGTCCTCGTCCACCCAGAGGACGTTGACCGGGTTGTAGCGGCCGGGCCCAAGATCGCGAAGCGCCGCGGCGACATCTGCACGGCCGGCGGTCAGCAACGCGACCGGGATCTCCCCTCGCGACCGGCGCGTGGGGTCCGGCGCGACCGGCGGCCCCTCCTCGGGATGGCGGTTGGTGACCGCGCAGATGGCGCCGTCCGCCGAGACCGCGAGCCAGGTTCCGCCGGCCACCAGGTCGCGACCGCCGACGATCAGCGGGCTCTCGCTGAGAACGCCCGGCGGTGCGCTGGGGCGGGCAATGAGCTCGTCCCGATTCGCCGCCAGCACGATCGGCGCCCCTGGGGCGCATCTCCAGGCCAGGAGGATCGTGCACACCGGCCGAATCGTATGCGGATGGCCCACGCCGGTGTGACCACTGTGAACAGGGGCTCGCGACGCCGTGACGAGACACCGACCTCCATCTCGGCAGGCAGGTATTAAGACCACAGTTGGATCACGTCAATGAGCGCAAACGTCATCGGCAAGCTGACACGCAGCAGACGCCCCAGAGCCCGCGCGGCCGTCGCGCTGCTCCCCGGCGTCTTCGCGCTCATGCTCGCCGGCGTGTCGGGAGCCGCCGCGGCCGGCACCAACTCCTCGCCGGTGGTCACCGCGACGCCGCTCTCGACGCACTCGGCGTGGT
>JBAQGL010000110.1:0-1695 GCA_049287785.1 Candidatus Dormiibacterota bacterium | reverse complement strand
CTCGAGGCCGAGGAGACGCGCCGGCGGTCGGTGCTCGCCGATATCGCCCACGAGCTTCGTACGCCGCTGTCCATCATTCGCGGCCAGGCGGAGGCGATCACCGACGGCATCTACCCGGCCGACGCCGAGCACATGGCCCCGATCGTGAGTGCGACCGAGTCGCTGGAGATGCTGGTCAACGACCTCAGCACCCTGACCCTCGCGGAGGGCGGCGCGCTGCGCCTTCACCGAGAGCCGATCGACGTCGCGGTCTTCGTCAACGAGACGCTGAGTGCATTCGGTGCCGAGGCGAGAGCCGCCGGCGTCCAGCTCACCGAGCGGGTCGATATCGCGGTCCCACCGATCGATGGGGACCCGGGACGGCTTCGCGGAGTTCTGGGCAACCTCGTCAGCAACGCACTGGCCCACGAGCACGCCGGCGGTACCATCCGCGTGGAGGGCGCCAGCGCCGATCGATGGGTGGTGCTGACCGTCCGCGACGACGGAACCGGGATCCCGGCCGACCTGCTGCCCAGGGTGTTCGACCGTTTCGTCAAGGGACCGTCGTCAGCCGGATCGGGCCTGGGGCTGTCGATCGTTCGGGACGTGGTGGAGGCTCATGGTGGTTCGGTCAGCGCCACGAGCACGGCAGTGGATGGCACGGCTATCACGCTGAAGCTCCCGACGGTGCCGCCGGGATGATGTGGTACAGGTACCGCCGAGATGAGCATCCAGCACGTCACCACTGACTTCGCAAACTGGCTGGCGCGATGGGACGCGCAGCAACAGCGTCATATCCCTGATCGCGAGGAGCGGTTCAGCGCCATGGTTGACGCGGTGGCCGCGTTCGCCGGCGCCGAGCCCCGCGTGCTCGACCTTGGGTGTGGGCCGGGATCGCTGAGCGCTCGTCTGCTCGACCGCATCCCTGGCGCCAGTGTTGTGGCGATCGACGCTGACCCGGTGCTGCTCGCGATCGGTCGGGGGGCGCTGGGAGACAGGCAGCAGCTGCAGTTCCTTGACGCCGACCTGCGTGGCGACTGGGTGAGTGCGCTGCCGTCTCCAGGCCCGTATGACGCGGCAGTCTCGACCACCGCGCTGCACTGGCTCGGGCTGGAGCAGCTCGTCCATCTCTACCAGGCGCTCGCGGGAGTGCTGCGGCCAGGTGCGGTGTTCCTCGATGGCGACCGGCTCGACTTCGACCACGATCAGCGCGGCATCGCGGCAGGGGCGCGGGAGGTCCAGCCGGAGTGGCCGGATGCGCCGGAGGGTGCCGAGGACTACGACGCCTGGTGGGACGCCGCGGTATCAGACCCTGCCCTCGCGCAGGCGGTGGTTGAACGTGAGCAGCGGTGGCACGCACACCCTCACGAGGACGAGGCGCACAGCTACGAGTTCCACCGCTCGGCACTGTTCTCCGCCGGCTTCGTCGAGGTGGGCACGATCTGGCAACACCTCGCCAACCGGGTCCTCATCGCCGTTCGCTGACGGGCCGACCCGTGCTCATCACCTAGGGTGATTTTCACGTGGGAAGGTGTCAGATGCGCCGTGATCCATGTACCCTGCGGGCACCCATGGGGTTGAACGGGTCGCTGTAGCGTGTCCGGGGAGACGCCAGGCACGACACCCACTGTGCTCGAGGTTGCCGGGATCGATGTGCGCTTCGAAGGCGTGGTCGCTCTCGACGGCGTCTCGCTGACAGTCCGCGCCAATCAGATC
>JBAQGL010000109.1:0-3492 GCA_049287785.1 Candidatus Dormiibacterota bacterium | reverse complement strand
TGGAGTCGCTGGTCGGGACCCGCCCCGACACGACGCAGCCGCTCACGGGCGACGACCGAGCCCAGGTCGCCTGACCATGGCCATCACCATCCGCGACCTCGCGGCGTGGAAGGCCGCGGGCACGCGCTTCGTCATGCTCACCGCCTACGACTATCCGACGGCGCGCCTCCTCGCCGAGGCCGAGGTGCCGGTCCTGTTGGTGGGGGATACGCTCGCGGACAACGTCCTCGGTTACCCCAACACCCTCCCGGTGACGATGCCCGAGATGCTCCATCACGCCCGCGCGGTGGCGCGGGGCGCCCCCGAGCAACTGCTGGTCGGCGACCTGCCCTTCGGGGCCTACCAGGGCTCCTGCTCCGACGCCGTCGAGAATGCCGTCCTCTTCCTCAAGGCCGGGATGCACGCGGTGAAGCTCGAGGGCGGCGGGTGGGCGGTGGACACGGTCGCGCACCTGACCCAGCGGGGGATCCCGGTGATGGGCCACCTCGGGCTGACCCCGCAGTCGGTCAACGCATTCGGTGGCCTGAGGGTCCAGGCCAGGAGCGCGAGTGATCGCGAGCGCCTCCTCGCCGATGCGCACGCCCTCCAGCACGCCGGCGCGTTCGCGCTCGTTCTCGAGGGGATACCGCGAGACCTGGCCGCGCAGGTCACGCGCGAAATGACCATCCCCACCATCGGCATCGGCGCCGGACCCGATTGCGATGCGCAGGTGCTGGTGATCCACGACCTGCTCGGCATCACCGGTCACCTCCGCGGTGTCGCGCCGAAATTCGTGAAGCCCTATGCCGACCTCGGCGAGACCATCGTCAACGCGGCGCGCGCCTACGCCGACGACGTTCGCGAGGGCCGGTTCCCTGACGATGCCCATTCCTTCCACTAGCACCCCGGAGCTCCTCTCGACCCCAGACGACCTCCGGCGATGGTCGCTGGCCTGCCGCACCGCGGGCCTGTCGGTCGGGATGGTCCCGACCATGGGTGCCCTGCACGCCGGCCATCGCTCGTTGATCGAGCGCTCTGTCGCGGAGAACGACCGGGTGGTCGTCACCATCTTCGTCAACCCGGCGCAGTTCGGCCCGCACGAGGACTTCGCCCGCTACCCCCGAAGCATGGATGCGGACCTCGGCATGCTCGCCGCCGCGGGGGCGCACGCTGCGTTCGTCCCGAGCGTCGAGACCATGTATCCGCCCGGCGGCGTGACGCGGCTCGACATCGCCGGACCGCTCGGCGAGCGTCTTGAGGGGGCCAGCCGCCCGGGCCACTTCAACGGGGTCGCCCTGGTGGTCACCAAGTTGCTGGTGGCCGGGCTTCCCGACCGCGCCTACTTCGGTCAGAAGGACTCGCAGCAGTGCGCGGTGGTCCGCCACCTCGTCCGCGACCTCGACATCGGCGTCGAAATCGTTGTGTGCCCTACGGTTCGGGACACCGATGGGCTCGCCATCTCGAGCCGCAACCTGTACCTCAGTCCCGAAGAACGAGTGCGGGCAAGGGCCATTCCATCAAGCCTGGCCACGGCGATCGGGCGATTCGAGGCCGGCGAGCGAGACGCGACAGCGCTGGCAACAACTGTTCGGTCCTTGCTGGAAAACGCGGGACTGGACGTGGACTACGTCGCCGTGGTAAAGGCGGAAGACTTCACCGAGGTCGAAAAGGCAGCCCCCACAAACCAAATCGTACTGGCTGCTAGAATAGGGAGCACACGGTTGATTGATGTCGTTCGGCTGGGGGTCGACACAGCGCCCGTAGGTCGTGGCGTCTAGGGGAGATCATGCAGCGGGTCATCATGAAGTCGGAAATCCACCGCGCCACAATGGGGGGAGCCGCGTTGGACTTCGACCGGTCGTGCGACGTCGCGCCTGCGTTGATGCGCGCCGCCGCGTTCACTCCCTCGACCCTGTGCGTGGACGCCGCCGATCGCGTGCGTGAGCAGGCGGCAATCGCGTGATCAACGGGGCCGCACCGACGGATTACGACGTTGTCGTTGTCGGCAGTGGCATAGCAGGCCTCTCGGCCGCACTCAGCGCCGCGCCGCGCGCACGGGTTGCGGTGGTGACCAAGGGCGCGCTCGATGACGGGTGCAGCAGGTACGCGCAGGGCGGTATCGCAGCCGCCGTCGGCGATGGTGATTCACCGGAATTGCATTACGAGGACACCATTGCCGCCGGCCGCGGGCTCTGCCATCCCGAGGCGGTGCGAGTGCTTGTCGAGGAAGCCCCGGCGCGCATTCGCCAGCTGATTGAATGGGGCGTCGAATTCGATAGCCAGGACGGCGAATTGCTGCTCGCCCAGGAGGCGGCGCACTCGCGCGCGCGAATTCTCCATGCACGTGGCGACGCGACCGGGCTCGAGGTGGAAACCGCGCTGATCCGGCGTCTGCGCGCGAGTGGCGCGCGAGTCATCGAACACGCTGATGTCACCGGCATCCTCACCACCGCCGACGGCGCCGGCTGCGGCGTGTCGATCACGACCAATCCCACCGAGTCGCACACGACGACGCTCTCGTCCGCCGCGGTGGTGCTGGCCAGCGGTGGTGCGAGCCGGCTCTGGCGAAACAGCACCAATCCAGAATCCGCAACCGGCGACGGCGTCGCCCTCGGCTATGCCGCCGGCGCCGACGTCGCGGGGATGGAGTTCGCGCAGTTCCACCCCACGGCGCTCGCGATTGAGGGCGCGCCCCGGTTCCTCATCAGTGAGGCAGTCCGTGGCGAAGGCGCGTGGATCATCAACCGCGACGGCAAGCGCTTCGTGCTCGACGCCGATCCGCGCGGCGAGCTGGCCGGTCGGGACATTGTCGCCCGAGCCATCTGGGAGGAGCTGCAGCGCACCGGTGAGCCCTGCGTGTTCCTCGACTGCTCGCCGCTCGGCGAGCGCGCCGCCGTGCGCTTCCCGACCATCGCGGCGACCTGCGCACGCTACGGTCTCGACATCGCCCGTCAGCCGATCCCGGTTTCGCCCGCCGCGCACTACATGATCGGCGGGGTCAGGACCGACCTCGACGGCGCGACCAGCGTCCCCGGGCTCTTCGCGTGCGGCGAGGTCGCATACACCGGTGTCCACGGCGCGAACCGCCTGGCGAGCAACAGCCTGCTCGAGTCGGTGGTCTTCTCGCGGCGCGCGGTGCAGTCGGCCCTCGGTTGGGCGGCAGAATCGCCACCGCCGCAGGCGGCATCGGTCGTCCGAGCAACCAGCCCACGCGCCTCAAAGCTCGATCCGCGTGAGGGATGGAACACGCTCCGCGACACGCTCTGGACGGGCGCCGGCGTGGTGCGTGACGAATCCGGCCTGCGCGCCGCCGCTCGAGAGTGCGAGCGCGTTGCAGCAGCAACAGCGGGAGCCACCGCGCTGCCCGCGATGCAACTGCACTCAGCGGCATCCACCGCCTCGCTGGTGTGCGAGGCGGCCCTGGCTCGCGAGGAGAGCCGTGGGTGCCACCTCCGTTCTGATCTCCCCCAAGCAAGCGATCAATGGCATGGCGATCTCGTCATGCACAAGGAC
>JBAQGL010000108.1:0-5013 GCA_049287785.1 Candidatus Dormiibacterota bacterium | reverse complement strand
CCCATGGAGAGCTCAGTGTTGGCGATGTACTGCGTGCCGGTCGCGTACTCGGTCTTGACCGCCGGGATGTTGAAGGAGTTCCCGAGGCAGAGCCTCAGCTCGCACACCCCGTGGAGGTGGCGGTCATCGTCGTACGGCGAGTACGGAGCGGCCCCGGGAATCGGGAATTTGTAGTAGCTGTCCAGGATCGGCGTCGTCATCGTGAACTTGGTTGATGCGATCGCGGTCGTGTACGTGAACAGCTTGGTGGTGGACCCCATGTTGAGCTGGACGGCCGCGGCCTCATTGACCTGTCCGAAATACGGGTCGGCGTAGTTCCAGCTCCCCACCATGGCGAGGACCTCACCGTTCTGCGGATCCAGGCTCACCAGCGCGCCGTCGCCCATGTTCTCGGAGACTCGCTCCTTGGCCACCAGGTTGTGCACGGTGGTGTCGGCGAGATTCTGCTTCGCCTGGTCGATCGTGGTGTGAATCTCGTAGCCGCCCGGGCTCGCGTACTGCGGGAAATTCTGATTGAGGTAGGTCTCGAGGTACGAGATGAAGTCGGGATCGTAATTGGGCTCGGATTCAGTCCACGAATGGACGGAGAGCTTCTCGTTGTAGGCGGCGATGCCCTGCGCCTGGGTGATGAACCCGCTCGCCTGCATCGCCTGCAGGACCGCCTTCTGCCGAGACTTGGCGCGCGGGTTGATGGCCTCGCCGGGATCGTGGAGCAGGGGGTTGTAGGCGGTCGGTGACTGAGGCAGACCGGCGAGCATCGAGGCCTGCGCGAGGTCGATCTGGCTCGCCGTCTTCCAGAAATACAGCTCGGCCGCGCTTTCGACTCCGACCGCGAAGTTGCCGTAGAAGATCCGGTTGACGTACATGTCGAGGATCTCGTTCTTGGTGAAGTTGAGCGCGATCTCGTTGCCGAGCACGATCTCCTTGATCTTGTAGTCGATGCTCTGGGGTGGATCGGCGCCCCCGTAGAGGCTGATCTTGGCCAGCTGCTCAGTGATCGTCGAACCGCCCTGGAGCGAGGCGCCGCGATGAGTCACGTCGGCGATGCCCGACTCGACGAGGCGGGCGAGGTCCCACGAGCCCTCGGTGTAGAAGTTGTGATCTTCGATCGCGACGATCGCGTCTTTGAAATAGGGAGAGATCGATGGGAGATCCACGTGGATGTGCCGGTAGCCCTCGTTGTGGAAGACGTGGATCAGGCCGCCGGCGTTGTCATAGACACGGCTGTCGATCTGCGGCTCCATGTTGGTGATGGTCGCCGCGTCGGGGAGCTGTCCCTTGTAGGCGTTGTAGCCGGCGAACACCGCGCCGACCGTGCCTGCGCCGATAGCCGCGAAGACGGTGATCGCGATCAGAACGATTCGAAGAGCGCGTCCCCGCTTGCGGGGCGTGCGCAGGTGGCGGTACGCACTTGCCCGGCGGCGGCGGAGCTCGGCACGAGCCGCGGCCTCGGTTGCGCCGATGCCCGGGTTGTTCGACCCTGTGGCGCGCATCGGGGTGTGGGAGCCGTTCGGCAGGCCCGCCCGGCGGCGCCGGGCTTCCGGGCTCTGGTCGAGGCTCATGCCGGAACCGTCGAATGCATGTGCGAGATCGTCTCCTGACTCCGCGGCGCCGTGGCGCGACGGGAGTGCTGTCGAGTTCCCGGATGAAACGTCACGGCGCCGGCCGGGTTACGCCGGACGCATCGCGACGGCCAGGAGGAACAGCGCGGCGAAGAGGGCGATGATGGCCGCTCCGGCGAGAAGCGCGCCCGGGCCCTCCTCGATCCAGAAGGGCCCGACCCGGCGCCTGCCAGGGGCGCCTTCGTCCAACGGTACGGCCATCGCCCCCAACCGTACCAGCAGGGTCCCTGGAACGGTCGTATGACAATCCGCCACGCTTGCCGGGAGTGCAAACCGGCCCATGACACAATCGGACGTCGATGGCAGTGATTGCGCCTGTGACCGCGCCCGTCTCCAGTCCGATCGCGCTGCCTCCGGCTCCGAGGACCGCTGAGGAGACCGGCCTGCCATTCAGCTTTGTCTGCGACCTCGTCCTCAAGGTCCTCTATTTCAACGGCAGCATGCTGGGTCGCGACATCGCCAACCACCTCTGCCTGCCGTTCTCGTTCATCGACACCACCTCGCGTTTCCTCGCCGACGAGGGCTACTGCTCGTCCACCGGCGTGCACACTGCGAACCTCGATCCGGGCGAGCCGATCAACGCGGGCATGCAGCACATGATCTCGACCACCGGCCGGCAGCGCGCCCGCGAGCTGCTCGAGATCAACCAGTACGCCGGCCCAGCGCCGGTGCCCATCGCCGATTACACGGCGATGGCCGAGCGCCAGTCCCACGTCGACGGGCAGGTCAACCGCGCCCGCCTGCACGATGCCTTCAGCCACCTGGTGCTGTCGGAGGTCGTGCTCGACCACCTCGGGCCCGCGCTGAGCGCCCGCCAGGCCGTCTTCCTCTACGGGCCTCCCGGCAATGGCAAGACGACCATCGCCGAGGCTGCGGCTTCGCTGCTGGGCGCGCCGATGTTCATCCCCCGCGCGCTGTATGTCCACGGCGAGGTGATCCGTTTCTACGACCCGATTCACCACGAGCCCATCGACCGCGAGCTGCCGCCCCATGACCGTCGCTGGCAGCTCGCCAAGCGTCCCGCGGTCAAGGTCGGCGGTGAGCTGACCCCACGGATGCTCGAGCTCGGCTTCGACCACACCCTCGGCTTCTACGAGGCGTCGATGCAGCTCAAGGCGAATGGCGGTCTCTTCCTGATCGACGACTTCGGCCGCCAGCAGAACATGTCGCCGCGAGACCTGCTCAACCGGCTCATCGTGCCGCTGGAGAAGAAGGTCGACTACCTCAACATCCCTCGCGCCGGGTCGAGCATCCCGGTGCCCTTCACCTGCATGGTCATGCTCTCGACCAACCTCCGGCCGCAGAACCTCATGGACGAGGCGTTCCTGCGCCGCGTGCGCTTCAAGGTGCACGTCCCGGATCCGACCGTCGACGAGTACAAGGAGATCTGGCGGCGCAACTGCGTCGACAACAACCTGCGCATGGACGAGGGACTCGTCGACCGCCTGCTCGAACAGCATTATTTTGCGAAGGGACGGCCACTGCACGGCACCCATCCTCGAGACCTGCTCAACCACGTGATCCACGCTGCGCTGTATCTCGGCAAGCCGGTCGAGCTGAACACCGAGCTGCTGGAACTCGCCTGCGAGACTTATTTCGTCGATTCGGACGAGTAAGGGCGCGGCGCGGTGCGCCGAGGTGAGAATAGGGGAGGAGGATTGCTGAGATGTCCGAGACCCACACCTATGCGCTGACCGTGACCTGGACCGGCAACACGGGCACGGGAACGAGCGGATACCAGGCGTTCGAGCGGTCGCATGACATCGCGGTCGACGGCAAGCCGACCATCGCCGGCAGCGCGGATCCGGCATTCCGCGGCGACACCGAGCGGTGGAGTCCCGAGGAGCTGCTGGTCGCATCGCTCTCGCAGTGCCACATGCTCTGGTACCTCGTCCTCTGCGCGAAGGAGGGCATCGTCGTGACCGAATACGTGGACCATCCGACCGGGACGCTCGTGGACACACCGGACGGCGGAGGGCATTTCGAGGAGGTGTCGCTGCACCCCCAGGTGACGATCGCGACGCCGGAGAAGATGGATCGTGCCATCGCGCTCCATGAGCGGGCGCATGACCTGTGCTACATCGCCAACTCCGTCAACTTCCGGGTGCGAACCGAACCCACCGTGGTGGTGACCGCCGCCGGCAGACCGAGCGGGTCTCTCGCGTAGCTAACCGGCGCGCCGCGCGCGCCGCGAAGTGTTCGCCCACGCCGCGTCGATCGCCTTGAGCTCACCGCTCAGGGACGCGTCGGTGGCCACCTGACCGGAGCGAACGTAGCGCTCATGGTTCACCTCCAGCCGCTGCGGGTCGTACACGTAGTTGACCATCACCCCATGCGATTGCTGTCCCCGTCGTGAGAGGTCGCCGTCGGGGTTGACGCGCTTCAGCCGGGCGCCGTTGGCGAGGTGGAAGTGGGCGACGCTGTCGGCGATGCGGCCGCGGACCTTGACATGCACCAGGTCGGCAAGTGCGAGGCGTCCGGCGATGCGGGCGACCACCGGCGCGTGCGGTCCGGGGGCCTGGAGCAGCAGCGACAGCGCGTCGAGCTCGTCGCCGGTCGAGGCGAGGCGGCGGAGCTCCTCGTGGTGGCCGGCAGTCAGCGCGCGCAGCCGCTCATCCGTGAAACCGTCAACGTTGTCTCTATCTGCCACGGCCCGTGCCAGGCTCGGCACCGGCGACAGCGTTGCGAAGGTCCTCAGGCCGGGAAGCTCGGCGGTCAACTCGCGCACCACCTGCTTGATGAGGAAGTTTCCGAAGGAGATCCCGCGCAGGCCGGGCTGGCAATCGCTGATCGAGTAGAAGATTGCGGTGTGCGCCTCGCGAAAGTCGGCGATCTGACGTCCCGCCCCGAGGAGCGGGGCGATCGCGGACGGCAGCTCACGGGTCAGCGCGATCTCCACGAAGATCAGCGGTTCGCCGGGGAGCAGCGGGTGAAAGAACGCGAAGCAGCGCCGGTCGGTGGCGAGGCGCAGCCGCAGATCGTCCCAGCCGTGAATCTCGTGCACGGCCTCGTAGGCGATCAACCGTTCCAGGGTCGCGGCCGGCGTCTCCCAGCTGATCTGCTCGAGACGCAGGAATCCGCCGTTGAACCATGACGAGAGCAGATGTCGCAGGTCGGCATCGACGCCTCGGAGGTGAGGGCGCGCCGGGAGCAGTGTGAGCAGCAGGCCTCGCAATTTCACGAGCGCGGCTGCGCCCCCACCGACCATGTTGAGCCGCCGGAAGAGCTCCTGCCGAGGTGCCTCGGTCGCGATCGCGAGCGCCATCACCGCCTCGTCGGTCGGCTCCGACCGCCAGCGCGCAACTGCCGCGGCCACCGCGTCGGGGTGCGGCGAGAACGAGCCGGCCAGCACCTCGAGGAACTCGGCCGTCTCCGGGTTGCTCATCCGCTC
>JBAQGL010000107.1:0-1521 GCA_049287785.1 Candidatus Dormiibacterota bacterium | reverse complement strand
GGCTATCAACGCGGAGCTGCCGACGTGGACGACGAGCGCGGACGCCGCCGCCGGCGAGCGGATGGCGGCCTGCATCGACACGACGATGCCGACACTGATCGGTCACCTCGATGAGGAGGAGCAGAAGCTGCTCCCGGTCGTCTCGGTCACGCTCACCCAGAGTGAATGGGACGCGCTCGGCAAGCACGGCATCAGCGCGATCCCGGTCACGCGTCGCCTGCTGACCCTCGGATACATCACCGAGGAGACCGATGACGCGGAGCGGCAGAAGTTCATGCAGGTCCTGCCAGCCCCGGTTCGTCTGGCCTACAAGCTGATCGGCCACCGCCAGTTCACCCGCGAGACCACCGCCATCCGCACCTGACCCATCTCGCGACCCGCCTTCAACGCTGCCGGTGTATCAGCGGCCCCCGCAACCGCATACCCATCCTCAACGTGCCAACCGACAAGGAGATTCAGATGACATTGTTGCATCCGGGCGAAAAGTTCCCCAACCTCGCCGTCACCTCAATCGATGGGGCCGCACTGGAGCTGCCCGACGTACGGCGACTGCGGCGTGATTATCGCCCTGTCGGCTTGGGAAGGAAACTCATGACCTCGGAACAGGAGGCCGGTCTCCAATGAGTGCGCTTTCCGAGCCCGAGACGTCCCCCCTCTACACCCCCCGCGCGAAGAACCTCGCCCTTCTCCTGCTCGCGATGACGCAGTTCGTGATCGTGATCGACGCCTCGATCGTGAACGTCGCGCTGCCGTCAATCGGACGAGCGCTGAACGTCTCGCGCACGGACCTCTCGTGGGTCGTGAACGCCTACGCTCTGACCTTCGGCGGCTTCCTACTTCTGGGCGGCCGGATGGCCGACCTGCTCGGGCGCCGGCGCATGTTCATGGTCGGCCTCGTGCTGTTCACGCTCGCCTCGCTAGCCGGCGGACTGGCGCAATCGGAGCCATGGCTCATCGCCGCCCGCGCCGCGCAAGGCCTCGGAGCCGCGATCGTCTCGCCCGCCGCGCTGTCGATCATCACGACCACTTTCTCCGAGGGTGCCGAGCGCAACCGCGCACTCGGCATCTGGGGTGCCGTCGCCGGCGCTGGAGGCGCGGCCGGGGTCCTGCTCGGCGGCATCCTCACCAGCGGACTGAGCTGGCGATGGGTCCTGTTCGTCAACGTCCCGATCGGCCTTGCAGCGGCAGCGCTCGCGCCCCGGACGCTGGTCGAGAGCCGCTCCGACGATGGCACCAACACCTTCGACATACCGGGTGCGGTCACCGTCACCGCGGGCCTATCGCTCCTCGTATACGCGATCGTCAACGCCGTTAACGTGGGGTGGAGATCGTCGGAGACGCTGCTGCTGATCGCCGGTGCGATCGTCCTGCTGATCGCCTTCCTGCTGATCGAGTCCCGCCAGCGCCAGCCGCTCATGCCGTTCTCGATCTTCCGCCTGCGGACCCTTCGGGGCGCGGACATCGTCGGCCTGCTGCTCGGCATGTCGCTGTTCTCGATGTTCTTCTTCATCTCCTTATACC
>JBAQGL010000106.1:0-2467 GCA_049287785.1 Candidatus Dormiibacterota bacterium | reverse complement strand
GCGTAGAACTCTGGCGTGCCGAGATGAAGCATCGGGAAGAGCAAGAATCGAACGTTCGAATCAGGCCGGCCGAAGGTCATGACCGATGATCGAACGCCGAAGGGCGTGGACTCAATGATCTGCACCTTCCTTGATCCTAACCCGCCCTCGCCACTGTGAGCGGCTCGCGCAAGCTCCGAGGAGGACCTCCGCGGCGCAGGCCAGTAATCCCAAATGTCTCTCGACGGCACCTGTTCCGAACCCGAGCTAGGACCGCGCCCACCCAGTCAATGAGAGGCGAGTCCCTCGCCGCGCAGTTGCTGCCCCGTGAAGCTTCGGGGTGGCATCGGGAGCCAAGCAGTGCCGGCCCACCAATAGTTGCCGTTGGGGGTGCGAAATGCGTTCGGAGGTGCAGCCTCACCCACAGGCACCCAATGGTCTACAACCCACCACCAGAAACGGCAGTAGCGACTGCCCCTAGGGTGAGGGAGGCGGCGCACCGGCAAGGACAGGTGACGAGTGACTGCCGATTGATACCACGACCGTCCTTGCCGGGCGATCGTGCAGCGCCAGACGCTGGTGTCCGAGGACGCCGATCAACCCGAATGGAATGAACACCACCATTGACGGCAGCGCCACAACGAATCGCAGCGATGTTCGCCCCCACGATGGCGCAAGCCCGCTGACGGAGTCGATGACGCGCAATCGGAGTATCCACATACCCAGCGTCGCGCCACCGTGCCAGCACACGGTCAGGTAGACCACTACGGTGATCCCCAAACCTGCGTACAACGCTGGTGACTCGTCCGCAGCCGGCACTGTTCCGCGGTTTGTTCCTGCCAGGAAGAGGTCAATGACGACGGCCACGACAAACGTGATCACAGCGATGGCGACGACGTCGATGCTCCAAGCGGCAAGCCGGATGCCGAAGCCGGCGCGGCGATGCATGAGGTGCTCCTGCCCAACGCTGATTGGTGGCGGTGGCGGTGGCGGCATCGCGGCCATGAAGGGAGCAGCCAGCGTGGTGATCACAGGAAAGCCCAGGCCGGTGCCAAGCGATGGTGGAACCGGGCCGGCGCCCACGGCCTGTGCCGCCACCTCGCCAAACGAGGGTGGCTGGGGCGGAGTCCGCTCACTGAGGTACCTGGCGATGAGGCCGGGCATGCTCGCGTTATCCGGCACGCGAAGGTAGGCGCTGAAATCCCTGTTCCTGATTCCGACTGGGTTCCTGCTCGTGGCCGAGTTCCGAACCCGCACGATGCAGCGCCCCTTCTGAACACCAATGCTTTCCACCGCGGTCCACGGGATCGGCGTACGCATCCGGAAACCATTCACGGTGATGCCCCCGGGTCCGACCTCGAGACTGCTGCGTTGGAGCGCAAGGGCTATGTACGCTGAGAGCGCGAGCCCGATCGCAGCGCCGACGACGCCTGAGAGGAGTGACGGCTGTATGCGGAGCGCGGTTGCTGTCGAGAGGAAGACGACCGTGGCGCCCGTCACTGCGATCGTGAGGACACCGTGGTTCAACCGGTAGACCCTTGTGATGTCGAGCGCGCGCGGGCCATCGAGCCCGAACGGGCCGCTCGAGGCTCCGAGATCGAAATCGGGAGTGACAGGGATCACCGGCGCCCTCGAGCGCAACAGGAGAATTACGGCGTCGAAAACCAGCAGTGCGCCGACACCCACGAATATCAAGGCGTTCACCTGATGCCGGTCCTGCTGCAGCGTGCTCTGCGTGGCGAGGACGATTCCGGTGGTAACGGACACCAATCCGACCACCAGCAGAACTGCCGCGACCGCCTTGGTAATCCGCATGGTGTTCACGCTATCAGCCCTCGCCCGTCACCTCGCATCACCGACATCGCGACTTGGCAACGTGTTGGCTCCACGATTAGTGAGGCATAAGTGTCAGCGACGGTGTCATCCCAGAGTCGCGGCGGGACCACGGGTCGTCCGCGAATACCACGGCAGGCACCTGAAACCGCCTGAACCCCAGGTTTGGTGCACGTCGGCCGAGACCCGGCGTGACGACCGCAGAACCCGAGGCGCCCGGGACGACGTTTCCGCCGCGGTAGTGAGAGTGATCCCGTCTCGAAGGTCACGGACGGGTTTCAAGCAGATATCGAGTTCCTCCAAGATGCTCGTCCGCTCGAAGACGAACCTATCGTGCTGGCGGTATGCCGACCCCTCCGAGCTGGTTCTATCGCGATACTGAGCCTCAAATCGCCAGCTACATTGGTGCAGATGGCGCGGCCCTCTGGGTGAGGAGTCGCTTCCTGTATCTCGTCGCCTGGGTACTGGCCGCAGTTGGCTTCTGTTGCCTCGTCCTGGCGGAAACACCCGGGTCGCCCAGCGTTCTCTGGGTGGTGGCGGGGGCTTGCTGGTGCGGCTGCATCCCGTTCGGCTGGCTATCCCTGATCGCCGGAAGCGCCGCCAGCAGGGTCGCTTCTGCATATCTGTCAAAGACGCATGGATACCGCATGCGGGT
>JBAQGL010000105.1:0-2654 GCA_049287785.1 Candidatus Dormiibacterota bacterium | reverse complement strand
CAGCTCTGGTCCAAGAAGCTCAGCGCGTATTCGGTCGGGTCGATGTTTTGATCAACAACGCGGGAGTCGGCAGTGCTATCCCTGCAACGCGCGAGACGGCCGATCAATTCGAGTCGGTGATGGCCGTAAATCTCAATGGCTGCTACTGGATGGCTCAAGCATGCGCGCGAGTCATGAAACCGGGGAGTGCCATTGTGAACATCAGCAGTGTTCTCGGCATTACAACCGCGGGCCTCCCCCAGGCGGCGTACTCCGCCTCGAAAGCTGGGCTGATTGGATTGACTCGTGACCTCGCTCAAGAGTGGACTGGCCGAAGGGGAATCCGTGTGAATGCGTTAGCACCGGGCTTCGTTCAAACGGAAATGACCGAGCAATACCAGCCGGGTTACCTTGAGGGGCAGATGCCGCGGGTGATTATGGGAAGGACCGGTACCGTGGAGGAGGTCGCAGCCGCGGTGATCTTCCTAGCGAGTGACGCAGCAGGGTATATCACGGGTCAGACACTCGTTGTTGACGGCGGGTTCACCATCACTTAGATATCGGATGGGAAGCAGAGCGGGCTAGCGTAGTCCTTGAGGAACAGAGCGCGATGGGTCTTGGCGTTCAGCGCACCACCGCAAGGTACACGCTGATGAGGAGGAGGCAAGCGTCAGTTGACGCAGCTGAAAGCCTAGTGTCGCGTGGAACCCGCGAGGACCAGAGCTTGTGAAGATAGCGCTGCGACCGACCAATCTCGAAGTTGAGGGAGCGAAGGTGCGACCCAGCGACCCAGAAGTACCTCCAAGTGGGGTCGGTACCGGTCAGATCCTGACGGGCCGACCGGTGTCATTTGTATTCAGGAGACGGTCCGGGTCGGCGCCAGTCAGGCCACGCGAGCTTTCTGGAAATGCGGTATCGAGGGTTCGAATCCTTCCTCCCCAGCCAATGTGATGTCTCAGGTGATGGTGCCCACCTGTCTCGGGACATAGTGCCCGATTTTTGGTCGGCCGCAGGGCGTTCCGAGCGGCTGGTAGTCGCGAGTGGGATCGATCGTGAGTTCGCGGATGAGTCGGCCGTCCTCGTCGACCACGCGGATGTGCGCGCCTGCGACGAGCAGCGTGATGCGTGCGCCGATGTAGTACCTGCCGATGCCGATGTGGCGGAGGCGGCTCAGGTAGCGAAGGGTCACGCGTCCTGCCTTGTCCACGGTGTCGCGTCGAACGCGCAGGTGAGGTGCCGCAGCAGGGGCTTCGGGACGCGCCTTGAGGCGAGCGTTGAAAGCCATCAGCGGCGTCTGGCCGTTGAGCGCGCGGTGCGGGCGGTGGTGGTTGTAGTAGGCGCGGAAGGTGTCGAGCTGGAGTTGGAGTTCGGCCAGTGATGCCGCGGGCGGTTGTTTGCTGAGATACCGCTTGAGGGTTTGGTGGAAGCGCTCCACCTTGCCGCAGGTCTGGGGGTGATAGGGCCGGGAGTTCTTGTAGGCGATGCCGAGCCGCTCGAGCTCCGACTCGAGGAGCACCTTGCCCTTGCGGGTTCTGCCGGTGTAGACGGCGCCGTTGTCGGTGAGCAACGAGGCCGGAAAGCCATAGCCAGTGGCGGCGATGTGGAAGGTATTGACGACGTCCAGTCCTTTGACGGTGAAGAACGCATCGCAGGCGAGGGCGAGGCGGGAGTGGTCGTCGAGGTAGTTGAGGATCTCGACGCCGCTGTCGTCGGCGAGCTGCCAGTGGGTGAAGTCGCTCTGCCACATCTCGTTGGGCAGATCAGCCTGGAAGCGAATGAACGAGCTCTTGGGGCGCTTCTGCGGCTGTGGTGTGACCAGTCCGTGGCGCTTGAGGATGCGCCAGATGGTGGCCACGGAGGGAGCGTCGGAGCGGGTCAGCGCGAGGTGGTGGTGGATGGTGTGCGGGCCGGCGTCGTGTCCTGCTGCGTCGAGCTCGCGGCGGAGGGCGAGGACCGCGTCCTGGAGCTCGGGAGCGGTGGCGTGTGCGCAGGACTTGGGACGGCGGGATCGAGGTTCGAGCGCGAGTTCCCCGCCGGCGCGATAGCGGGCCACGAGCTTGGTGACCCAGGCTTTGGAGACACCGGCGGCGGCGGCCACCTCTCGATGGGAGCGGCCTTCGCGAAAGATTGCCTCAATGACGTAGCGCTCCCGGCCCATGGTGCCCTCCACGTGAATGTGGTGGGCACTATGTCCCTGAGACATCCTCGATCGTTTCCGGGCACTATGTCTTGAAACCACACACCTCTCGCTCCGCGTTTACGACGATCCGCTCGAGCGGACCGTCGCATCGCCAAACGTCGACCAGACACCGACATGCAAGCAAGATCCGCCATCACTGCGCCCGATTTATGACGCTCCGAGATCGAGCGGGAGACTCAGGCAGCGCACGCCTCCTCCCGCCTTCCTGAACTCGCCCATCGGCAGCCCGACCGTCACAAACCCCGCATCAGCGAGTTCGCGCTCAAGTGAGAGGATGCTGAGAGCCGAGACAACTGTTTTACCGATTGGCATTGCATTGCACGCGAAACCAGCGGCGACATCCGCGGGGACTCGGATGAGGTTGGGCACCTGCTCCTGGATCACACGCTTCGAGGCATCGGAGAAGGCCTCGATGGCACAGAGCGCGGTGTCGGAATCAAGGGGACAGAAACATGTATCGAGGTGGTAGAAGCGC
>JBAQGL010000104.1:0-6748 GCA_049287785.1 Candidatus Dormiibacterota bacterium | reverse complement strand
GAAGGTCGCCGTGTACTTGTTTGGGCCAAACCTGATGATGGGTACGACGAACTTTCCGGTGATGTCACCGCCCACCATGATGTGGTCGGCATCGTAGAACCTCCACGAGTTGAGGAACTTCTTCCAGCACTTGCGGGAGGCGTGTATATCCGAGCAGAAGTAGATTCTCATTGCGCTTCTCGATTCCTCAGCCGGGAGTTGCTTGCCTATTCTACCAGCAGCGAGCGGCGACCTTACTCCCGCCCCGGCGCACCACCTTGGTTCGGTTAAGATCCTGCCGTGAGCGTGGATTCCGACACGGAGGACGTGCTGCACCGGCGCATTCCGGAAGAGGCGGCACGCCTCATCGAGGGCGCCTCGAGCCGCGCGATTCATCTGCGGGTGACCGGCTCTCTGGCGGTCCGAATGCATTCCCAAGATTGCGCCCCATTGCTGGACGCTTTGGGTCGACGCCGATTCCGAGACATTGACTTCTGGGGTTACGCCAAAGAGCAGAAAGAGATCGAGCAACTGCTGGAGCAGGACGGATACCAGGCGGATCCCACGATCAAGCAGATGCACGAGTGGGGTGTGAAGCGTCTGATCTACGAGCATCCTGAGACGCACATTAAGATCGACGTGTTCATGGATGAGCTCGTCATGGCGCACACCATTCATTTCAAAGGCCGGCTCGACCTTGACTTTCCAACAATCGGCCTCGCGGATCTTCTGCTGTCCAAGCTCCAGATCCACCAGATCACTGACAACGACCTCATCGACACCATCGTTTTGCTTGCCGAGCATGAGGCGGGTTCCGGTGACCGCGAGCGCATCGATATCGGGTATCTTCTCGACGTCCTGCGAAGCGACTGGGGCTTCACCTACACAGTGCTCGATAACCTCAAGAAGTGCTTGGATGCCCTTGCGCGCTACGAAGTCCCACCTGACGTGGCTGAGGTGGTGCGAACGAGGGTCAACGCCACGGCCGAGCAGATCGTTTCGGCTCCGAAAACTACGAGATGGAAGCTCAGGGCCCGAGTTGGAACGCGGAGCAAGTGGTACGAAGACGTCGACGACGTGACTCGATAGGGAGCGACTCTCCACTGCCACCCAGTACTACTCCCGGTTCTCAGACCAACGGAGTCCCAACGCGGGTACCGGGAATGCCCCCGGTGCACGTGACACCTCGATTTGCATACGCGGTGCCCGCCTACGCCCCACCTTGCACCCTGCTCCCTCAGTCTGGAAATGCGGTTGGTGGGGAAGCCCGCGACGAGGGTTCGAATCCCTCTCGCTCCGGTTTACCGTTGCAATATAAGGAGCTTCGCCCTATCAAACGGCGCGACTTACTCGCGCCCAATGGTGTTGAGTCCCAGTTGAGTCCCAACGCCTCGAGCCATCCGGCACGGGTGCAGTTGCTCACGAGTCCGCAGCAGTCCAGACCACCAAACCCCGTGCCGAGAACCAGGACGCGCATGGCAGAGGATATTGATGAGAATCCCCCGAGTGTGGTCCCCGCGTTTGTCCAGGTCAAATCAGCGGGGCAAGCCAGCAGCAGCAATGATCTTGCCGCCGTGTCGATTGGACTGCCGGTTGTTTGGGCAGTGGGTACTGAGTTCGTACCGATCACCGCCGGCGCGCTTCGCGTCATACATCGCCGCATCCGCGGCCCTCACCAATTCGGAGAGGCCGCTTCCATTGCGAGGAAGTACGGCGATTCCCGCGGAAACCGTGAGCTTACGTCGGGGCAGACAGCTCCGGGGGAGAGGCACTGCCGCGAGCCGATCGCGAAACTCCAGCGCCACCCGTTCGGCACCTGCCGTATCGGTGTCACGGAGAACGATAAGGAACTCCTCCCCGCCGAGTCGTACCGCCGCGTCACCGGAGCGAATCATGCCGGTGAGCACAGCGCCTACGCGACGCAGGACGAGATCGCCCGCACTGTGTCCGCCGCTATCGTTGATCTGCTTAAACCCGTCGAGGTCGAGCACCAGGACCGCAAGCGACTGACCACTGCGACGACTCTGAGACACCTCGCGCTCGCCGACCTCGCGAAGCCAGCGACTGTTGAGCAGACCAGTCAAAGGGTCCAGGATGGCCCGCTCGGTGAGCTCCGCGTAAAGCTCGGCGTTGCGCCATGCCGCAGCGGCGGTATGACCGAACAGTGCGGCGGCCTCCAGGTCGCGGCTCGTAAACCGATTGATGCCCAGCCGGCTGCAGTCGAGCACACCAAGCCGCCGATCTCCAGCGATGAGGGGGATGATGAGGTAGGACTCGGCTTGGCCGACGGGCGTTCCAGGAATCGTGATCGTCGCAGGGTGGGCGCTGACATCCTTAACGTACCGCGGTACTCCAAGCTTGAATGCCCACCCATTCACGCCCAGATCCATGGAGTAGCCATATGCCATCCGCGCCTCGGCTTCGCTCCCCGTGGCATAGACCGGGAGGAAGCTGTTGTGACTCTCGTCGGCGGCATAGATATAGACAGCGTCAACAGGGACAACCGATGGCAGCTGGTCAGCGATGACCCGCAGAATGCCGGCTGGGTCGTGCTCCGACTGGAGCGCCGCGGCGGCATTGATGAGAGCGCGGGGCAGGGCAGACCGTTTTCCCGTGGGTTCAAGCGGTGCCGGCTTGCGGCCATCGAGGTGGTTAGGCGATACCTCGAGGACCACGGTTCTGAACGAGGCGGTGCGCTGCTCCATGAACCAATCGGACGTGACGGCCACCACGCTGGTCGCATCCAGTGGAGGCGCGACCATGACGGGGCGGCCGAGGAGCCAGCCTTGGCCGAATTGAATACCGAGGCCCAGCAGCGTCTGAAGCTCATCTTCGGTTTCGATACCCTCTGCGATGACGCGAGCGTTGATGTGCGCCCCGAAGGAGAGCAGCGAGACCGCCAGCGCACGCCGTGCGGCGCTGACGTCAATACCGTGGATCAGCTCCCGGTCGATCTTGATGAACTCGGGTTGCACCTCGGCAATAACGAGCATGCTGGCGTGGCCCGCTCCGGCATCATCGATGGCAATGCGAAAGCCGCGTGCACGCAGCTCGGCGACGACTCGTCGCAGGCGCGTGAGATCGCCGATCGGACTGCGTTCGCTCACTTCGAGGACGACGTTTTCCGGAGCGACTCCCGCAGTCTCGGTCATGCGCGACAGGCGGTCTCCAGCCGGGCTTCCTTCGACCAGCGTCTCCACGGCGACGTTGACGAAGAGGGTGGCCGGAGGCGTTTGGGTCCCGGCGGTGAACGCCGCGGTCAAGCAGGCAGCGTCGACGTCGAGCTTCTGGCCGGTGATGATGACGGCCGCGAACAGGTCGTCGGGCGTTCGTAAGCCACCACGCGGTGTGAAGCGGCAGAGTGCCTCGTAGCCCAACACGGTCCGATCCCGGAGACGGACCACTGGCTGGAGCGCGGCGCGCATGGCGCCGGGGGAGAGGAGCTCGGCGATAGCGTTCGCGAGCTCACCGGTCGGGATGACGATCGTCTTGTCGGGTGCGCGAACCGCCGCCGTGGGTGCTTGCACTCTGTGCCATGCCAATCCCGCCAATGTCGCCAGACTCTCGACGACATGTCTCTTCGATGCCACGCCCGGACCCCATGCAAGGAGTACACCGAGGACCGTATCGTCGTCGGTGATGGGCGCGACCATCAAGGGGCCAGGACCCAGGTGCTTCCGGACTGCGGCCCTCTCTGCGTCGGTGAGATTCGGAAACATCGAGATCATCCGGTGCGGGAACGCTTCCTCGATGGTTGTGGTGCGTCGGCGCACGGCCGTTGCGAACGATGCGTAGGCTGCCAGCTGGAAGCGCATCGATCCGAGCGGGACCCGAATTATCTCCTCGATGCGCGCAGTGTCATCGTCAGGCACCGCGACGCCCGCCATGACCACCTCATCACCTCGGAGCTTGCCCCACGAGCCTCGCAGACCATGCGACATCAGGCCCTGAAGGACAGCGTCGATGAGTTCTTGGGCATCCCTGGCCCGACTGATCATGTCGACAGCACGGAACCCTCGCTCAGTTGTCAGATCCACTGCTGGGCCGCCTCCCAACTGAGCACACCCACCAAGCATGGTGAGCACGCCGGGAAGGCTGGTCGCGCGGAGGTTACGCCGGCGTAGCGTATTCCGACAGCTGCAGGACGGGAGCGGTTTCGGTGCCTTTAGGGGCGACCCTGCCTGCGGACCCGCGCGTTGAAATGAGCCACTTGGGGCTGCTCCCTAGAATCGCCTTGTTATCACCCGCACCCCGCGAGCTGAGAGCCGAAGGTGCGCTCATTGGGATGTGCTCTCATCTTCTGTGCGCGGAGGGAGGCCGTCGAGCAAGCTGAAACGGGCATCCATCGCGACACTTCGGACATCGATCAGCTGCTGATACTCAGGCGAGTTGTACCAACCTACCGCCGCCTCATGGTTAGGGAACCGCACGAGTGCCCCTGAAGTGAGCGAGCCGTCGCCGTGCAGGATCTCCCAGTTGCTGTTGGCGAGAACCTCGCCTCCGTGCTCTTTGGCCGTCTGTCCAGCGTTGCGGCTGTATTTCTCACGATAAACATCCGGGTCCTTGACCGTGAATTCGACAATTACGTATGCGCTCACGTGGATATTCCTCAGTTGTTGGTTGTGATCTGTGTTCTAGGCCTTCACTCTTGAACGTCACGGCCGACAAGCGTTACGTCGCTACTCGGCCACCATCGACTGCAAGAGTGACGCCGTGGACGAAGCTGGCATCATCACTGGCGAGGAAGCCGATCGCCGCAGCAAGTTCCTCGGGCTGAGCTACGCGACCTGCTGGTGCTTGTGCTGCGAGCTGATTCACCATCGCTTCAGGGACTGCTTCCATCGTGCGGGTCCGTGTCGGGCCGGGGGCAACGGCGTTGACCCGAACACCACGCGGGCCGTATTCGGCAGCCCAGGCCTTCGTCAACAGTTCGAGAGCCGCTCGGCTGGCGCCATACAGAGCCATGCCTGCCTGTCCGAAGCTGGCGACCATCGTGGAGACGTTGACGATCGAACCCCATCCGCGTTCGGCCATGGCCGGCGCCAGTGACGCCACGAGGAAGAACGGAACCTTGACGTTGACTGCAAAGCTCTCGTCGAAGTCTGCTTCGGTGGCCGCGTTGCTTGGTCCGAGCAAGGCGACGCCGGCGTTGTTGATGAGGATGTCGACGTGACCGTCGCCTGCCTCAATGGCCCATTCGACCAGGTCCTGGGCCGATTTCAGATCGCTCAACGTGGTGAGCCGGAACGTTGCGCTGCCTCCGCTGCCTTTGATCTCGGCCACCACGTCTTTGGCTCGTTGTTCGTTGCGCCCGACTACCAGCACGTGAGCGCCGCGCGCGGCCAAGGCGATGGCCGTCGCCTTCCCGATCCCGCTCGTCGAGCCGGTAATCAGAGCGGTCTTGCCCTTCAGGTCAGTCATGCGAGGTGCCTCCTGTCGCTAAAAATGGGTTGTGCGACCCAGTCTGACAGGTCAGGACTGGGTTGTCAAACCCAAAATCCTGCTAACATTGGTGCATGGTCAACGCGATGAGTGACCGGCCAAGGCTCACCCCCAAGGGAGCACGCACCCGGGCACGAATAGTGGAGGAGGCCGCCGCCCTGATCCATGAGCGCGGGGTGGCGAGCACCACCTTGGAAGACGTCAAGGTGGCGGCGGAAGTCAGCGGCTCTCAGATGTACCACTACTTTCCCGATAAGAACGCACTCGTGCAGGCGGTCATCGATTACCAAGCCGACGCCATCGTCAATAACCAGGGGCAGCTGCTCCGCAGCGCGAACGGAGTCGAAGCCTGGCGGAAGATGGTGATCACCGAAGCGAAGCGCACCAAAGCAAAGGGCGGCTGCCCACTTGGCTCGCTCGGTGGTCAACTGGCCGAGTGTGACCCCGAGGCCCGAGTGCTCATAGCGGCAGGGTTCGATCAGTGGGCAGCCGCCATCGGCGATGGACTCAGATCCCTTCATGCCGACGGGAAGCTCCCGTCGGGGATCGACCCGGACGACCTCGCCACTACTCTGCTCGCCACCCTCCAAGGAGGACTTCTACTCGCCCAGGTGCAACGGAGTACCCGCCCGTTCGAGACCGCGGTCAATACCCTTCTCGCCCTTGCCATCGGCAGATGAGCCCAAGCCGGTTCATCCGCACGCTCGCCTCACATGCTATCGATACTCAAACGCGGCCCAACGTGGAGTTGAACCCGAATTCTGAATACGGCCGGCGGCGCGCCTGCTGACCTATTTACTCGCGGGCGTTTGATCCGTTCTGGTGACGGTGGGTTTTGCGGAGTCGGATTGAGTAGCCAGCGTCAGCGGTCTTGGAATCGGGCCCGAACCACCCTTACCGGTTTTTGCGACATACAGCTGGGCGTCAGCCCGCTGAAGCACCAGGAAAGGATCGTCGCCGGCGGCGCCGGCTGCCCAGCCGACACTCACTCTCGCAGGACCGGTAGGCAGGTTCAATCCCGCGACGGCGCCCTCTGCGCGTCGCGCGACCACCGCCGGCGTCTCTTCCGAAGCATCGGGGATCAGCAGGACGAATTCGTCGCCGCCGATGCGGGCGAGCGTCTCACCCTTGCGGGCCACGCTCGCGAGCATGTGCCCGATCGCCACGAGGAGCGCATCGCCCGCCGCGTGACCATACCCGTCGTTGATGACCTTGAGGTTGTCGACGTCGATAGCGAGGATCGCGAACGGGCGGCGAGTGGTGAGTCGGTCCACGGCGTTCTCGAAGCCGCGCCGGTTCGTCAGCCCCGTCAGAGGATCGGTGATCG
>JBAQGL010000103.1:0-4167 GCA_049287785.1 Candidatus Dormiibacterota bacterium | reverse complement strand
TTCGGGTCGCAGACGTCGGTGGAGAACCACGGGGCGACGCTCAGTTCGAACCAGTAGGTGACGTCGTGGCCGGGGTTGGCGACGGTCGGTGCCGCGCTCGGATCCACCGGGAGGGTCTCGGTTATCGAGAAGTCGTTGCCGGAGCTGGGGGAGGACGACACGAAGCGAACCGACGGCTCGTCGTGGCCGATATAGCTCCCGTTCTCATAGAACCGGCCGGCCCACGACCCGCGAGGGTCGGCGCAGGCCAGGTCAGCCTTGACCGCAGCCTGGATGGGGCTCAGACCGTTGCAGTCGAGTTCGCCGACCGCGTTGGGCCGGACCGCTGGGGCTCGCCCGACGGCGCCGAGCGTGACCGGTGTGCTGACCAATATGGCCGCTGCCAACACCGGCCCCGCCACGGGAATAACAAGGCGATGTGGCAAGTGAAACATGGACATGCCAAGCCCCCCTGATCGTCTCCGCTCGTTGAAGGAGGACACGATAACCGACCGGCTTCGCCGTTGTCATCTGGTGCCCGACCCTCCAGGTGCGCTACCCGGCTCGAGCCGCGTCCTGCCCACCGTGGAGCCGCCAACTCGTGGGACCTGGTGGATCGTAGACGCAGAAGCTTCCGGTGCGAATCGAGCGCCGCAGATGGTGGCCGGCCTGAGGATGCGCCGCCTCGACATGCATGACGGCATCGCGGATTCTGCCGGTAATCGCTTTGCGCGCACGCTCAGCCGGGTCAAGGGCACGACGCGCGCGACCGCCGAGGCCGACTGCTGCCCTGAGTTCACCGAGGAGGAACTCGCGTTCCTCGCGGGCACGGCTGGCGCGTTCCGGATCGTTGTAGGCATCTGCCTCATCGATCTCCCCCTCGAGGTCCAGCAGTCGAGCGCGGTACTCCGCCCTCGCCGCAGCATCGAGCGCCTCGCCCACATCGCCTTCCACTCCAAGGTCGAGGTCTCTGCTTCCGGAAGCACGCGTCCCGCGCGCACCGGACCCCGCACTCGCAAGATCGATGGCGGCCACCTCGGTGCCCGGTGTCTGGAGGAGCCGCGCGATGTCGCGCAGCCCCTTGCTGTCCTTGAGTCGTGCGACCGAACCGTCGTAGGTCAGCGTCCAGAACTCTCCCTCGCGTATGAACGCATTCGTGGTCGCAGCTGTGAGGGTGGCCGCCCGCGAATCGCCGTGAGCCAAGGTGACCGCGTCCTCAAGCGACATGCGGGTGCCCTCCTGCCAGAGTGCGTCGCTCGCCTCGTCGCCGAGCGATACACGAAGAGCGCGCCGCGCTCCGTCAACGTCGCCCCCGAACTCGACGACACCTGCAGTTTCGAGGAGAGCGGTCGCAGCACCCAGGAGCCGCAGGCACTGCTCTGGTCGCTCATCGATGGCGAGCTGAGCCAGTCCGGCCAGCGCATACGCGGCAGTCACTCGACCGCAGCCGAGCTGCAGCGAAAGGTCAAGCGCCTGCTTCCAGCTCTCCTCGGCGCTGGCGGTGGCTCCGTCCGCGAGGTCGACCTCGGCGAGGCTTGTGAAAAACCCGCCGAGTTGCCAGAGGTCGTTCCGACTCCTCGCCAGCGCAAGAGCCTCCTCGATCTTCGCGCGCGCGGCGACGAGATCTCCATGCTCCGCAAGGGTGGAACCGTAATTGTTGAGCACGGTACCCAGCGCTTCGGCATCACCTGCCGATCTGATGTGCTGCTCCGCTCCCGCAAAGGTCTCGAGACATGTTGTGAGCCAACCCTCGAAACGCTCAGCGCTGAGGACCGAGGCAAGTGCGGTAAGCGCCTGACCAATCAAGAGGTCGTTCCCAAGCTCACGAGCGAGCGCGAGGCACTGTTCCCCGAGCTCGCGGGCTTCACCGAGATGGCCGCGAAACCACGCCCAGAACGTAGCGTCGTAGAGCGCGTGAGCCCTGAGCTCATCGCGAGTTCGATACAACGCGAGGGCATCGTGCAGCCACTCACGCCCCTCTGCGGGGCTGTTTCTGATCCAGTAGCGTTCGAGCGCGACTGCAAGCCGCAGGGCAGAAACGGGATCTTGCTCAAGCGCCCATTTGAAGGACGCTCTGAAGTTGTCGAGCTCCTCCTCCACACGAGCCATCCACGCCGGCTGTCGCGCTCCGCGTAGTTCCGCATGCGCCTGCTCCCCAAGCTCGAGGAAGAAGCGAGCGTGCCGGCTGTGCGCAACGACATTCTCGTCCGCCTCGATCAACCGCTCATGCGCGTACTGGCGGATTGGCTCGAGCAGTCGGTAGCGTCCCGCATCGCCTCGCCCCTCCTGCAGCACGACCAGCGACTTGTCGACCAGGTCGATCAGGAGGTCGAGCGTGGACTCACGCACCCCGTCTGCATTCAGGCCGCACACACCCTCAGCTGCCTCGATCGTGAAGCCACCCGCAAACACGGACAGCCACCGAAAGACTCGCTGCCCTTCCTCGCTGAGCGTATCCACGCTCCAGTCGAACGTCGCCTGCAGCGTGCGCTGCCTCGGGAGTGACACCTGGCCGGCTCCCGACACGATGTTGAAGCGTTCTACGAGCCGTTCGTCGATTGCGGCGACGGACATGGCTCGAGTCCGAGATGCGATGAGCTCGAGAGCCAGCGGGATGCCGTCCGCGTGCTGGCAGATCCGCGCGATCGCAGACGCGTTGCCATCATTGATGTCAAACCCCGGTCGGGCCGCACGCGCACGCTGGATGAGCAGTTGCACCGCCTCGAAGCTGCGCAAATCCTCGAGGGTATGCCGGCGCTTCTCGTCGGGCGTTGCCATCGATGGCACTCGCCAGGTGATCTCACCCCCGACCCCAAGCACGCCCCGGCTCGTGGCGATGATGCGCAGGCCCGGGCAGTGCCGCAAGAGCGCATCCACCAGTTGTGCCGTCGGTGCGACGAGATGCTCGCAGTTGTCGAGCACGCAGAGGAGGTCGCGTGCTGCGAGCACCCTGATCAGCGACTCGGTGGGGGCGAATCCCTGTTGGGCCGTGAAGCCGAGTGCGCTGATGACGGCCTCCGGGACCAACTCGCCATCTGTCAGCCCCGCCAGTTCAACGAGCCACACGCCGTCGCCGAATGATCCAAGGCGCTGCCGGGCGACCTCGAGAGCGAGCCGGGTCTTGCCGATACCGCCGGCGCCGATGAGCGTCACCAGGCGCTCTTGAGCCACCAACTCCTTGACCATCGCGACTTCGGCCGTACGGCCAATGAAGCTCGTCAGTTGGAGCGGGAGGTTGGTCCGATCGCGGTGATCAGCGAGCCGGTAAATCGCTGCAGCCATCGAGACGCCCTTTAGGCTGAGGGAGCCCTGCCCATCCCAATTCCGACACCCGCGACGTCGCGCGGATCCCCCTACGAACGCAGTGCACCAACCCCCAGGCAAATCAGCGGGATCCTCCGGATCGTAGCGCCCGAGTAATGCCCCCGTCCATGGGAAATCGCCAGACGGTTTCTGGCGACCGGTCGTGGCTTTCTGGCGCCACCAGTGGTGAGCCTCCCTCTCGGGAGGCAAAGAGGAGACGAGCCATGAGAGTCACGCAACGTCTACGGTGGGCATCTGGGGAGACGCCGGCTCGCGGCGCACGGCAGGGCAGCAGTGTGGCGAGGCTCGCTTTGCCGGTGGTCCTCGCCGCCGGCGGGTTGATGCTTGCCCCGCTCGCCGCATGGGCCGCGCCGTCGACGTCAGCGAGTGCTGGTCACTTCCGGACGATCGACGATCCGAGCGCCGGGACCGCAGGTGGGCAGGGAACGTATCCATCCGGGATCAACAAGGCGGGAGCGCTCGTTGGCAACTACTACACGAGCACCAACCAGGGGTTCGGCTTCCTCTACAAAGACGGCACGTTCACGCCGGTGAATGATCCTCACGCTGGAAACGCTGCCTTCCAGGGAACCGATCCGCTGAGCATCAACTCCGGCGGCGCCATCGTTGGGTACTACATCGATGCCGGCGGTGTGTATCACGGCTTTCTCTTCCGCCACGGGAGGTTCACGACCCTGAACGACCCGCACGCGGGCACATCGGCGTCGCAGGGAACCATCCCCCAGGGCATCAACGATGACGGAGACATCACCGGCGCTTACTTCGGGAGCGGTGGAGTCATCCACGGCTTCACCCTGGTGGATGGGCGATACAAGACGGTCGACGATCCGCACGCAGGGACTGCCGCCGGGGAGGGAACCGCGC
>JBAQGL010000102.1:0-11704 GCA_049287785.1 Candidatus Dormiibacterota bacterium | reverse complement strand
CGAGTGCGCTCAGCGCGAATGCAAACAGGAAGATCGCTGGGATCAGCTCAACAATGCCGACAAAGGTCAACTTCACGCCGACGAGCGGCGCGAGCACCAGGATGACGAGCCCCTGGATCATCGCCTGCGACGCGCCACCGAGTGTCTTCCCGATGGCGACGGCGGAGCGATGGATCGGGGCGACGAGCACCTCTTTCAGGAACCCGAACTCGCGGTCCCAGACGATCGACATCGCGCCGAAGATTGACGTGAAGAGCACCGACATCCCGATGATGCCGGGGAAGATGAACTGCACGTACTGCAGTGACGATCCCGGGCCACCGAAACCGCCGGTGCTGCCACGTAAGGATGAGCTCAGGCCGCTCCCGAACACGAACAGGAACAGCACCGGCTGAGCGAGCGATGCAACCACCCGCATGCGATCACGCCAGTAACGGATCAGGTCGCGCTTCCAGATGATGTAGATCGCGCGCAGCGTGGCGCCGCGAATGTTCACCGCGCGTGTCTGCGGAACGGTCGGAGCGGTCAGTACCTGTTCAGTCATCGGCGCCCACCTCCCCATATGCGGCCCATGTTTCGCATCGTATCCAGCGATGTCATGCCCTGCTCGCGAATGGCGCGACCGGTGAGCTTGAGGAACACGTCATCGAGGCTTGGGCGACGCGCACTGACCGCCGTGATCGGCACGGTCAGCTCCGAGAACAGCCGTGGCATGAACGATGCCGAATCCGGGACCTCGACCTGCAGGGTGCCATCGACCTGGACCGGTTCGAGGCGCATCACGCTGCGGATCTGCTCTGATGCGACCGCGGTGTCCGGCGTGGTGATGGTCACAACATCACCCCCGACCCGGCTCTTCAGCTCCGACGGCGTCCCCAGCGCGACGATCTTGCCCTGGTCGATGATGGCGATGCGGTCGCAGAACTCGGCCTCGTCCATGTAGTGCGTGGTCATGAAGATGGTGATGTGCTCGCGCGTGCGCACCGCATGCAGGTAGTCCCAGATCTTGTTGCGCGTTTGAGGATCGAGACCCAGCGTCGGCTCGTCGAGGAACAGCACCTGCGGGTAGTGCAGGATGCCGCGCGCGATCTCGAGCCGCCGCCGCATCCCACCTGAGTAGGTGAGCACGGTGGACTCCGCACGCTCGGTCAGCTCCACGATGGCCAGGGCGTCGTCGATGCGCCGCTTGCGCGTCGCAGCGGGCAGACCGTACAGATACGCGTGGAAGTCGAGGTTCTCGCGGCCGGTGAGCTGGCCGTCGAGCGACGGGTCCTGGAAGACCAGGCCGATGCGGGCACGGACCGCGCTGGGATCCTTGAGGACGTCGATGCCCGCGACCTGGGCGACGCCCGAGGTCGGACGGATGAGGGTGCAGAGGATGCTGATCGTGGTGGACTTCCCCGCGCCGTTGGGGCCGAGGAACCCGAAGATCTCGCCGGCTCCGACCTCGAGATCGATGCCACGGACCGCCTCGACCTTCCCGTAGGTCTTGACGAGATCGCGAACGCTGATCACCGGCTGGGGCATGCCCGGGACAGCTTACCCACGCACGCCGGAGACCACGCCTCAGGTGGCGATGAAGTTGGAGTCCTCGGGGGTGACGATCTCCAGGAGGCGCTGTCCGGCTGCGCGGCGGCGCAGATCCACGCGGGCGAGATCCTCGAGGCGCCTGCGCTGCGCGGCATCGATCTTCCTGCCTTCGGCGACCGCCCGTGCCTCCCTCTCCACCTGGTTCTCGTCGACCTCGATCCCCTCGGCCGCGGCGAGCGCGTCGAGGGCGAGCTCGAGCCGGACCCGGCTGGCCGCCGACTCGCGGCGCTCACTGCGGAGCGCGGCCATGGTCTGCCCGCTCATCTCGATGTAGCGGTCGAGCGGCAGCCCGAGCGAGGCAAGGCGGTACTCGAGGTCGGCGAGCTGGCGCTCGATCTCGCGCTCGATCATCGCCTCGGGAACATCGACCCGGACGTAATCGCGCAGCGCCTCCAGGGCGGCGCCCTCGTGATGTTCGCGGTCCTGTTCGGCAGCTTCGACCGCGAGCGCGGCCCGGTAGTGCTCGCGCATGTCCTCCAGGGTAGGACCGTGCTGATCCAGCACCGCGAGGGCGTCGTCCTCGGGCGGCAGGATGCGCTCGCGGACCGCGTGCACGGTAACGTCGATGGTGACGGTTGCGCCGCGGAGCTCCTCCTGACGGTAGTCCTGGGGCAGCGTGGTCTCGAAGGTTCGCGACTGTCCCGCCGTCAGGCCGATGACGCCGTCGACGATCGCCGGGATCACCAGCTCCCGGTCCAGCTCGAGCTCGCGTTCCTCGCCATCCTCCCCGGTGAGCACCTCGTCTCCGCGGCGCATCACCAGGGTGCAGCGGATCACGTCGCCGGCCTGGGCTGCGCGGTCGACGTCGACCACCTCCGAGTGCCGGCGGCGCGCCTCCTGGATCGCCTTGTCGACGCTTTCCTCGGTGATCTCGGTGCTCTCCATCGGAACGCGAAGGGTCAGGTACTCGCGCAGGTCAACCTCGGGCTTCACGGTCACGGTCGCCGTGAACTTGAGCGGCTGGTCGCGCTCGAGCTCGCCGAGATCGAGCTCCGGGTCACCGACGGGCTCCACGCCGGTCTCGTCGACGGCACGACGGTAGAGCTCGGGGACGAGGTGGTCGACGGTCTCGTGCCTGATGGTCTCCCAGCCGATGGCACGCTCCACCATCGCGGTCGGCGCCTTGCCCGGACGGAATCCGGGGATTCGGACGCGCCCGGCGAGGCGGCGCAGCGAAGCCTGGACGGCTGCCTCCACCTCGTCGGCAGTTGCCTCAACCTGGAGGGCAACCTGCGAGGCCGCCTTGCGCTCGAGCGTGACGGTCATTGATGGGCTCTTCTCTGGAGTGTCGGTCATCTGGGTACTCATGTTTCTGGGTGGGCCATGCGCGGACCGAGACTCGAACTCGGACGGGTCGCCCCACGGGATCCTAAGTCCCGCGCGTCTACCGATTCCGCCATCCGCGCCCGGTCGGTCGAACCGGCCAGAGGCCAGTTTAGTGCTTGGGCAGTGGGCACTATCGTTGTGCGCCATGTCAGAGACGGTGTGGGCCGGATTGCGACACAACGATCGCTGGACAAGCCCCTCGCAGGTGCCTACTCTTGAGCCATCCCCAACCCGCAGATGGAGGATCTGGATGGAGCCGAATCACCTGACCGCAACGGCAGGCCCGCAGGAGGTCGTTGCGAAGATCGACCAGAAGGCGCTCCGGCTGTCGGCGCTGCTGCGGGAGATAGACAACCACCCCATCGAGCTGGAGACCGTATTGCGGGACCAGCTCGATGACGTTCTGGAGATGCTGGCGTGCCGTATCGCCGCCACCAGGACGCTGCTGCACCGATCCAGCCTCGAATTGACGGGGGCCGGATCACCCGCATAACCGGCGCCATCAGGCGCCTCGGGACGGCGACTGCAGTGGAGGCTGCGGCCGCCGTCCTGATCGTTCTCGCCGCGATCCTGGCGCGCTTCCTCGCGCTCCAGACTCAGCCGGGCGGGCTCTACCCCGACGAGGCGGCCGAGGGCGTGAGCGCCCAGAGCCTCCTGACCGTCCCCGGGTATCACCCGGTGTTCTTCGACAGTGACGGCGGCCGCGAGGCGCTCTACGCCTACATCGTCGCGGCCGTCTTCAAGGTCTTCGGCTCATCGGTTCTGACCCTGCGGGGCGCGGCGGCGGCGGTCGGCGTCGCGGGGGTGATCGCCACCTACGCCGCAGTCCGCCGCTTCGGCCCCGGCCCCGCGCTCATGGCGATGGCATGGGCGGCGGGGTCGCTCTGGATGATCGCGGTCTCCCGCGACGGGTTCAGAAACATCCTCACCGTCCTGGTGGGCGCAGCTGCGCTGGCAGCGCTGCTTCGCTGGGGTGACCGGCCGTCGCGCTGGACCGCGGCGGCCGCGGGGGTGGTCACGGCGCTCGGATTCTGGACGTACCAGCCCCTCAAGCTGCTTCCCCTGCTGGTGATCGTGTGGTTGCTCTGGATGCGCGCACGGCAGCCCGAGCGATTCCGAGCGGTCCGGGGCACGTGGCGCTGGGCGACGGTCGCGTTCCTCGTGGTCGTGGCGCCGATGGTATACACGGCCATCACCGACTTCTCGGGCTACTTCGGCCGGGCGGCTTTCGTCTCGGTCTTCAACGCCGGCTCGATGTCGCAGGACAGCTACCCGGCGCACATCCTCAAGACCCTCGGCATGTTCTTCGTCACCGGCGATCCGAACCCCCGCCATGACGTGGCGGCGCTCCCGCTCCTGGGCCCGACCCTGGTCGTGCCGTTTCTCCTCGGCATCTGGCATTGCTGGCGACACCGCGATGACCACGGATATGCGCTGATCCTGCTGGCGCTGCCGGTATTTCTCATCCCTCCGCTCATCGCCAACGAGGGTGGCGCACCCCACTTCCTGAGATCGCTCGGCCTCGAGCCCTACATCGCGGCCTGCATCGGCCTCGGCTGCGTCGAGGGGATCGCCATCGCCCGGCGGCTGGCGCAACGCTTTGGTGGGTGGCAGCGGTCGCTGACCCAAACGGGCTGGACGGTGTGCGCAATCGCGGTCACGTGGCTGGGGATCAGCTCCGCGGTGACCTACCTCAACCGCCCGGTGGCCGATCGCTATGCGGCTTTCACGTTCGCCGACGTCGCCCTGGCCAATGCCGCGGTCGACAACCCGACCGACGGCGGCGCATCGACGCTGGTCATCCTCGACAGCTACGACGCGATGGATGTGCAGTTCCTCGACGCCGGGCGGTTGCCGACCATCGTCGCGCCGGCGACGAAGATCACGAACCCGGCCGTGTACACGCTGATCGTCGCTCCGTCTCGGGCCGACATCGCGGCCGCGGTCGGTTCGGGCATCGCGGCTCAGGCCCGGGTCGGCGCAACCGACCCCTACGGCAACCCGGTGGTCTTCGAGGTCGTGCCCCAGCCCGGAGTCGCAGTCCTGCCCTGACGCGGCGGCTCTATGGTGGCGGCGATGCTGCGTGGATATGCGGGAAAGATCTGGCTGATCACCGGGGCGGGGCTGGTCGCCCGGCTTGCGGTGGTCGCGTATCAGCCGCTCTGGCGCGACGAGGCATTCACGGCGCTGGCGGTACAGCGTCCGCTCGGCGCGATGCTCGACGTGGTCCGCAACGACAGCGCACCGCCGCTCTTCTACCTCGTCGAGCGGCTGTTCGCGGTGGTGTCGAGCAGCCCGGCCGTGCTCCGTCTCTTCCCGGTGTTGCTGGGAACGGCGGCGATCCCCCTGCTCGCAGCCCTCGGACGGCGCATCGCCGGTGACACCGGCGGGATCTGGTCGGCGGTGATCGGCGCGGTGGCGCCGTCGCTGCTCGTGGCCTCGCTCGATGCGCGCATGTACATCCTCGCGACCACGCTCGTGCTCGCATCGACGCTCTGCCTGCTGCGCGCGCTCGAACGCCCTTCGGTGGTGCGGTGGACGCTGTATGCGCTCATGTCGATCCTGGCCGTGTACACGGTGTACTTCGCCCTCTTCGCGGTGTTCGCACAGGTGATCACGGTTGCCGTGCTGCAGCGGCGGCGTTTCGGGACAGTCGCACTCGTCGGCGCCCTCGGCCTCGCGAGCGTTGTGAGCCTGGTGCCTTGGATCATCGCTGCACGCGCGCAGCTGAGCCACAGCACCGGCGCGTTCTGGGTGCCATCGCTCAGCGTCACCAGCCTGTTCGGTGGGCTGGAGCAGTTCTTCACCGGCCCACCCCTCAACATGTGGGTGACCGGGTTCACGCTCCTCCGTGCAGCCGAGCTGGTCGGAGACGCCGCAGGCTGCCTCGCGCTGGCGGCCCTGGTGGTGAACAGGCGACGCCTCACCGCCGAGGGCGCGAGCACCGCCGCAGTTCTCGCCCTCGCGGTGGTGGTCGGCGTGGGCGTCATGCTGCTCGCGAGCTTCTATCACCCGCTCGAGGACGGGAAGTACCTGAGCGCGGCCTGGGCTCCGGCGTATGCGCTGCTCGGTGCGGGATTGGCAACCATGCCGTGGCGCCGGGTCGCCATCGGCGCCGGCGCCGTCACCGCCGCTGTCGCCGCCGCGACCGTGTTGACCATCACCAACCCCGAGACGCCGATGGCACTGGCAGCCATTGAAGGTCACGTGTCACGTGGTGACCTGGTGGCCGCATACCCGAGCGAATACCTGCTCGTCCGCTACTACGGTGACCAGGCAACCGTCGACAACACCCGCTCCCTGGCGAGGGGCGTTCCGTGGTTCTGGGGCACGGCGGTGTATCCCCCGGGTGCGATCCTGCATGCCTTGCCCCGGCCCGGTTCGCGCGACGTCTGGTATGTGTACGAGCCGGGAGATCCGATGCCCATCACCGGCGGATATCGCATCGCGAGCACGCGCTGCTGGACGGGCGTGTGTGTCACGATGCTGAGCCCCCTGGCGGGTGGAGTCGCCGGGTAGGACGGAGACGTGAGGAGGATATCGTGAAAGGCTTCCGTGATTTTCTCAACCAGGGCAACGTTGTTCAACTGGCGGTCGCGGTCGTCATCGGCGTCGCGTTCGGGATGGTGGTCGCCGCGCTGGTCGCCGACATCATCAACCCGATCATCGCCATACCGTTCGGGAAGCCCAACTTCGACAGTCTGACGGTCACCATCAACGGCAGCGTTATCGAGTACGGCACCTTTATCACCGCCGTGATCGCCTTCGTGTTCATCGCGGCAGGCGTGTACTTCTTCTTCGTCCTGCCGTACAGCCGTCTTCAGGCCCGCAGTCGCTCCGCCGCACCGGCCGAATCGAACACGCGGGCCTGCCCCGAGTGCCTGACGGTCATCCCCAAGGCGGCTCACCGCTGCTCGGCGTGCACGGCGGTGGTGGAACCGCAAACGGCGTAACGAGAACGGCGTGCCCGAGGTTCAGGAGGCGCATCTCGACGAGCTCACGCCTCGGGCACTCCTCGGTATCCTCGCGGTTCGTCAGGACGTCTTCGTCGTCGAGCAGAACTGCGTGTATGCGGACATCGACGCTCGCGATGCGGACGCGGAGACGCTGCAGTTGTGGATCGAGGACGGCGACGGCCGCGTGCTCAGCACGCTGCGGCTCCTGCCCGAGAGCGGCGGCGGACACCGCATCGGCCGCGTCGCGACGGTGGCCACCGCCCGCGGCCGAGGCTATTCGGGTGCGTTGCTCAGACGCGCGATCGAGCTGGCAGAGCCGCCAATCGTGTTGAGCGCACAGGCATATCTCGTCGACTGGTATGCACGGTTCGGGTTCGAGGTCTGCGGCGAGCGCTGGGTCGAGGACGGCATCGAGCACGCGCCGATGCGGCTCGACGTCAAGCGGTGACGATGTTGACGATGCGGTCGACGACCGCGATGACCTTGCCCGGCGGGCGTCCGCCAAGGAGTTCGACCACGCGCGGGTGGGCGAGCGCCAGCGCGCTGAGGTCGGCCTCGGAGGTCCCCGCATCGACCTCGAACTCACCACGGCGCTTCCCGTCGACGGTGATCGCGATGTTCGCGCGTTGCGGCGCTGCAAGCTCCGCGTCGTAGACCGGCCAGGTGCCACGCTCGTGGACCGAGTCCTCGTGGCCGGTGCGGTCCCAGAGCTCCTCGGTGACGAACGGCGCGAAGGGCGCGAGGAGCTTCAACAGGGTCTCGGCGTCGACGCGCCGCGCGGTTCCGTCCGAGCATTCGTGATCGAGCTCGCGAGCGAACTCCATGAGGTACGCGATCGCGGTGTTGTAGCGCAGCTCGGCGATGTCGTCCTCGACCTGCTTGATGAGGCGATGGCGTCGCCGCTCCCTCACGTCGTCGCCGACGTCGGTGCCGTTTGCGAGCTGGGTCGCGCGCCACGTCCGGTTGATGAACCGGGTCATCCCGGCGATGCCCTTGTCGCGGAAGTCCCCGCCGAGCGTGTACGGGCCGAGATACATCATGAAGAGCCGCACGGTGTCGGCCCCATAGCGCTCGATGTACTCGTCGGGGTTGAGCACGTTGCCCCGGCTCTTCGACATCTTCGCCCCGTCCATGATGATCATGCCGTGAGCGCGGAAGCGGGTGTACGGCTCCGCGGCAGGCACCAGACCCATGTCGTGGAGCGCGCGCATCACGAAGCGCGCATAGAGGAGATGGCGAACCGCGTGTTCGTTGCCGCCGATGTACATGTCGACCGGAAGCCAGGTATCGGTCCGCTCCTTGTCGAAAGGAACGTCGTCGAAATCGGTCGACGGATAGCGCAGGTGGTACCACGCGGAGTCGAGGAACGTGTCGCTCACGTCGGTCTCGCGCCGCGCCGGCTCACCGCATTTCGGGCACGGGACGTTGACCCACTCCTCCACCGTGGCGAGCGGCGAGAGACCGGTGCCGCGAGGACGGAAGTCCTCGACGTCGGGGAGCAGCACCGGGAGATCCTCCTCCGGCACCGCGACCGGACCGTCCTTGGGGCAGTGGATGATCGGGATCGGCGGGCCCCAGTACCGCTGTCGCGAGATGAGCCAGTCGCGAAGCTTGTACTGCACGCTCGGCTCGCCGCGACGCAATTCGTGGAGACGCTCGACGATGCGCTGCTTGCCCTCGTCGGACGAGAGGCCGCTGAAGTCGCCGCTGTTGACCAGCGTCCCAACCCCGCTGTACGGAGCCACATCGACATCGCCGCCGCTGATCACCTCGACGATCGGGAGCGAATGCGCACGCGCGAACGCCCAGTCACGTGCGTCATGTCCCGGGACCGCCATGATCGCGCCGGTCCCGTAGCCACCGAGCACATAGGGAGCCGCCCATACCGGAAGGCGCGCCCCGGTGAGCGGGTGGATCGCGAAGGAACCGAGCTCCATCCCGATCGAGAAGTCGGGCTCGGCCGCCGTCGGCGGGAACTTGTTCCTCCAGGCGTTGACCTCGCCGATGCGCTCCGGGGGCACGAATTCCTCCAACTCCGGGTGATCGGCGCCGATGACCAGGAAGGTGGCGCCGAAGAGCGTGTCCGGACGCGTGGTGTACACCGTGACGTC
The DNA here is from genome assembly GCA_049287785.1 of Candidatus Dormiibacterota bacterium. GTDB lineage: Bacteria > Chloroflexota > Dormibacteria > Aeolococcales > Aeolococcaceae > Palsa-851. Next base: position 2,721 of record JBAQGL010000102.1, on the reverse strand, counting down.
CTTGCGCCGGCAGCCGTCGAGGTCGAACAGGATGGTCGCGCCCTCGCTGCGCCCGATCCAGTTGCGCTGCATCGTCTTGGTCGACTCCGACCAGTCGAGCGTGTCGAGCGCGTCGAGCAGCTGCTGCGCGTAGCGCGTGATCTTGATCCACCACTGGCGGAGATAGCGGGTCTGCACGATCGTATGGCAGCGCTCGCACCGACCCTGCTCCACCTGCTCATCGGCGAGCACGGTGAGGCACGACGGGCACCAGTTGACCGCGCCCTCGCGCCATTCCGCGAGCCCCGCCTTGAAAAGGCGGACGAACAACCATTGGGTCCAGCGGTAGTACGCGGGGTCGGCGGTATTGACCTGGTGGCTCCAGTCGAACATCGAGCCGATCCGTGAAAGCTGGTTCTCGCGGAAGTTCTGGACTGCACGACGCATGACCACGGCGGGATGCTCGCCGATCTTCATCGCGTAGTTCTCGGAGTGGATGCCGAAGGCATCGAACCCCATCGGCTCGAAGACCGTGTCGCCCATGAGGCGCCGCCAGCGGCCGTAGATGTCGCCCCCGGCGAACGGGATGATGTGCCCGACGTGCAGCCCCTCGGCCGACGGGTACGGGAACATCATGAGGTTGTAGAAGGGCCGGTCGGGATCGTCGAGCTGGGTGCGGTAGTCGCCGCGCTCATCCCAGATCCGGCGCCAGCGTGCTTCGACCGCTGCGTGGTCGTACGCGTCGAGGCGGCCTGGATCAGGCGCGAACGGGGCGGCGAGCTCGTCCATGACTCCAAGGGTATCCCGACTCCGCGCCCCGCCCAAACGCAGATCCCGGGATGACCCGCGAGTACACTCGGGCGCTCATGGAACCGGGACACACCGAGATCGACATCCGCGACGCGCAGGGTGACGCCGATCGTCGACGCTTTGCCGAGGTGGATGCCGAGTCATTCGCCGGGAACGCTGCGGCCAACATGCGCTGGCTCAACGCGGCCGTGCCGCACGCGCCCCTCCGTCTGGCCCATGTGGGCGGAGAGATCGTCGGCGGCTACATGCTCCTGCCCGCCGGTCAGTTCTTCGGGGGCAGATCGGTGCCGGCGCAGGGGGTCACGGCCGTTGCGGTGCATCCCGCGTGGCGACGTCGCGGCGTCGCGGGGGCGCTGATGCGCGACTGCATCGGCCTCGCTCGAGAGCGCGGGGCCGCGGTCGCTCCCCTGCATGCCGCAACGGTCCGCCTCTATCGCCGCTGGGGCTGGGAGGTGTGCTCGCAGACGCTCCGCCAGATCGTCCAGACCGCTGCACTGACTGGCTTTTCGGGTTCTGGAAGCGTCCGGCCCAGACCCGACCGCGCCGCTGTTGAAGCCTTGCGCAGATCACACCTGGTCAATTGGGACGGTCCTCTCGACCGTCCCGACTGGTTCCTCTCCGTGGAATGGGACCCCGGCGACGGTCAGACACCACGGTTCGAGTACGGCTGGTATGAGGGCGACGCGCTCACCGGTTACGTACGCTACGAGTCGGAGCGTCAGCCGGGGAGCTGGATTCGCCTGCGGGTGCAGGAGTTCATCGCCACAACGCTCGACGCCACACGTGGCCTGCTCGGCTTCCTCGGCGGCCAGGAGTCGCAGAGCAGCGACGTGGTGTTCGTGCACTCTGCTCTGGTCGATGTGTCACCGCTGCTGTGGCTGCTCCCCGAACCGCATCGCAACCTCGAGGTGCAGGGCTTCCTCTGCTGGATGCAGCGCATCGTCAACGTCGAGGCCGCGATGACCGCGCGGGGCTGGCCGGCTCGAGCCGCGGGTCGCGTGGAGCTGGAGGTGACCGACCCGGTCACCGGTGTCGAACGCATGGTGGTCGAGGTCGAGGCAGGGTCGGCGCGGGTCACCGCGGGCGGGAGCGGTGCGATTCGGTGCGGCATCGGTGCGCTCTCAGCGTGGTACTCAACTGCGCTGCGCGCCGAGGACGCTGTCCGGCTCGGCCTGCTCGAGGGCGGACCAGACGCGGTGGCCGAGATGGACGGGCTTGTCGCGGGCGGCCTGTCCTGGATGCCCGACTTCTTCTGATCGCCCGCTCCTAAGATCGCGACGATGCCGGACCCCACGCCGCTGCACCTGCGCCTGTCGCGGCTGCGATCGCAGCGTCTCACCGACGACACACGGCTCAACGGGGACGTCGCCGCGGTCACGCGCGCGCTCTGTGCGCTGCAGGCGCAGGCCTTCGATGCGGCGCGTCACCAGGTACGCGTCCGCAGCGTTGGGCTCACGGCCGCGGCGGTGGACCACGCGTTCGAGGAGGATCGCTCGGTCGTGCGCACCTGGTTGATGCGCGGCACGTTGCACCTCTGCGCCGCGGACGATGCGCGCTGGCTGGTGGATCTTTTCGGTTCTGCGCTCCTGCAGTTCGGTGCGAGTCGACGGAGAGCTCTCGGTCTCGACGACGCGACCTGCCAGCGGGGGGTGCAGGTGCTGCGGACGGCGCTTGCGGACGGCCCGATGGCGAGGCGGCAGATCCGCGAGCGGATGGTCAGCGCCGGTGTGCTCGAGGAGCCCGTCGGACAGTCGCTGGTCCATCTCCTGTATCACGCCGCGGCCCTCGGCGTGATCTGTTCCGGTCCGCGCATGGGTCGTGACGACAGCTTCGTGCTCCTCGACGACTGGGTGCCGAGGTCGAGTGGCCCGAGCGGCGACGCCGCCCTCGCTGAGCTGGCGCGGCGCTACTTCGCCGCCTACGGCCCCGCCG